>JBQCHA010000001.1:0-4430 GCA_051955175.1 Sphingomonas sp.
TCATCGCCGCCTGCGCCTTCTTCATGCCGGGGATCATCCCGGCGAGCGCGCCGAGGCCGCCCATCTTGCGCATCTGCTGAAGCTGCGACTTCAGGTCGTTCATGTCGAACTGACCCTTGGCGAGCTTCGCCGCCATCTTCTCGGCGTCTTCCTGCTCGATCGTCTGCGCGGCGCGTTCGACCAGGCTGACGACGTCGCCCATGCCGAGGATGCGGCCGGCGACGCGGCTGGGATGGAAGGCCTCGATCGCGTCGAGCTTTTCGCCGGTGCCGGCGAACTTGATCGGCTTGCCGGTCACCGCGCGCATCGAGAGCGCCGCACCGCCGCGAGCATCGCCGTCCATCCGGGTGAGCACGACGCCGGTCAGCGGCACCTGTTCGGAGAAGCTCTGCGCGACGTTGACCGCATCCTGGCCGGTCAGCGAGTCGACGACCAGGAGGATTTCGGCCGGGTTCGCCACGTCGGCGACCGCCTTCATCTCGTCCATCAGCGCCTGATCGACGTGCAGACGACCGGCGGTGTCGAGCATCAGGACGTCATAGCCCTGCAGCCTGGCCGATTGCAGCGCGCGGCGCGCGATGTCGACCGGCTGCTGGCCCTGCACGATCGGCAGCGTCGCGACCTCGGCGTGGGTGCCGAGCGTCGCCAACTGCTCCTGCGCGGCCGGGCGATTGACGTCGAGCGACGCCATCAGCACCTTCTTGCGGTCCTTCGACAGGCGCTTGGCAATCTTCGCCGTGGTGGTCGTCTTGCCCGAGCCCTGCAGGCCGACCATCATCACCACCGCCGGCGGCGTGACGTCGAGCATCAGCTCCGACGCGTCGGCGCCCAGCATCTCGGTCAGCGCGTCGGAGACGATCTTGACGACCATCTGCCCCGGCGTGACCGAGCGCAGCACGTTCTGGCCGATCGCCTGTTCGGTAACCTTGTCGGTGAACTCGCGCGCGACGGGGAGCGCCACGTCGGCCTCGAGCAGCGCGACGCGCACCTCGCGCATTGCCGAGCGGACGTCCGCCTCGGTCAGCGCGCCACGGCCGCGCAGGCGGTCGAAGACGCCGCCAAGCCGGTCGCTCAAGCTGTCGAACATAAGCTCACCCTCACAATCGTCATCCGCAAAACGCAAAACGCGCCGGCGGGCGAAACCTCGCCGGCCAGCGGACGCCCTCGGGCGCTTGTCGTTGTCGCGTTCTTAACGGAACGTGGCCACGGCCCCTACCCGATCGCGCCGAACAAGGCAAGCCGTGCCCGCCGGGAGGCCGGTGGAGGCCCGCAGCGCCCGACCGCTTAACCTCTTTTACACCGGCCACTGCGAAGATGCCGGTCCAACCTGATCCGGAGCACGATCTTTTGGCTTCGCCCGCAATTCCCGGCACCGACACATCCTCGACCCGAGACGAGGCCGACACCGGCATGCGTCCGGAGACGCTGACCGGCGCGGTCACCGTCGCATCCATCCTGCTGTTCGTAGGCATCGGCAGCGCGGTGCTGTCGCGCATCGTCGGCCATTATGCGTTCGGCGCGCGGATGCCGGACCGCCCGCTGGTGATCGCGCTGCTGCTCAACGTCGCGCTGATCCTGTTCGGCTGGCGCCGCCATGCCGAGCTGTCGGCGCAATTGCAGGAGCATGTCGAGGCGAAGCAGCGCGCGCAGCAGCTGGCCTCGCGCGATCCGCTGACCGGGTTCCTGAACCGTCGTTCGTTCCCCGAACAGGGCGCGGCGATGCTGGCCCGCGTGCAGCGCGCCGGCAAGGCAGTGGCGGTGCTGGTCGTCGACCTCGACCATTTCAAGACGGTCAACGACATGCATGGCCATGCGATCGGTGACGCGCTGTTGGGCCATGTCGCGACGCAGATTGCCGGCGTGCTGCCGACGGGCGCGCTGCTCGGCCGCTTCGGCGGCGACGAATTCGCCTGCGCGTTCCCGTTCGAGCCCGATCACCCCGATACGGTGGCGCGGATCGCCGAGCGTCTGGTGTCGCACCTTGCCCAGCCCTTCGCGACGCAAGGCTTGCAGCTACAGGTCAGCGCGTCGATCGGGGTCGCGCGATCGGATGCCGAAAGCGGCGGGATCGAGGGGCTGATGCGTAGCGCCGACATCGCCATGTATGCGGCGAAAAAGCAGGGCCGCAATCGCCACGCCTGGTTCGACCAGTCGATGGAGCGCGAGCTGAAGCTGCGCGCCGAGCTGGAAAACGGCCTGCGCACCGCAATCCCGGCGCGCGAGATCGTGCCCTATTTCGAGCAGCAGGTGGACCTGACCACCGGGCTGCTGCACGGGTTCGAGGTGCTGGCGCGCTGGGAGCATCCGCGCCGCGGACTGATCTCCCCAGGGGCGTTCATCCCGATCGCCGAGGAAACCGGGCTGATCAGCGACCTGGCGCTGTCGGTGATGCGCCAGGCGTTCACCGCGGCGCGCGACTGGCACCCGTCGCTGAGCCTGTCGGTCAATATCTCGCCATGCCAGCTGCGCGATCCCTGGCTGGCGCAGAAGATCATCAAGGTGCTGACCGAAACCGGCTTCCCGTCGGCACGGCTGGAGATCGAGATCACCGAAGAGGCGCTGTTCGAGAACCTGGCGCTGGCGCAATCGATCGTCGGCAGCCTGAAGAACCAGGGCGTGCGCCTGGTGCTCGACGATTTCGGCACCGGCTATTCCAGCCTGGCGCACCTGCGCGCGCTGCCGTTCGACAGCATCAAGATCGACCGCAGCTTCGTCTCGACGATCAACGACAATGCCGAAAGCGCGGCGATCGTCAACGCGATCACCCGGCTGGGCGACAGCCTGAACCTGCCGGTCACCGCCGTGGGCATCGAGAACAGCGCGATCGAGGATCGGCTGCGGGCGCTCGGCTGCGCCAAGGCGCAGGGCTGGCTGTATGGCCGGACGATGAGCCCGGCCAATGCCCGCCGCTACCTCGCCGAGCGCCGCTTGTTGCAGGGATCGGTGCGCAGCGGCGGCGACGACGACTTCACCAGCCAATCCCTGACTGGCTGAGGTAGGCCTTTTCCGCGAGGGTGGAGACGCGGCCGAGCGCGACGTTGCGCGTCGGGAACCGGCCGAAGCGATCGATCACCACCCGGTGCTGGCGCGCATAGGCGAGGTTCTCGGCATCGCCCAACCGCGTGAAGCAATCCACGCTGAGCCGCTGCTCCTCGCGATCCTCGGCGTGCATCAGCGGCATGTAGAGAAAGGCGCGCCAGGCCGCCGGCATCCCGTCATCCCATTCGCGGGCGAGCGCGTGATGGGTGAGATCGAGCGCCAGAGCATCGGCGGCATAGGCCTGGGCGCTGCCGCGATGGATGTTGCGCGAGAACTGGTCGAGCAGGATGATCGCCGCGAGCAATGTCTCCGGGTCGAGTGTCCAGCCGGCCGCGCCGCTGGCCAGCACGGCATCGCGAAGGCCGCCGAAGCGCGTCGCGATGGTGCGGTCGAGATCGGCGTCCTTGGCAAACCATGCCTCGCGCGGCGTCTCGTCGAACCAGAAGGCGAGCACGGCGCGTGCTGCCGCATGGACTTCACCGGCTTGCGCCCCTAGATCGTTCGCCATGTTGCTTCCCCTGCCCTTCATGCGCGCGTGACCGGCCCGGATATCATCAATCTCGGTTGTCGGCTCAACCTCGCCGAGGGCGAGACGATCCGTGCGCTGCTCGGCAATCGCGACGCGGTGGTGGTCAACAGCTGCGCGGTGACCAACGCCGCGGTGCGCCAGACACGCCAGGCGATCCGCCGCGCGCGGCGCGAACGGCCGGAAGCGGAGCTGGTCGTCACCGGCTGCGCGGCGCAGATCGATGCCGCCGGCTTTGCCGCGATGACCGAGGTCGACCGGGTGATCGGCAATGCCGAGAAACTGCTGCCGGCGGCGTGGCAGGCGACGACGCCGGTGCTGGTCGGCGACATCATGCGGGTGCGCGAGACGACGCCGCACCTGGCGACGAGCTTCGACGGGCATGCGCGCGCCTTCGTCGAGGTACAGAACGGCTGCGACCATCGCTGCACCTTCTGCGCGATCCCGCAGGGACGCGGCAACAGCCGGTCAGTGCCGGCCGGCGCGGTGATCGATCGCATCGCGATGCTGGTGGATGCCGGGCATCGCGAGGTGGTGCTGACCGGCGTCGACCTTACCAGCTATGGCCCCGACCTGCCGGGCGCGCCGACGCTGGGGCAATTGGTCGAGCGCATCCTGCGGCACGTTCCCAAGCTGGAGCGGCTGCGGCTGTCGTCGCTCGATTCGATCGAGATCGACGACCGGCTGTTCGCCCTGGTGACGCAAGAGCCGCGGGTGATGCCGCACCTGCACCTGTCGCTGCTGGCGGGCGACTACTTGGTGCTGACGGGTATGACGGGGCGCCACCGCCGCGCGCAGGCGGTGGCTATGGTCGCGCGGCTGACGGGGGCGCGGGGCGACATCGCGATCGGCGCCGACCTAATCG
>JBQCHA010000002.1:0-5805 GCA_051955175.1 Sphingomonas sp.
AGCCGCCGCGATCGGCGAACGAAAAGCGCTGCCGCGCGCCATCGGGTCGGATCGTCTGGACGCTGACGTCGGATGCCAGGGACCCGCCGCCAGCGGCTACCAAGCGGAACCGCGACGGCCCGCCGTCCTCGTGGATCGAGAGCGTCACCGCCACGTCGCCGACGCTGAGCTGACGCGCGCCCGCTTCATCGTCTGCATGATCGTAATGCCCGCCATGACTACGCGAATGGCCGTGATCATGGTCGCCGCTCGGCAACCACGCGCTGGCGACGTTCACGCACAAGTCGAGCATTGCGATCGAGATCGCTTCGCTGAAATGGATCGGCACCGGCGCCAACAGACGGGTGACTGACTCATACCCGATCAGCAAGGCGATCATCGCGAGCACGATCGCGCTGGTGAACCCCGCAAGGTCGCCGAACTTGCCCGTCCCGAAAGTGAAGCGGGGGTCTTTCGCATGGCGGCGCGAGAAGGTGTAGGCGAGCGCCGCGAGCAGAAGCGCGCCGGCATGAGTCGACATATGGAGCCCGTCGGCGACGAGCGCGATCGAACCGAAGGCGAGTCCGCCTACAATCTCGAGCAGCATCATCGCGCCGCACAGGATGATGACGAACCAGGTCCGCCGTTCGTTGCGCTCATGTCCGGCACCAAGGAAGACGTGGTCGTGAGGGTGCGTGCCGATCGTCGCTGATGCTGCCATGACCGTTCCTATTTCGAGTATCGACGGATCACCGCCAGCAGCTCTTCGGCACCTTCGGCTCGTTCCTCGTCGGACAGGCCGGGCCGCGAGACATGCGCCTCGAGATGCTCGGCGATAATCTCGTCGAGCAGGCCGTTCACTGCGCCGCGGACGCCCGCAACGAGATGAAGCACCTCGGTGCAGCTCGATTCCGACTGGAGCGCGCGGTCGACAGCGCCGAGCTGCCCCGCGATGCGGCGGACGCGGGCAAGGAGGTCGGCATTGGTTCCGGAAAGGTGGGCCATAGGCATACCCCCTACCTCTATGTGGGCGATCGTCAAGCGGCTTGCGAGTTGGCATGCCGATCGCCTTGCTCGCCAGAACCACCTCGATCTGCGACAGCCTGTGCGGCATCGAGATGGAAGAACCCAGATCAGCGCCAGCACATATTCTAGTCGTCTTTCGCCGATGCTTCGTTATCGCATTCGGCGCGGTCAGCATGTTCGGTCTATGAGGGCGCGCGGTCGATCACCGGGCCATATCTCGCGACCTTCGGCGCCTCGGCGGCGATCGTCGGGCTGGTGACCGGGATCGGCGAGGCGGCGGCGCTGGTGTTGCGGCTGCCGAGCGGCAAGCTCGCCGATCGCGCCGGACGATTGTGGCCGCTGTCGACAGCCGGCTATGCGACGACGGTGGTCGCCGTGCCGCTGCTCGCGCTGGCGCAGGTGTTTTGGCAGGCGGCGGCGTTGATCGTAGCGGAGCGGTTCGGCAAGGCAGTGCGCACGCCGGCGCGCGACAGCATGCTGGCGGCGGCGGGCTTCCGGTTCGGGCGCGGCATGACCTTCGCAATCCATGAAGCAATGGATCAATCGGGCGCGCTGATCGGCCCTTTGATTGTCGCCGCGATGATCGCGCTGGCCGGATATCGCGGCGGCTTCTTGGTGCTTACAATTCCCGGCGCGCTGGCGTTGGCGGTGCTCGTCTGGCTGCGCCTCTAGGTGCCGCACCCGCTCGCCTACGAAGCCGAAAGGCCGGGCAAAGCCGTTGAATCGGCCGAGCGCAAGCCGCTGCCGGCACGCTTCTGGTTCTATCTCGCCTTCACCTGCCTCGCCATGCTGGGCTTCTCTACCTTCGCGGTGCCCGCCTACCACATGCATGTGGCGCACGTGCTCGCCGACAACATGATTCCTAATTCCTATGCCGCGGCGATGGCTGCAGCGGGCGTTACGGCGCTGATCTCGGGATGGCTCTACGATCGCGTCGGACTATGGTCGCTGAGCGCCGCGCTGGGGCTGGCTGTGGTCGCGGCGATGCTGATCTTCTCGATCGAACCTGCCCGCGTCTGGATCGGTACAATCCTCTGGGGCGCGACTGCGGGTATCCACGAATCGACGATGCGCGCGGCGCTTGCCCACATCGTACCGCGGTGACGACGCGGCGAGGGCTACGGCATCTTCGCCGCGGGCTACGGCCTCGCCTGGCTGGCCGGTTCGACCCTGATCGGGTTGCTTTACCCGCTGTCGATCACCGGTCTCGTCACGTTCGTCGCGGCGACGCAGCTGGCCGCCTTTGCCGTGCTGATCAGGCTTGCCGCGACCCACTGAATTTCGGCGAGCGGGGCGAAGCGAGACGGCTCGGCATCGCTTCCCCCGATCAGGGCATCAGCTGTTCGATAATCAGAATGGCAAGGAAGCCGAAGAAGAACATCGACGTGACCAGCGGCGTCTCGCCATCCTCCTCGTGCGCCTCGACCAGCAGTTCCTCGGTGACGAGATACAGCAGCGCGATCAGCCCGAACGCATAGAAGCCGGTGCGCAGCGGCTGCGACAGGGTGCCGACGGGGCCGCCAAGCAGCGTGCCGAGCGGTAACGCCAGCCCGACCGCGACAGTTGCGACGATTGCCTTGGCGCGCTTCATCGACTGGCCGAATGCGCCTACCAAGGTCAGGCCAAGGAACAGCACCTCAAGGGTCAGCGCGATCGTCAGCAGCACGCCTTGCCGCGTGCCTGCGGTGAAGCTGATGCCGAGCACTAGGCCATCGACCAACAAGTCGATGCCGGTTGCGGCGGCGAGCCCGATCGGCCCCGCCATCCGCGCGCCGATCGCCTTGATCGCCAGCATCGCCGCGATGCCGGCAAGCGCCCCGATGATCACCGCCAGCAGCGGTCCGCCATGCTTGACGTCGGGCAGGATCTCGCTCGCCGCGGCGGCAAACACGACGCCTGCGGCAACATGCTGGATGCCGCTGCGTAACCGCGGTCCCGGCTTGCCGAGCGTGGTCGCGATCGCGCCCAGCGCCAGGGCGGCAAGCGGGATCAGAGTATAGGCAATCGCTGGCATACTCAATCCGATATGCGCTCGTAGAAGGCGCCTGCCACCGTCATTCTCCTGTTTCAACGTCGGGGATCGCCAGCACCTCGACGCGTTCGAGCGTCGCGAGGCCGATGTGGCGCAGGCAGCCGAGGCCCGCGACAAAGGCCCGGAGCGGGGGCTCCTCGTCGACGATCTCGATGACCATCGGCATGTTGTCGCCGACGCCAAGGCTGTGGTGCTGGTGGAGCGGACCGGCGCGTGTGCCGAACCCGATCCGCCCGCGCAACACGGTGGCGCCCGCCAGACCGGCGTCACGCGCCCGGCAGACAAGTTCGTCCACCAGCCGCTTGTCGCCGACATGGGCGTTTTCATCGGTGTAGAGGCGAAGAAGCATCGTCATAGCCTCAATCCTCGTCTGGTCATGCGGTTGCGAGATCGGTGGCTGGCGTCCTGCGCCGCCGCGTACGACTCAGGACGAGGCGCGAAATGGCGGGTAGGACGAATAGCGTCAGGATGGTCGCGGTGATCAGGCCGCCGATCACGGTGATGGCGAGCGGCTTCTGCACCTCGGCGCCGGTGCCGTGGGCGAGCGCCATCGGCACGAAGCCGAGTGACGGCACCACGGCGGTCATCAAGACCGACCGGAAACGCTCCATCGCGCCGCTGCTGATCGCCTCATCCACCGCCACGCCCGAGCGAAGTCGTGCCTGGATGCTAGTCATCATGACAAGACCGTTGAGCACCGAGACGCCGAACAGCACGATGAACCCGACCGCCGCCGAGATCGAGAACAGCTGCCCGGTCAACGCCAGCGCAAACACGCCGCCTGAAACCGCCAGCGGCACGGCGGCAAAAATCGCCGCCGCCATCGCAGCACTCTCCAGCGCCATGAAGAGCAGGACGAAGATCACTAAGGCGGCGATCGGGATCACCACCATCAGCCGGGCCGAGGCCGCCTGCAGGCTCTGGAACTGACCGCCCCATTCCAGATAGGTGCCGGTCGGCAGCTTGACCTGAACATCGATCTTGGCCCGCGCCTGCTCGACGAAGGTGCCGACATCCACGCCGCGCACGTTCGACTGGATCACCACGCGGCGCTTGCCGTTCTCTCGGCTGATCTGGTTGAGCCCGTCGGTCTCGCTAAAATCGACGAGCTGGCGAAGCGGCACCGTCTGCCGCACGCCGGCGGCATTGGGCGGCAGCGCGACGGGAATCGCGCCGATCGCCTCAATGTCGTTGCGCGCGGCATCGGGCATGCGCACAACGATGTTGAAGCGCCGGTCGCCTTCGAACACCACGCCAGCCTCGCGGCCGCCGAGCGCTGTCGCCACGGTGTTGGCGACCTCCTCGACGGACAGGCCGAGCCCAGCGATCGCCGATCGATTGAAGCGGAAATCGAGCGTCGGGAAGCCACCGGTCTGCTCGACCCGGACGTCGGCAGCGCCGGGGATCGACTGCAGCACGCGGCCGATTGACGCCGCGGTGGTCATCATCTGGTCGAGATCGTCGCCGTACAGCTTGATCGCGACGTCGCCGCGCACGCCCGAGATCAGCTCGTTGAAGCGCATCTCGATCGGCTGGGTGAACTCGTAGCTGTTGCCGACCAGCGTCTCGAGCTTGGCGTTCATCCGCTCGACGAGATCGTCCTTGGTTTCGCTCGGGTCCGGCCACTCGTCCTGGGGTTTGAGGATAACGAAGCTGTCCGACTGGTTGGGCGGCATCGGGTCCGATGCGACCTCGGCGGTACCGGTCTTGGAAAATACGTAGCGGACCTCGGGGAAGGTCGCGACGATCTTCTCGACCTTGCGCTGCATCGCCGCGGATTGCTCGATCCCGGTCGAGGGAATGCGCAGCGCCGAGACCGCAAGGTTCTTCTCGTCGAGCTGCGGGATGAACTCGCGCCCGACGAACTGAAACGTCACAGCGGCGACCAGGAACACTGCCACGCCGACGCCGATCGTCGCCCACGGCCGCGCCATCGCCTTGGGCAGGCCGCGCGCGTAACGCTCCTTGGCCCAGGCGATGATCCGCACTTCCTTCTCGGCAACCCTGCCGCGGATCACCACCGCGAGCATGGCCGGCACAAAGGTCAGCGACAGCACGAACGCCGCTGCCAGCGCCAGCATGACCGTCACCGCCATCGGCGAGAAGGTCTTGCCCTCCACGCCCTGAAAGGTGAGCAGCGGGGCGAACACCATGAAGATGATCGCCTGGCCGAACAGCGACGGCCGGATCATCTCCTTGACCGACGCCGAGACCTCCTCAAGCCGCTCGCCGGCGCCGAGCAACCGGCCTTCATGCTCCTGTCGCTCGGCCATGCGGCGCAGGAAATTCTCGACGATGATGACGGTGCCGTCGACGATCAGCCCGAAGTCGAGCGCGCCGAGGCTCATCAGATTGCCCGGCACCTGCAGCGCGTTCATCCCGATCGCCATCAGCAGGAACGACAGCGGGATGACCAGCGCGGTGATCACCGCCGCACGGATGTTGCCGAGCAGCAGGAACAGCGCGACGATGACCAGCAGCGCGCCCTCGATGAGGTTCTTCTGCACCGTCTCGACCGTCGCGTTGACCAGCTCCGAGCGATCGAGCGTGACGTCGAGGCTGAGGCCCGGCGGCAGCGACTTCTTGATTTCCTGAATGCGCGCACCGGCATCACGGGCGACGGTGCGGCTGTTCTCGCCGAGCAGCATCAGCGCCGTGCCGATCACCGCCTGCTCGCCGTTCTCCGACGCCGCGCCAGTGCGCAGGTCGCCGCCGACCGATACGTCGGCGACGTCGCGCACGCGCACCGGCGCGCCGCCCTTGTTGGC
>JBQCHA010000003.1:0-5908 GCA_051955175.1 Sphingomonas sp.
CAGAGCGAGGTCGCCCCCGCCTGCTTTGGCTCGCGCTAACGCGACGGGACGGTATATGCCGGAGGGTCGGCCGGCCGGCGCGCGCGGCGCCGGCCGGCCGAGGCGTTACGACGCCGCCGCGGCCAGTGCGCTGGCGATGTCGGCATGCTTCGCCTGGTCGAGCACGCCGCAATCGCGCACCCGCTCCAGCGCGCGCTCATAATCGAGCACGCCGACATCCGCCTTGCGCACCTCGGCGCCGACCGCGCTGTCGATCTTGTCGGCAGCCGCGGCACCGCACTGCATGCTGAACGCGCCCGGCAGCGCGCCGGTGACGAACACGCCGCCGCCGCCGGCGACCAGCTTGGCATAATTGCCGAGCAGCCAGTCGGTGGCGATGTCGCGCGTCGCCGGCCGGCGGACGATGCCGCCGATCAGCCGCATGCGATCGAACGGCCGCAGCCGCGGATCGGTGAGATCGAGCAGGTAACGCGCGACCTCCGGATCGTTGCTGGCGGCGGCGCCCGACAGCGCCGCACCGCGCACCGACGCGTCCTCGCTCGACAGGCCGACGTCCACCAGCTTCTTCGCCATGTCGAGCCCGCCCTCGTTCGCGTCCACCGCGAAGGCGGTGCCGAGATACGCCGGATCGAGCGCAGCAGTATCGCCGGCGAGATACTTGTTGGCCGCCGCGACCAGCTTGGCGCGGGTCGCCGCGTCATCGGCATCATCGGCGACGAGATCGACCACCTCCTGGCGCAGCTTCTGCTTGTCCGGGTCTTCATTGGCATAGACGCCGCGCGCCGGGTCGAAGCCGAGCGCGGTGAGCCGCGGGACGTAGATCGACGCCATCAGCTTGCGATAGGCGGCTTCCGACTGCGGGCCGATCAGGCCGCGCAGGCGCAGGCCCCCGATCCGCTCGCCGGGATCGAGGCTGGCCGAGGAATCGGCGTTGCCGGCCATCGCCTTCGCCTCGTCGAACAGCCACGATGCCGGCGCCTTGCCGGCACGGAACGCCGCCCACAGGCTGTCGGTGGTGGCGATCGCCTCGCCCGGCGCCAGGCTTGCCGATTGTGCGATCAGCGCCTGCCAGTCGGCCGGTGCCAGGTTGAAGCGGTAATAGCCGGTGCCGCCGACATTGGGCATCACCACGCCGCTCGCCGGCGCGGTCAGCGTCGCGCTCTTATCGCCGAGCAAGGTGCACTGTTTCTCGGTGCCGACGCGCACGCAGAACGGGACCGTCCATTGCTCGGGGGCGAGCTGGGTACCGAGGAACGAATAACGCGACTGGGTGAGCTGCAATTTGCCGCCCCGGCGCGTGACGTCGACCACCGGCACGCCCGGCTGATCGACGAAGCTCTTGAACGCGGCCAGCACCTTCGGGTCCTTAGCGGCATCGGCGATCGACTGGAAGAACTCGTCCGACGTCGCATTGCCATAGGCATGGCGCTTCAGGTGCAGGCGCACGCCCTGCTTGAACTTCTCGTCGCCCAGATAGGCGGCGATCATCGCCACCACCTGGCCGCCCTTGCCATAGGTGATCGTGTCGAACGCCGAATCGATCTGGCCGTTGGTCTCGATCGGCTGGTGGATCGGGCGCCCGACCTTCAGCGCGTCGGTGTCCATCGCCCGGAAGCCCTCGTCGATCGTGCCGACACCGATGTGGAGATCGGGACGCCATTCGTTGCCGATGCGATAGCCCATCCAGTTGGCGAAGCTCTCGTTCAGCCAGATGTCGCTCCACCACGCCGGCGAGACGAGGTCGCCGAACCATTGGTGCGACAGCTCATGCGCGACCACCATGCCGAACGCCTGCTTGTCGCCGGTCGTGGCGTGCGGATCGAGGAAGATGATGCCGTCGCCATAGGTGTCGGCGCCGGCATTCTCCATCGCGCCGGGCATGATCGGCGTGCCGATCTGGTCGAGCTTGGGGAACGGGAACGGCTCACCGAAATACTTTTCGAGCAGGGACACGATGCGCGGCGTGTTCTCCATCACCAAGGCCATCTTGTCCTTCTGCGCCTGCGTGGCGACCGCGCCATAGGGCAGCGGCTGGGCGCGCTCGGGCGTCGGCGGGATCAGGCCGGTCTGGTGGACGAACGGGCCGGTGTCGATCGCGACGAGATAGGTCGGCAGCGGCTTGGTCGTCTCGAAGCTGTGCTTTTCCATGCCGCCGGCGACCTTCGTCACGCCGGTTTCGCGGGTGTTGGTGATCACCGTCAGGCCGGGCTTGGTCGTCACGCTGACGGTGAAGGGCTGTTTGAAGCCGGGCTCGTCGAACGAGGGATAGGCGGCGCGCGCGTCGATCGATTCAAACTGTGTCCAGGCATACCATTGGTCGGCCACCTTGACGTGGAACATGCCCGCCGCGCTGTCGCCGAACGGCGCGGAATAGTCGAACACCAGGGTCGCCTTGCCGGCCGGCAGCGGGCTGGCGAAATCGAGCCGGGCGACGCCGGTCGGATCGACCTGTGTCCAGGTCGCCGGCACGGTCTTGCCCCCGACGCGCGCCACCGCGCGGGTGACGGTGAGGTCGCGCCCGTCCAGATAGATGCTGCGCTGGCCCTGCTTCAGCGTGACGTCGATCTCGCCATGGCCGGAAAAGGTGTCGGCCTCGGGCACGATGGTGAAATCGAGACGATAGGCCGAGGGCACCACCGTATCGGGCAGCTTGCCCTTGGGCGCGGCGGCATCGGGCACGATCTTGGCGGCGGACGGCGCCGCCTGGGCCAGCGCCGGCGGCGTCAGCGCCGTCGCGGCGAACAGGGAAGCAGCCGCAGCCGCAAGCAGAACACGCATGGAAAACCCCCTCATATTCGAGACTGTAGTGCGGGTGTAAGACGGCCCCGGAACGAGAGCAAGCCGCGCCGCGGCGGCCGTGCAGGGCCCGGCGGCAGCAAAAAAAGTCGTGACGACGGCGTTTGGTCACAATTGCGTCACGCCCCCGCGGCAGAGGCCCGCTCCGGGCGTCAAGCGCACAACGCGCGCGCCCGCAGAAGGGGAAATCATGAAGAAGTTCATCGTGCGGACGGTCGCGCTGGCGACCGTTGCCTTGTCGGCCCTCGCCACGCCCGCTTTCGCGCAAGCCGGACAGACCGCCGCGACCGACGGCGATCAGCTGGGCGACATCGTCGTCACCGCCGAGCGCCGGCAGGAAAACCTGCAGAAGGTGCCGATTTCGGTCGGCGTGCTGAAGGGCGACACGCTCGGAACGTTCCAGGCAGCGGGCGACGACACGCTGCTCTCGCTCTCCGGCAAGGTGCCGAGCCTGTACGTCGAATCGTCGACCGGCCGCATCTTCCCGCGCTTCTACATCCGCGGGCTGGGCAACAACGACTTCTATCTCGGCGCCTCGCAGCCGGTGTCGATCATCCAGGACGATGTCGTGCTGGAACATGTCGTGCTGAAGTCGAACCCGGCATTCGACATCCAGCAGGTCGAGGTGCTGCGCGGGCCGCAGGGCACGCTGTTCGGCCGCAACACCACCGCCGGCATCATCAAGTTCGATTCCTACAAGCCGACGCAGGATTTCGAAGGTCGCGCCGCGCTGTCCTACGGCAGCTACAACAGCATCAACGTCGACTCCGGCGTCGGCGGCCCGATCATCCCGGGCAAGCTCGCCGTGCGTATCGCCGGCCTCTACCAACATCGCGACAACTGGATCGACAATGACTACACCGGCCCCGGCGATGACGGCACGCACGCGCCGCTCAAGAACGCGATGGGCGGCTTCGACGAGAAGGACTGGCGCGTCGAGGCGTTGCTGACGCCGAACGACCGTCTGTCGCTGCTCGCCTCCGGCCATGTGCGCGAATACAGCGGGTCGTCGACCACCTTCTATCGCCAGTCGATCGTCAAGGGCACGAACGACGTGCCCGACAGCTTCAGCCGCGGCCATGTCCAACTCGACGAGGGCCACAACAACCCGCAGGCCTATCATACGCGCGGCGTCTCGCTGAACGCGGGCTACGATCTCGGCGGCGTCAAGCTGACCTCGATCACCGCCTATGAGGCGAGTCACGGCTACAGCCGCGGCGATACCGACGGCGGTGCGGCGGCGAACTATCCGGTCAACGGCAGGCCCAACGGCTTTGGCGAATCGCAGGGCCGGCTGCGCGACCTCGGCCAGTTCACCGAAGAGGTGCGCCTGGCCAGCACCGATGGCGGCGCCTTCACCTGGCAGGTCGGCGGTATGTATTTCGACTCGCGCGATCATACCGAGTTCGATCAGCGCGCCTTCTTCCTCGATCCGCCGGCGCGCAATCCGAACAACTGGGTGCTGCTGCACGACGTCAACACCTCCTGGGCCCTGTTCGGCCAGGCGAGCTATCGCCCCACCGAGCGGCTGACGCTGACCGGCGGCGTGCGCGTCACCAACGACACCAAGAAGACGCGCCTGCTGAAGACGGCGAATACCGTCGCCGACGTCTCGACCTACAAGGGCCGGACCTATGTCCGCCTGTCGGACACCAAGCCGAGCTGGGATATCAGCGCGCTCTATGAGGTCGCCCCGGGCATCAATGCCTATGCCCGTATCGCCCGCGGCTTCCGTGGCCCCACCATCCAGGGCCGGTCGGCGGTGTTCAATTCGGACTTCACCACGGCGAATTCCGAAACCGATACGTCGTACGAGGCCGGCTTCAAAACCAGCCTGATGGATAATCGCCTGCGTTTCAACATCGATGCGTTCACCTACACGGTCGACAACATCCAGCTGAACGGCAACGATTCCAACGGTAACGGCGTGCTGTTCAACGCCAACAAGGCCAAGGCGTGGGGCATGGAGGCCGAGGCCGATTTCCGGCCGGTGCCCAACCTGCTGCTCACCGCCGGGCTCAGCCTGCTGCATACCGAGATCGACGACAACCGCGTCTATGCGCAGGTCTGCTCATTGAACGGCGTGGTGGTCTGCACCGTGCTCGACCCCACGATCCAGCGGCCGCAGTTCGGATCGATCGCCACCTTCGCGCAGATCGACGGCAATCCACTGCCCAACGCGCCGAAGTACAACCTGAACCTGACCGCGCGCTACGATGCGCCAATCGGCGCCGGCAAGGCGTTCATCGCCACCGACTGGAACATCCAGGGCTTCACCAGCTTCGTGCCGTACATGAGCAAGGAGTTCACCTCGGACGGCAATTTCGAGGGCGGGCTGAAGGCGGGTTACGCCTGGGGCCATTACGAACTGGCGGCGTTCGCGCGGAACATCACCAACGAGAAGAACCTGAAGGGCGTGATCGATAACTATATGGCGGGCGTCTACAACGACCCGCGCGTTGTCGGCGTCTCGCTCAACGTCAACTTCCAGTAACGACATGACCGGAGCGGCGCCCCACGCCGCTCCGGTTCACGTCCGAAATTGGGCTGATGCAGCGCCGGACGCGCTGCCGATGTCAGTAAGCGCGCGCCACCGCGAATTCGACCGCCTCGATCATGGCGTCCTTGGCCGGGCCGTTGGCGAAGCCGCCCAGCGCATCGATCGCGCGCTGCCCGTAATGCCGGGCACGGGCCAGCGTGTCCTCCACCGCGCGGCTCGATCCGACCAGGTCGATCGCGTGCGCGAAGTCGGCGTCGCTCACCTTGTGGCCGGCGATCGCCTGCTTCCAGAAGGCGCGAGCCTCCTCGTCGCCGCGCGAATAGGCCAGGATGACGGGTAGCGTCATCTTGCCCTCGCGGAAATCGTCGCCGGCGTCCTTACCCATCGTGCCGGCATCCGACGTATAATCGATCGCGTCGTCGACCAGCTGGAACGCGACGCCCAGGTTGCGGCCATAGGCGTCCAGCGCCTCTTCCTCGCCCAGCGGCCGTTCGGCGACCACCGCAGCGATGCGGCAGGCGGCGGCGAACAGCGCGGCGGTCTTGGCGCCGATGATGTCGAGATAGCGCTCCTCGCCCAAATCAATGCGTCGCGTCGCGGTCAGCTGGTTGA
>JBQCHA010000004.1:0-4338 GCA_051955175.1 Sphingomonas sp.
AATCGGCGGTGACATGCTCCTCGGCGTGCAGCGGTCCGGGAAATTCCAGGATCGCGAAGTCAGGCTTTTCCGATACCCGATCAACCGCGTCGGGCGTGCCCTCGGCCGACACCGACGGGCTGAGCGTCACCATCCGGGCAAGCTCCCCGCCCGCCGAGAAGCCCCATACGCCGATGCGATGCGGATCGATGTGAAAATCGGCAGCGCGCGCCCTCACGGTGCGCATCGCGCGCTCGGCATCGGCGCGCGCGTTCGTTTCGGTGTAGGGAGAGCCCTTTTCTCGAAACAATCGGTAGCGCACGACGAACGCCGCAACGCCGCGGTCCGCCAGCCAATGCGCGACGTCCCCGCCCTCGGTGGTGGTAACCAGCAGTTCATGCCCGCCGCCGGGAAGGATGACGATCGCCGTACCCGTCGCATTCTTCGGATCGGGCAGATAGGCGGTGATGCTGGGGTTGTTGACCCGCTTGGTCCAATAGTCCTGCGACAGCTCGGGGATGGTCGCCCGGTCTTCATACCCCGGCGCGCCGTGGGCCCAGAGCGGATAGCGTTGCTGCGCCGTGGCAGGGCAGCTGGCGAGCGCGACGCCCATGGCGATCAGAAGCGCCGTTGGGATGATCTTCATGGCACCTCCGATGCGTTCATCGCAGCCTCGCGCGCGACCCAGCGAAAGTCAATCGGCGGCGGCAGCCGCGGCTTTTCCGGCATTTTGGGGAACTTGTCGCCGGCCCGGCATTTTTTACAGAGCGAAATGACGATCGGTGGGTCGGCGGGCCGGCGAACGCTCCGAAAGGGGCGTCAACCCCAGCAGCGGCAGCATCTGCTTGGCTGCGAACGGCTGCGCTCGCCGGCTGCCCGAACGCCGAACCGATCACGCCAGACCGAAGGAGCCACGCCATGGCAACCAAGCGCAACACGCCCGTCGTCGTCGTCACCGGAGCCTCTGCCGGGGTCGGCCGCGCCGTCGTTCGCCGCTTTGCCCGCGACGGCGTCAAGATCGGGCTGATCGCCCGCGGCATGGACGGCCTGCGCGCGGCCGCGCGCGAAGTGGAGGATGCCGGCAGCGAGGCTTTGGTGCTGCCCTGCGACGTGTCCGATCATGACGCCGTGGAGGCCGCCGCCACGCAGGTAGAGGAGACGTTCGGCGCCATCGACATCTGGGTCAACGTCGCATTTGCCGGCGTGCTGGCGCGGTTCCTCGATGTCGAGCCTGAAGACTACAAACGCGTCACCGACGTCACCTATCTCGGCCAGATCAACGGCGCGCGCGCCGCGCTGAAGCGGATGGTGCCGCGCAACAAGGGCAGCCTGGTGCTGACCGGTTCTGCCCTCGCCTACCGCGGCATTCCGCTGCAATCGGCCTATTGCGGCGCCAAGCACGCGATCCAGGGGTTCCACGATTCGATTCGCGCCGAGCTGTTCCACGCCAAGAGCAAGGTCAGCGTGTCGATGGTCCAGCTGCCCGGCGTCAACACGCCGCAGTTCGACTGGATCAAGACCGACATGCCATGCAAGCCCAAGCCGGCCAGCCCGCCCTATCAGCCGGAAGTGGCGGCCGAGGCGATCCATTTCGCCGCGCATCATCGCCGCAAGCAGATCATGGTCGGCTTGCCGACGATGGAGGCGATCTGGGGCGACCGCTTCGCCTCGCCGCTGCTCGACCGTTATCTCGGCGCCACCGGCTTCCAGGGGCAGCAGGACGACCAGCCGGTCGAGCCCGACCGCCGCAACAACCTCTGGGAACCGGTGCCTGGGGATCATGGCGCGCACGGCCGGTTCGATGCCACCGCGCGGCGCTGGAGCCCGCAGCTGATCGCGTCGATGTACCGCGGGTGGATCGCTGCAGGCGCGATTGCGGCGGCCGGGGTCGGGGCGTTTGCGTTGGGCCGGCGCGGAGCCGAGGCGTGACATCAGCCTGGCGCCCCGATCACATCGGCGGCCATGGTTTCATCTCGGACGGTAAGACCGCGGCGCTCGTCTACGAAGACGCGACGATCGACTGGCTGTGCATGCCGCGCTTCGACAGCCAGGCGTGCCTCGCGGCATTGGTCGGCACCGGCGAGAACGGCGGGTGGTGGCTGCAGCCAACCGGCACGGTGCGCAAGCGCAGCCGGCGCTATGTCGACGACACCCTGGTGCTCGAAACGGTATTCTGCACCGACGACGGCGAGGTCGCGATCCTCGACTTCATGCCGGTCGAGCGCGGCCAGGCGCCCGACATCGTGCGCGTGATCGAAGGAAGGAGCGGCACGGTCGAGCTGGCGTCTCGCCTGGCGCTGCGCTTCGACGACGGCCGCACCCATCCGCTGGTGCAGAGCCATTCCGACGCCGAGATGGTCGCGATCGCCGGGCCCAACGCGGTCGTGCTGCGATTCGACGCGCCGATCGAACATGGCGACCGTGCGTTCCACAGCCGGTTCACCGTTTCGGCCGGGGAGCGCAAGGCGCTGACCATGACTTGGTTCGCCAGCTACGACGAAGTGCCCGTCGCGGTCGATACCGCCGTCGCGCTGCAGCGGGCGAAGGACTTCTGGGGCGAATGGGCGGGTCGATCGGATTATGACGGCGAGGCGGAAGGCGCCGTCAAACGCTCGCTGCTGACGCTGAAGGCGCTGATCCATAGCGCGACCGGCGGCATGGTCGCGGCCGCCACCTCGTCGCTGCCGGAGCGGCCCGGTGGCACGCGCAACTGGGACTATCGTTATTGCTGGCTGCGCGACGCGACCTTCACCCTGTTGGGCTTCATCCACACCGGGCACAAGGAAGAGGCGCGCCAGTGGATCCGCTGGTTGCGCCGGGCGATCGCCGGCGAGCCGATCGACGTGCAGCCGTTCTACTGCGTCGACGGCAATCGCCAGTCGCTGGAATGGACCGCCGACTGGCTGCGCGGCTTCGGCGATGCGCAGCCGGTGCGCTTCGGTAATGGCGCCGTGGGGCAGTGCCAGCTCGACGTCTATGGCGAGGTGGTCGATGCGATCTGCGTCGCCGGCCGCCACGGCCTGACCGAAGAGGCCGACGAGCTCGTCACGCTGCTCGTGCAAAAGCTCGAGACGATCTGGCGGCAACGCGACGCCGGCATCTGGGAAAGCCGCGGCGATCCCAAGCATCATGTCTATTCGAAAGCCATGTGCTGGGTGGCGTTCGACCGCGCCGCCGAGATGATGAAGGACAGTGCGCCCGAAGACGCGCGGCGCTGGCGCGATCTTGCCCAGGAAGTGCGCGCCGAGGTCCTGGACAAGGGGTTCGATCGCGATCGCCAGGCGTTCACCCGCGCCTATGACGACAAAGCGCTGGACGGCGCGGTGCTGCGCCTGCCGATCGTGGGCTTCATCGACGCCGATGACCACCGCATGGTATCGACCGTCGAGGCAATCGAGCGCGAGTTGGGGCGGGACGACCTCGTCTATCGCTATTCCGTCGACCATACCGACGACGGCGTGGGCGGCGCCGAGGGCACGTTCCTGGCGGTGAGCTGCTGGCTTGCCGACGTCTATGCGTTGCAGGGTCGGATGGACGACGCGCGCCGGGTGTTCCGCGCCGTGCTGGCCTCGGCCAATGACCTGGGCCTGCTCAGCGAGGAGCATTGGCCGGAGGATGGGCGCCAGATGGGCAATTTTCCGCAGGCGCTATCGCATGTCGCGCTGGTCAACACGGCGCTGTCGCTGGCGCGTGGCGGGCGTCCGCCGCGACTGGGGCGATAGGGTCTCTCGCGGCGACGCACCGCTGATGGTGCGGCTGCACCAAGCGCGCCGGCGAGCGGTGGCGCATCAGGCCCCGCAACAATCCCATAGCCAAATCTGAAAAATGCGATAAATAACCCGGCAGCCGGCCGCCGCTGCGCAAGGCCGGCGGAGCGAGGGGAGGGAATCGCGAAATGCAGTTGGCGACGATCGATATCGTGGTGGTGGCGGTGTATTTCGTCGCCATCTTCGGACTGGCGCAATTCGTGTCGCGCGACAAGGCGGGGCACGAGAAGAATTCGACCGACTATTTCCTCGCCTCGCGCAACCTGCCGTGGTGGGCGATCGGTGCCTCGCTGATCGCAGCCAACATCTCCGCGGAGCAGATCGTCGGCATGTCGGGTTCGGGCTACGCGATCGGCCTCGCGATCGCCTCCTATGAATGGATGGCGGCGTTGACGCTGCTGATCGTCGGCAAGTTCTTCCTGCCGATCTTCCTCAAGAACCACATCTACACCATGCCGCAGTTCCTCGACCGGCGGTACGGCAAGGTCCTTCCGATCATCATGGCGATCTTCTGGCTCGCCCTATACGTGTTCGTGAACCTGACCTCGATTATCTGGCTCGGGTCGATCGCGGTGAACAAGGTTGCCGGCAT
>JBQCHA010000005.1:0-11425 GCA_051955175.1 Sphingomonas sp.
ATCTGGATCTGGCGCTGCTTCCCGCCCGAGGGGAACGGCATCGCCACCCCGGGCACCGTCACCAGCTGTGGCCGGATTTGATTGAGCCCGAGATCGAACAATTGCTGCTCGTCCAGCCCCTTGCCCGACAGCGCAAGCTGCAACACCGGCACCGTTGATGCATCGTAATTGACGATCATCGGCGGCGAGATGCCGGGCGGCATCTGGCGCAGGACAGTCTGCGAGATCGAGGTGACCTGAGCGGTCGCGGTACGGACGTCCGTGCCGGGCTGGAGATAGATCTTCACCACGCCCACGCCGTTCAGCGACTGGCTTTCGATATGCTCGATATTGTTGACCGCGCTGCTCAGCACGCGTTCGTAAGGGGTGATGATCCGGCCCGCCATGTCCTTGGGCGACAGACCGTTATAGCTCCACGCCACCGAGATGACGGGCACGCCGATCCGCGGAAAAATATCCACCGGCGTCCGCGCGATGGCCAGGATGCCGATCCCGAAAATCAGAATCGCCATGACGATGAACGTCAACGGCCGCGCCAGCGCGGTGCGCACCAAAGCGATCATAGCGGCAGCTTGCGGCTGGACGTGAAAGGCATGAAAGCAGTTCCTCCGATGGCGTGGCCAAGAGAGGGGGGACCTTAAGTCGGCCTTAGCAGCGATCGGTTTGACGAGATTGAACTTGGAACCCGGCCATCAACCAGAGAAACGCTGGCGTGGGCGGGGCGCTGGCCGCATTGCTCAAGGAGCGGTCCGGGCTTGAGAACGGCTCATCCTTCCATGCTCATGGCTACTACCACATTGGGAAGGTGATCGAGGCGACCTCTGACGGAAAGTGTCTGTTCGACTCAGCCCTGCGCAAACCTTTGAAGGCTGCGTGCCCTGTTCGATTTCAAGTATTGGCCCTCGCTGGCAGCGTACACTGCCGGTCGGCCAGGAGCGAAGGACGCTTGATCGAGGTGGCGACGCGAGCGAGCCGAGCGCCAGAGGCCTCCGTTTTCAATGAGTTATGCGCCAACATCAATGATATGGTGCAGGCGGATATGGATGCCTCCCGCGCGGGCATCGCCTTACCGACAGACCAACGCGTCGATTGCGAACTGTATTTTGAGCTTGTCCGCGGACGCGAGCGTCGATTGCGGCTACGTGAAACGCATTCGACGACGAGAGCGCGAGGCGAAAGCCTGATGCTCAATCCGGGCGCTGGGGAAAGTACGCTGATTCGAGGGTTCTTCGTTAGCCAGGTGCGCCAGCGCGCTCCTACCCCCATGGCTTGCCGCAGTTCGCCGAGCCACCCAAGAACTGAGGCCCGGCGCGATCTCCGGCTGCTTACGCATTGCTTATGTTCAGCGAAAACTGCGCCGAGTAAGCACGATCAGCCCAATCACCAGACCATCTAAGTATCAGATTTTCCTTGGAAAACCTGGAGCGGGCGAAGGGATTCGAACCCTCGACCCCAACCTTGGCAAGGTTGTGCTCTACCCCTGAGCTACGCCCGCTCTTGGCGTCGGCCTGTCGATACAGGCCCGGTGAGGCGGCGGCTGTTAGCATCGGCTTTCGGGGTCGGCAACCCCTTCATTGCCGTTTCCGGTGAAAAGGGTTGGCTTGCGCGCCGTTCGTCCCACATAAGGCCGGCAAGCAGACCATAGGAGCACGATTTGGCTACGCTCGGCATGAGCCCCCAGGAGAAGGAAGCGGTCGAACGCTTCCGGCAGGACGTCGTCGAACCGTCGATGACCAAGCTGGTCATCATCGACTTCTGGGCGGATTGGTGCGGGCCGTGCAAGGCGCTCGCCCCGGTGCTGGAGAAGGTCGCGGCGGCCTATGCCGACAAGGGCGTGGTGCTGGCCAAGGTCGATACCGACAAGGACCAGTTCATCGCCGCGCAGTTCCAGATCCGCTCGATCCCCACCGTCTATGCGATGTTTCAGGGCCAGCTGGTCGCCGACCTGACCAACGCCCGGACCGAATCGCAACTGAAGCAGACCATCGACCAGTTGCTCCGCCAATTGCCGATCGGCAGCGACGCGCAGGATGCCGAGGCGGAACTGGCGCCGCTGATCGACATGGGCGAGCAGGTGCTGGCCGAGGGCGACACGGCGCGCGCGCTGTCGATCTTCGAGCAGCTCATTGAGATGGCGCCGGAGCATCCGGCGGTGCTCGCCGGCCATATCCGCGCCTTGATCGCGGCGAATCGCGATACCGATGCCGAAGCGGCGATCGCCGCCCTGCCCGACGACATGGCCAACCAGCCGGAGATCGCGCGGGCGAAGTCGGCACTGGCGCTCAAGAAGGACGCGCAGCCGGTCGACGATCTCGCCGGGTTGCAGGCCGAGGTCGAGGCCAGTCCCGACGATCTCGACGCGCGCTATCGTCTGGCCGGCGGCCAGATGGCGGCGGGCGACCGCGAGGGCGCGGCCGACAATCTGCTGGCGATCATCGCCGCCGACAAGGGCTGGAACGAGGGTGCCGCGCGCGAGCGGCTGCTGAAGCTGTTCGAAGTCGTCGGGCTGGAGGATCCGTGGGTCGCCGCGACGCGGCGGCGGCTGTCGGCGATCCTGTTCGGATGAGGCGATGACGCGCGTCGGGCGCCTTTCGGTCTTTCCGCTTCCCGGGGCATTGCTGTTTCCGCACATGCACCTGCCGCTGCACATCTTCGAGCCGCGCTATCAGGCGATGGTGTCGGACGCGATGGCGCGCGACCGGCGCATCGGCATGATCCAGCCGCGCCCCTGTGCCGAGTCCGATGCCGCACGACCGCCGCTGTTCGACATGGGCTGCGTCGGCAAGATCACCGAGGTCGAGGCACTCGACGACGGGCGCTACAATCTGATTCTCGAGGGCCTGTCGCTGTTCCGGGTCGTCCAGGAACTGGCGGTCACCACGCCGTTCCGCCAGGTCGAGGCCGAGCTGCTGCCGCTGCCCGAGGACGATTCGCTGGTGCTGGCGTTGGGCCGCCGCGCCTCGCTGGAGCTCGAATCGCGGCGGTTCGCCGAGGCCCAGGGGTATGCCGTCGACTGGAGCGCCGTCAGCCGCCTCGACGACGAGGCCCTGGTCAACGGGATCGCCCAGATCGCGCCGTTCGACGTCGCCGCCAAGCAGGCGCTGCTCGAATCGCCCAATCTCGACGACCGCGCCGACATGCTGGTGCAGCTGATGCAGTTCTTCGGCCGCCACGACGGCGAGGATTCGGTGACGCTGCAATGACGAAGCCGCTCGACCCCTGGCTGCTGTCGATCCTGGTCTGCCCGGTAACACGCACCAAGCTGCGTTATGACGAGGCCGCGCAGGAGCTGATTTCGGACGAGGCCGGCCTCGCCTACCCGATTCGCGACGGCGTGCCGGTCATGCTGGTCGAGGAGGCGCGCCGATTCGCCGGTAGCTGATCAGCGAAACCAATGCCGTCGCAGGAAGAAGATGGTGATTCCCGCCGCCATCAGCGCACACACTCCCATCACCGCGTCGAATGCCCAGGGCTCGTCGGCATAGGGAATGCCCTTCACGTTCATGCCGAGCAGCCCGGTGACGAAGGTCAGCGGCAGGAACACCATCGCGACGACCGCGATGATCAGCGATCGCTGGTCGATCTGCTCGGCACGCAGGTCGGTCAGCGTCTCGTGCATCAGCGCCGAGCGCTCGCGGATGCTCTCCAGCTCCTCGGCCATGCGCGCGGCGCGATCGGCCGCGGCGGCGAGGTGCAGGCGATCGTCGTCCTGCAGCCAGGGGCAGGGCAGCGCCGCCAACTTTTCCAGCGCGGCACGCTGCGGCGCCAGGAAGCGGCGGTATTGAATCGCCTGGACGCGCACGTGTGCGACGTGGCGGCGCAGCTCGAACACGCGCGCGGCGTCGAGATCGGCTTCGCAATCATCGAGCAAATCGCCGAGATCGGCGACTTCGGGATCGAGATCCTCGGTGATGGCGCTGGCGAATTCGGCGATCAGGTCGCCGGGATCGCGCACCTCGCCGCCCTCGATCGCGGCGAGCACCTGGTCGAGCGCGATCAGCGGCTTGCGCGTCACTGAAATCACGCGCCCCTCGGTCGCCCAGATGCGCACCGAAGCGAGCGGATCGGGCGCGACGACCTGCGCCGTCATGCGGCCGCGCAGGTTGAGGAACGCGCCCTCGCCCACCGCGTCGCAGCGCGGGCGCGTCTCGGTCGCGGTCAGCGCGTCGACCAGATAGTCGCCCAGCTTCGCCTCGTTGCTCAGCCAGTCCTGCGCCTGGCGATCGTTGGTCGCCATGTGGATCCAGACCAGCCCGCCCTCCGCGGTCAGGGCCTGCTCGGGCGCCAGCTTGGCCGCCTCGCCGCCATGCACGTGATAGGCGAATCCGGTCATCGCGCGCGCTCCAGGTACAGCGACAGGCCGGTGCCGGGGGAGGCGGGCGCGGCGTGGCAGGTGATCCGCTCGGCATCGGCGCGGGCGCGCGCCAGGATCGGCGCCGGCACGTCGGGCCGGTGATAGACGCGGTCGGCCTGGCCGAGCAGCCGCGCCTGGCGCAGCGTCAGATCGTCGGGATCGGCGGAAGCGAGCGTGATCGCGACGAGCCGATCGGCGGGCGCCCCGGCTGCATCCAGCCAGGCGTCCACCGTCCCGGCCTCACCGAGCGGGTCGAGCGGACCGCCGGGCGCCAGCGCGGCCCCCAGCGCGCGGCGGCGATCCTCTGCGACCGGAAAGCGCCGGCGAATCGCCTCGCGCGCCCGGTACAGATTGTCGGCCAGGCTGCCGAGCGTCGCTGGCAGCAGCGATTCGAGCCGCTGGCGCAGCGCCGCCGCGAGCCCGGCCGAGGCGCCGCCGGTGCCGATCGCCACCAGTACCGGCGCGCGATCGACGATCGCCGGCAGCGTGAAGTCGCACAACGCCGGGCGATCGACCGCATTGACCAGCACGCCGCGCGCCTTGAGCCGCGCCACCGCTGCCTCCGCCGCCGCCTCATCGTCGATTGCGACGATCGCCAGACGCGCCGCTTCGTCCTCGCCGGCGATCAGGGCACCGGCGCGTTGCAATATCCGCCGCTTGGCCGCGGCGGCGGGGCCGTCGCCCAGCAGGATCACGGGCTGGCCCGCCACCGCCATCATCAGCGGCAGGCCGGGCCAGCTCACTGCGAGAGCCATTCCGGCACGCGCTCGGCGGCAAGGATCGTCTCGGGCTGGATGCGGTCGGCGACGACGGCATAGCGGTCGCCGTCGACCAGCACCTCGGGAACCAGCGCGCGGCTGTTGTAGGTCGACGCCATCGTCGCGCCATAGGCACCGGCGGTGCGGAAGATCGCCAGGTCGCCGGCCACCACGCGGTCGATATCGCGGCCCATCGCGAAGGTGTCGCCGCTCTCGCACACCGGCCCGGCGATGTTGGCGGTCATGCGGGCGCCGGTCGGGCGCACCGCCGCGAAATCGTGATAGGCGTCGTACAGCGCCGGCCGCGCCAGGTCGTTCATCGCCGCGTCGACGATGACATAGGGATGGACGACGCCCGGCTTCACCCAGATGACGCGGGTCAGCAGCACGCCCGCGTTGCCGGCGATCACCCGCCCGGGCTCGAACATCAGTTCGACGTCCCAGTCGCGGGTGACGCGGGCAACCATCGCGCCGAAATCGGCCGGGCTCGGCATCACGTCGCCGGGGCGATAGGGCACGCCCAGCCCGCCGCCGAGGTCGACGCGGCTGATCGAGTGGCCGGCCGCGCGCAATTCGGCGACGAGCTCGCCGGTGCGCCGGTACGCGGCCTCGAGCGGCGCCAGGTCGGCGAGCTGGCTGCCGATGTGGATCGCCACGCCCCGAAGGTCGAGCCCGGGCCGTCCCGTCAGCCGATCGAAGATCGCCCGCGCCTCGCTGATCGGCACGCCGAACTTGTTCTCCTTGCGCCCGGTCGAGATCTTGGCATGCGTGCCGGCATCGACGTCGGGATTGACGCGCAGCACGGCCGAGGCGGTCAGCCCACGCGCCGCAGCGATGTCGGCGAGCACCTCGCCCTCTTCCTCGAGCTCGAGATTGACCTGGCCGATCCCGGCGTCGAGCGCCTGTGCGAGCTCGTCCCGCGTTTTGCCGACGCCGGAGAACACGATGTCCTTTGCCGCCATGCCGGCCGCGAGCGCGCGCTTCAGCTCGCCGCCCGACACGACATCGGCGCCGTAGCCGCAATCGGCCAGCACGCGCAGCACCGCGAGGTTGGGGTTCGCCTTGATCGCATAGGCCAGGTGCACGCGCGGCACGTCGGCCAGCCCGGCGCGGAACACCTCGGCATGGCGGCGCAACGTCGCGGTCGAATAGACGTAGACGGGCGTGCCGACTTCATCGGCGATCACCGGAAGCGGCACCTGTTCGGCGTGCATCACGCCGTCGATCAGTGAGAAATGGTCCATGATTATTGCGGCGGCAGATCGAACGGATCGGGCTGGCGCTTCTCCGAATTCTTGAGCAGGTCGGTGTCGCGCTCGGGGCGCGCCTGGGTCGACGGGGTGAGCAGCTGTTTCGACGTCGGCCGCGCCTCGGCGCCATAGGGCGCCACCGGCAGCTGCTCGCCCGGCGCCGGCGTCAATTGGTTGGCCGAGCCGCACGCGGCCAGCCCCAGCGGCAGGATCGCGGCCATGCAGAGACGCTTCATCGCGCTTCCTCCCGACGCGCCGCTTTCGCCGCCGCGATCGCTTCGCGCACCCGATCGGGCGCGGTACCGCCGAAGCTTCGACGGCTGGCGACCGAGGCATCGACCGACAGAACGTCGAACACCCGCGCGTCGATCCGCGGATCGATCGCCCGGAGGTCGTCGAGCGGCAATTCGGCCAGGCCGACGCCCAGATCCTCGGCGCGCTTCACCGCGCGGCCCGTCACATGATGCGCCTCGCGGAACGGCAGGCCGGCTTCGCGCACCAGCCAGTCGGCGAGGTCGGTGGCGGTGGCGAACCCCGCCTCGGCGGCGGCGCGCATGCGGTCGGTGCGAAACGTCGCGGTCTCGACCATGCCGGTCATCGCCGCGATCGACAGCCCGATCAGGTCGTGCGCCTCGAACACCGGCGGCTTGTCGTCCTGCATGTCCTTCGAATAGGCCAGCGGCAGGCCCTTCATCGTCATCACCAGCGCGGTCATGCAGCCGGCGATGCGGCCCGAATGGCCGCGCACCAGTTCGGCGGCATCGGGGTTGCGCTTCTGCGGCATGATCGAACTGCCGGTCGACCATTGGTCGCTCATGGCCACGAAGCCGAACGGCTGCGACGCCCAGATGATGAACTCCTCGGCGAGCCGCGACAGGTGCAGCGCGCATTGCGTCGCCGCCATCAGATAATCGAGCGCGAAGTCGCGATCGGAAACCGAATCGAGCGAATTGCGCGTCGGCTCGGCAAAGCCCAGCGCGGCGGCCGTGGCGTGGCGGTCGATCGGGAAGCCGGTGCCCGCCAGCGCCGCGGCGCCCAGCGGGCTCTGGTTCAGGCGCGCCCGCGCGTCGGCGAAGCGGCTGCGATCGCGCGCGATCATTTCATGGTACGCCATCAGATGATGGCCGAGCGTGACCGGCTGCGCGCTCTGCAGATGGGTGAAGCCGGGCATCACGCTTGCCGCATGGTCCTCGGCGCGCGCGATCAGCGCGTCCTGCAGACCGCCGAGCGCCGCATCCACGCTGTCGATCGCGTCGCGCGTCCACAGCCGGAAATCGGTCGCCACCTGATCGTTGCGCGAGCGCGCGGTATGGAGCCGCCCCGCCACCGCACCGATCTTGTCGGCCAGCCGCGCCTCGGTGATCATGTGGATGTCTTCGAGCGACAGATCCTCGGGCACGCCGTCGCGGGCATAGTCCGCCGCCACCTGATCAAGGCCGCCGGCGATCGTCGCGGCATCGTCGGCAGCGACGATGCCCTGCGCCGCCAGCATCGCGACATGCGCCTTCGACCCGGCGATGTCCTGCCGCCACAATGCCTTGTCGAACGGGATCGAGGCGTTTATCTCGCGCATCACCGCGGCGGGGCCTTCGGCGAAGCGCCCGCCCCACATTGCATTGGAGCTGTCATTGCGCGCGCTGATAGCCTGTCTCCTGGTCCTGCCGCTGACGATCGGCGGTTGCGATAAGCAATCGCGACAGGCGGAGCAAGCACAAGCCCCGCAGCCGACCGCCAACGCCGCTGCCGCGACGTCGGACGAAGTCACCAGCGACGAGCTTCCGGCGAACGCCGCCGCCCCGGCGGTCGCGCTGCCCGGCACGATCGACCGCAGCCACAAGGGCGTCGCCGCGCCGACCGTCAGCTTCACCAGCCCCACGGGCAAGACCGTGACGCTGGCCGATTTCCGCGGCCGCCCGGTGCTGCTCAACCTGTGGGCGACATGGTGCGCGCCGTGCGTCAAGGAAATGCCGACGCTCGATGCGCTCGCCGCGCAGGAGGGCGGCACGCTCACCGTGCTCACCGTCAGCCAGGATGTCGACGGCGCGGCCAAGGCGGCACCATTCTTCAAGGCGCACGGCCTTCAGCACCTGAAGCCCTACACCGATCCCAAGCTCGCGCTGAGCAGCGTGCTGTCGGCCAACCTGCCGATCACCATCCTCTACGATGCGACCGGGCATGAGGTGTGGCGGGAGATGGGCGGCTACGACTGGAGCAGCGCCCAGGCCAAGGCGCTGGTCGCGCAGGCCGGGTCGCGCTGACCCGATAGCGCCATCAGGGGCGCGTCCGGCGCCCCTTCCCACTTGCGCTCGGCTCGTGAAGGCATGGGCGAGCAGTTGCCCCTGCGATCAACCCGACCCCCAACTCAGCGCGCCCAGTCGTAGCTGCGCGTCACCGCGGCGACGTCGACGGTATAGTGTTCGTACCAGCGCCCGCGCCCGGTCTCGCGAATGCGGCGATGGTCGGGATGGTCACGCCAGGCGCGCGCGCTCGCCTCGTCGGCCCAATAGCTGACGGTGATGCCCAGCCCGCCGGCCTCACGCACGCTGGCGATGCCGCGATAACCCGGCTGCGCCGCCGCCAGCGCGTCCATCGCCTCGGCAGCGGCAGCATAGCCGGCATCATCCTCCCCCGTGCGCTGGGAAAGGAAGATCACCGCGGTCTGGCCGGCTCGCTAATTTGCCATGACGTCCGGTTAGGCCACGCGGCAACGCCCGGCAACGGGGTCGTCGCGGCGTGGCCGCCGTCGTTATTGCTTGAACGCCTTGAAGTGGCTGGTCGTGCCGCGCAGCAGGTTGTGCGAGTCGACCTGCATCGTCTTGCCGTCCGGCTCCACGGTCATCGCCCAGGTACTGACCGGCTTGCCGTCGCGGCTGTCGGTTTCGGTGATCGAGCGGGGGCCGGACTTCTTGATCGCCGCCATGGTATTGGCCTGGTCGCCGACGATCGGCACCGGCGGACCGCCCAGCGTGGCGGTATAATGATAGCCGCTCGGCTGGGTGAAGCTTACCGTATCGCCCTTGGCAGCAATCGTCATGGTCAGCGCATCGTCGGAGGCGCTGGTGATCCGGTCGTTGCGCCAGCTGCCCGAGATGGCGTGCGCGCCCTCGCCGCCGGCGGTCAGGCGGGTCAGCGACCCCTCGGTGGTGATCGGCTTGCCGCTCGGCGCGCTGGTATCGACATCGGTATAGGTCATCGTCTTGCCGTCGCCGGACACCGTCTCGGTCAGGGTCTCGACCGGCTTTCCCTTCTGGCGATAGGCGAGCTTGACCGTGTTCGGATCCACCACCGTTACCGACGTCTCGTCGAAATAAGGCTGCCCGGCAACCGGGTGGAAGGCGCCGTCCGCCGGCACCGAATAAGCGGGCGCACAACTGGCGCAGCTGAACGTGGCGCCGTCGAGCGACAGCTCGACCGGCTTGGTCGGCAGCACCGCGCTCGACGTATCGATCTTCCAGGTGCCGTCGAACTGGCTTTGCGCGACGGCCGGCGCGGCAATGGTGACGGCAGCGACCGCCGTCAGGGCGTGAACGAATCGCATGGTCTTGGCCTCCCCGTAGACAGAGTGACACGGTCGCGACCCAAACGCTGTTCGTTGAACGCGCAGGCCCGGGTGAGTCGGGCGATGCGGCGGAACTGATAGCAGATTCGCCGCACCGATGGCGAGGGTCGCGCCGATCGGATGCGCCGCTGCGATGGTTGACGCCGCGCACGCCTGTCCCGTCTCCGGACAGCCGAAAATCGCGACTCAACCGCGGACGGCGCAAGGCCTATGGGGACTCCGTGATGCTGCGCCCCGCCTCCCTTCGACCGTACCGCGAGCTGGCCCTTGCCATCGCGGCGGCGCTGCTGTGCCTGGGCTTTTCCGCCCATGCCGCGCTGCGCGCCATCGCAGCGCACGGGTTGCGGCCGACCGTCACGCACGCCCTGGCCAAGTCGCCGGACGCCGACCAGCCGGCCGAGGGCGAAGCCGCCCCGTCCGCCGGCAGCACCGGCACCATCGCGCTGCCCGACCTGCCCGCGCCCAGCGCCGCCGGTTTCGACGTCGACGACGGCACGGTTCGCCCCGCGCGCGCCTTCGCGATGGGGGCAGCGAGCGCGATCGACCGCGCCCGCGCGCTGCAATGCCTGGCCGAGACGATCTATTACGAGGCCGCCTCGCAATCCGACGCCGGCCAGCGCGCCGTCGCGCAGGTGGTGCTCAACCGCGTGATGCACCCGGCCTTTCCCGACACGGTGTGCGGCGTGGTGTTCCAGGGCACCGATCGCGCCAGCGGCTGCCAGTTCAGCTTCGCCTGCGACGGCGCCATGGCGCGCGCGCCGACCGGACCGGCGTGGGACAAGGCGCTGCGCTTCGCCGCGCAGGCGCTGGCCGGTTACGTGTTCAAGCCGGTCGGGCTGGCGACGCATTACCACACCTATGCCGTTACCCCGGCGTGGAACCGCGATCTGGTGATGACCGACGCGATCGGCGCCCATTTCTTCCACCGCTGGGCCGGCTGGTGGGGCACGCCCGCCGCGTTCGACCAGGTCTATCGCGGCGACGAGCCGGCCCCCGCGCCCCGCCCGATCACCGCCACCATCGCGCTGGCCGCCCCGGCACCGATGACCGCCGCGCCGGTCGCGGCCCCGCCACCGGCAGCCGGCAAACCGGTTGCGCCGACCTCCGTGCAGCCGGCTTACGCCGACAGCGGCACACCGCGCGCCGCAACCGCGCCGGCGGATACGCTGCCGCAGTCGCAGATTCTCGAGCGCTGGAAAGACAGCGGCCAGCCGCTACGCTGACGCTTCAGGACGGGCCGATATGCCCTCGCTAAACGCGGTAGGCGTGAACCACAGTTATTGGGTGGGTAGCTGACGAGCAGCTTCGCAGTGACATTTATGGAAAGCTGACACCTTCACCTGCCGATCCAACCTGTCTCCGCCTCCTCGACATGGCTACAAATTGGAGTGCATACACCTCGGCGACGGCCTAGCAGTCGAGAAGAGAAGATATGGCGTCGATCAGGACCGTTTATGCCCGCTTCGCGCTGAGGCTGGCAACCGTGTCCATCTGTTCGTTGTTC
>JBQCHA010000006.1:0-8461 GCA_051955175.1 Sphingomonas sp.
CTGCGCGAAGTTGACGAAGAACCCCATCGGTCCGGCGAGCAGGTACATTTGGTGCGTGATCGGTTCGCCGGCGGTGAGCCCCGTCGCGGCGATCGCCCCCGGGTGCATGAAGTCGGCGAGCGCCATGCCGCCCCCCGACGCCTTGAGCCCCAGCCCGGCGAAGCTTTCGAAGACGATCCTCGACAACGCCGAGAAGTTGCCGATGATGAACGCGAAGACGCCGATGTAGAGCGTCTTCTTGATCAGCCGCTGCAGGACATCGCCGTCGGCGCCCCACGCCCAGAACAGCCCGGCGATCGTCACGTCGATCGCGATCAACGTCGATGACAGAAAGCCGACCTCGCCGCGGAGCAGCCCGAAGCCTGAATCGATATAGCGGCTGTAGACCGCAAGGAAGCCGTCGATGATGCCGGGATCGCTCATCGACCGCGTCACTGCCTGAAGAAGCGGCGCAGGCGTTCGCGCGCCTCGGCTTCCTCGACCGCCTCGCGCGCCGCGGCGAGCGCCTGCGCGCGACCTTCAGCCGCTGCCAGGGCGGTGAGATCGGCAAGCTGCTGCGACTGCACCGCGAGCAACTGGTTGCCCGCCTGCGCTGCCTGCAGCGCACCCGTTGCCGACTGGCTGGCGGTGACCAGGGTGTCGAGCGAGCCCCTGGTATCGGCGAGGTTGCCGACGACGCCGGCCTGGACGCGCAACGCATCCTCCAACGCGCCGACGCTGTCGTGCCATCGCGCGTCGGCATTGGCGACCATTTGGCTCTGGGATGCCCTCAGATTGGCGCCGTCATAGCGCCTGGCGAACGCCGCCTGGATGTCCTGAACGTCGTACGCGATCCGCTGCGCGTTGGTGAGCAGCTGGCGCGTCTGCGCGATCTGCTGCTGCAGGTTCGACAAGGTCGAGACGGGCAGGCGCTCGAGGTTCTTCGCCTGGTTCACCAGCGATTGCGCCTGGTTCTCGATCTGGCGGATCTGGTTGTTGACCGCCTCGAGGCTGCGCGCCGCGGTCAACACGTTCTGCGCATAGTTGCTCGGATCATAGACGATGCCACCGAACTGCGCCGGCGCCGGGCCCGCTATGGCCATGGCGATCGCCAGCGCGGCGCCGGCTGCGCTACGACGCGCGCTTGGGTGGGTCATGGCGCAGGCTCCGTGGTTCGAGGGAGGGAAGGGGCGCCGTCGCGTATCGTCGCGGCCGGCTCGGCGAGCAGGTCGGCGGCCCAGTCCAGCCCGCGCTGGCGCAGCCACGCGGCCGCGAACCCTTGTGCGCCGTGCGCCGCGAGAAGGTCGGTGATGCGGCGCTGATCGGATTTGGACGAGGCAGCGACGAACGCCAGCGCGACCTCTCCGAGGCCGAGGTCGAACAGCCGGTTGCCGCGGCGCGACTGGCAATAATAATCGCGTTTGGGTGTCGCCTGCGCCACGATCTCGATCTGGCGCGCGTTAAGCCCGAACCGCTCGTAGACGCGCGCGATCTGCGGCTCGCCGGCACGATCATTGGGCAACAGGATGCGCGTCGGGCAGCTCTCGATAATTGCCGGCGCGATGCTGCTGGTGTCGATATCCGCGAGGCTCTGCGTCGCGAAGATCACGCTCGCGTTCTTCTTGCGCAACGTCTTCAGCCAGCCGCGCAGCTGCGCGGCAAACGCCGGGCTGTCGAGCACGAGCCAGCCTTCGTCGATGATGATGAGCGTCGGCCGCCCGTCGAGGCGATCCTCGATGCGATGGAACAGATAGGCCAGCACCGCGGCTGCCGACCCGGCGCCGACCAGGCCTTCGGTTTCGAACGCCTGGAGAGCGCCCGTGCCCAGCTGCTCGGCCTCGGCATCGAGCAGCCGGCCCCAGGCGCCGCCGACGCAATAAGGCGCCAGGGCCTGCTTGAGGGGTTGCGATTGCAGCAGCACCGCAAGCCCCGTCAGCGTTCGCTCGGCGACCGGCGCGCTCGCCAGCGACCCCAGCGCCGACCAGACCAGCTCCTTGGTCGCCGGATCGGGGAGCATGCCTTCGCCGGCGAGGATCGACGCGATCCACTCAGCCGCCCAGGCGCGTTCACCGGCGCGATCGACGCGCGCCAGCGGCTGCAACGCGACATCATGGCGATCACTGTCGAGCGCTCCGCCGAGATCCTGCCAGTCGCCGTCCATCGCCAACGCCGCCGCGCGCATCGATCCGCCATGATCGAAGGCGATCACCTGGGCGTCGCGATAGCGGCGAAACTGCAGCGCCATCATCGCCAGCAACACCGACTTGCCGGCACCCGTCGGGCCGACCACCAGCGTATGGCCGACGTCGCCGACGTGGAGCGAAAAGCGAAACGGGGTGGAGCCTTCGGTCCTTGCGTAAAACAAGGGGGGCTGACCGAAATGCTCGTCCCGTTCCGCTCCCGCCCACACAGCCGACAGCGGCATCATGTGGGCGAGATTGAGCGTCGAGACCGGCGGCTGCCGGACGTTGGCATAGACGTGACCGGGCAGGCTGCCGAGCCAGGCCTCGACAGCGTTCACCCCTTCGACCATGCAGGTGAAGTCGCGGCCCTGGATGACCTTCTCGGCCTGCCGCAGCTTGTCGGCGGCACGCGCGGGATCGCGGTCCCACACCGTCACCGTCGCCGTCAGATAGGCGATGCCCGCATGGTCGGCGCCCAACGTCTGCAGCGCGAGATCGGCGTCCATCGCCTTGTTGGCCGCGTCGCTGTCGGTCAGCACCGACGCCTCGTTGGTCATCACTTCCTTGAGGATCGCGGCGACCGACTTACGCTTGGCGAACCACTGGCGGCGGATCTTCGCCAGCAGCCTGGTCGCATCGGTCTTGTCGAGCATGATCGCGCGCGTCGACCAGCGATAGCTGAACGCCTGGGCGTTGAGCTCGTCGAGCAGCCCGGGAAAGGTCGCGCTCGGCAGACCGGTGACGGTGAGCGTGCGCAGATGGTGATCGCCCAGCCGGGGTTCGAGCCCGCCGGTCAGCGGCTCGTCGGTGATCAGCGCGTCGAGATAGGCCGGTGCTTCGGGAACCCGGACCCGCTGCCGTCGGGTCGAGACAGTCGAATGCAGGTAGGTCAGCGTCTCGCCGTCGTCGAGCCAGCCGCATGCCGGCATGAAGCCGGCGAGCAGATGGAACAGCCGCTCGGTGCGGTCGATGAAGGCGGTGAGCGCGTGCCGGTATTCCACCCCCGTGTCGGCGCGGCCCTCGTAGAGCCAGCGCTCCGCGCGCGCGGCCTCCTCAGCCGGCGGCAGCCAGACCAGCGTCAGGTAATAACGGCTCTCGAAATGGGCACCGTCTTCGGCGAACTGCGCGCGGCGTTCGGCATCGACCAGCGCCGACGCCGGATCGGGAAAGCTCGCCTCGGGATAGTCGAGCGCAGGCACGCGCTGCGCTTCGGCGAACACCGCCCAGCCCGTGCCCAGGCGGCGCAGCGCGTTGTTCAGCCGTGCGGTGGCCCCCACGAGCTCGGCAGCGGTCGCGCTGGCGAGATCGGGCCCGCGGAAGCGCAACGTCCGCTGGAACGATCCGTCCTTGTTGAGCACCACGCCCGGCGCGATCAGCGCGGCCCACGGCAGGAAATCGGGCAGCGCCGCTGCACGACCGCGATATTCACCGAGGAACATCATGGCCGCATCCAGCTCGGGTAGCGAAGGTGTCGGCGCGCGACGTCGACGAACTGCGGATCGCGTCGCGCCGCCCAGACGCCGACGCTGTGGCCGACTGCCCATATCGCGAGACCGACAAGCCACAGCCGCAATCCCAGCCCGACCGCCGCGGCAAGCGTGCCGTTGAGGATGGCGAGCGCACGCGGCGCCCCGGCGAGCAGGATCGGCTCGCTCAGCGCACCGAACACCGGCGCGTAGAAATCGGCAGGGAGGTCGGGCGCGTTCATCACACCAGCGCCCCGCCGCTGAAGCTGAAGAAGCTCAGGAAGAAGGACGAGGCGGCGAAGGCGATCGACAGGCCGAACACGATCTGAATCAGCCGCCGAAATCCGCCCGAGGTCTCGCCAAACGCCAGGCTCAGCCCCGTCATGATGATGATCATCACCGCGATGATCTTCGCCACCGGGCCTTCAATCGATTCGAGGATCGAATTGAGCGGGCTCTCCCACGGCATCGATGAGCCCGAGGCCCAGGCCGGCGCGGCCACCATCGAGATCAGCACCAGCGAGACCGCCGATCGGAGCGGGCGTGGGGCGCAGCATGGCATCAGGGGCATCGTCACAAATCTCCCTCGGCTGGGTGGGGAAGGGCAGTCAGGCGATAGTCGCCGCTCGCGGGGTCGAGCCCGTCGACCCGAACCAGCTCGGCAAGCCTTCGGCCGTGACCGACGCGCACCAGCACCGCGATCAGGTTGATCGTCTCACCGATCAGCGCGCGTGGCACCGTCACCACCGCCTCCTGGATCAGCTGTTCGAGGCGACGCAGCGCGCCGACGGCGCTGCCGGCATGGATCGTCCCCACCCCGCCCGGGTGACCGGTGCCCCAGGCCTTCAGCAGGTCGAGCGCTTCGGGCCCGCGCACTTCGCCGATCGGTATGCGGTCGGGGCGCAGGCGCAGGCTAGAGCGCACCAGGTCGCCGAGCGTCGCGACGGCCTCCTTGGTGCGCAACGCGACGAGGTTGGGCGCGGCGCATTGCAGCTCACGTGTGTCCTCGATCAGCACCACCCGGTCGCTCGTCCGGGCGATCTCTGCGAGCAGTGCATTGGTGAGCGTCGTCTTCCCGGTGCCGGTGCCGCCGGCGACAAGGATATTGGCGCGGGTCGCCACGCCGTGGCGCAGCGCCGCAGCCTGGAGCCGCGACATGATCGCGTCGCGCACGTAATCGTCGAGCGTGAACACTGCGACCGCCGGCTTGCGGATGGCGAATGGGGGGGCGGCGGCGACCGGCGGCAGCAGCCCTTCGAACCGTTCGCCGGTTTCAGGCAGCTCCGCCGAGACGCGCGGTGAGCGGGCATGCACGTCGACACCGACATGATGTGCCACCAGGCGGATGATGCGTTCGCCATCAGCGGGAGACAGGCGTTGGCCGCTATCGCTGATCCCGTCGCGCAAGCGATCGACCCACAGCCGGCCGTCGGGGTTGAGCATCACCTCGACGACGCCGGGATCGGCCAGCCACCCCGCGATCGCGCCGCCCAGCGCGGTGCGCAGCATGCGGACGCTGCGATCGACTGCCTCAGATCGGATCGGCGTCTCGGCCATGTGTCGTCCCCGTCTTCAGCGTCGGCACCCCGCCGCCGCGATGGGGACAATCAAGAGACGCAGAAATCGAGGAAGCTCAACAGCTAAATCAGCTTGTCGTGCCCTGGCGAAGAACTACAGGGCGTAGCGTAGCCGGCGATCGATCTAAGGCGGCGCCGCCATCGTCGTGAGGGATCGGCTGATGACCGTCGAGCAAGCCGTCCGCGATTCCGTGGTGCCGCCTCCGTCAGGCTGCTGCGGGTGGCGCATGGCTAGATGTGCTGGCGGCTCAGGCGCATCGATCGGTAAGAGCGCGTGCTCGGCTCCCTCTGCCGCAGATCTTCATCGAGAATGATATGAACGGCGATCGCGAACGGTGGGCAGAAGTCCTTGCAGTCGAACACCAGCATGGCGAGAATGCGCCGCAGTTTATCGCCGGTCGGATCGGTGCGCTGGCATTAGCCGGCGATATGGAGGGAGTGCGGCGATGGCGAGAGATCGCGAGCCGGCTGGACGAGATAAGGCGCTCTATGTCGAAGCCGGCCTCCTAGCAGCGATCATGCTGGCAGCGCTGATCGCTGCCGTCGCGTCACTCATCTGAAGGGCAGGGGCCCACCAATAACACCGCTGACGACAGCATCCCGGGCGTCACCGGCAGAAGAGGGCGCCTTCGCCCGCCTGCACATCTCACCTGCCGGTGCGGGCGCATTCCATCCGACTTGGTCTCACCGAACATGCTCATGAAGGGAACTCCTCGTTGCTGAAGGCTTTCGACGCCCTAGCGCACCTGGAGTGGCGACTGGTTCACAACCATGCCTGCACACCGCCGTGATGGGAGCACGTCCCACGATGGGCTTGGCTGAAGCTCAACGTGCCGTCGCGGCATTTGGCGGTCGCGCCCGCCGGCAGGCGCGCGTGGCCCGCGGGGCGATGCATCGCGTTGCCGCGGCTGCTGGTGTCATATCCGACACCGCTCTTCGCCCTTCTCGCCCGCGAAGCATGGTGTCGACCCGGACAATTACCGTGGGACGGCGCCGCGACGAGCAATGCCCAGGCAACGACAATCGCTGCTCGCATGTTCTCCCTCCCGGGCGAAGCAGAGCTGATGACGGTGCGCGGGCCGGTGTTACCGACCCGCGCGCGCACTCAGTAGCTGACGGGCTCGGCGGTAAAGATGTTGACCAGCTCTCCCGGCTGCATCACCGCCGACCGGCCGCTGATGACCATCGAGCCGAGTAGCGCGCCGACGCTGTCGCCGCGGCCTTCCTGACGATAGGTGCTGCGCATGGCATAGCTCCGTCCCCCGAGCGTCATCGAGCGGAACGTGACCTCGAATTTGCCCGACTTGCCGCCGATAGCGCGACCTGTCTTCCAGGTGATTTCGCCGGTCACCGGCGTCCCGCGCGGAATGGCGACCTCGCCGCGGTCGATGACGTCGTTGACCGTCGCGAAATCGACCTTGTCCCCCACCTTCATGTGTTTCGATGTCAACGTCTGGAGCGGTGTCACGACGACCAGCGTGCTCGCTGGCAGCGCATGCGCGGCCCCCGGTGCCGCCGTGGCCGGCGCGGGCGATGTTGCCGCTGTGGCATCCGGTGCTGCCGGCGGCGCAACCGTGGTCTGAGCTGCAGCCGCAACGGACAGCAGCGACGCTGCCGCGAAAAGCATGATTTTCATCGTTTTCCCCCTGCCGATGATCGGCTAGCGGAGCAAACTACGGCGCTGCGCGGTCGTCAAGAGGGCCTCGCTCAGGCGCCTGCTCTTGCGGCGATGTTCCTCTTTCGTTCACATGATCCCATGGACGTGCCAGAACGATTCTCGATCATCATCGAAGGAAGGGTGACGCGCGTGCGCGAGCGATACGTCATTGATCACGGGAACGCGGTGGGGCGCTATCTTGCGCTGCTGCTGACCGGCTGCGCTATCCCCGACGAGGTTTGGCGGCCCTATGGCCTACGGGTCACAATCGAAGAAGACACCGATCAGGCGGACTAAGGCACTGCGGTAACGCCGGCGCGGCGACGTCATCCAGTCGGCCTGTTCCCGCTGCCGGAGTCTCTATGGACCGCCAGGACATTGCGTACCTGCTCGCCTTTCTCCTCGTGGCGAGCGCCGCTGCCATAGGCAGTCGCATCTGGCTTCGGCATCGCCGGGAACAGGCCAGCCGCTACCCGCGTCGCCGTCCCCGCAGATGAACTGCGGCATCGGCAACAAGGCGCCGGGTGCCTTCCGGCCGCGGCTTGCTTGCGCCCAGTCCTGCCGTTGCCAAATACCCGATGATCGCCCTGCCGGTCACTGGCACGTCCCGACCTCGCATCGCCGCTCACGGGCGGGACGCATTGGAGGAGCAGCCTGCCGGATGTGCGGCTCCGCGATCGCCATCGCACCGTCGGACGGACGCAGCCAGTCAAGCACCCAGCGGGCAATGGTCGGCACCGACTTCTGATCCAGCCCGAGATAGCGTCGTCGGCGGTCGCCGGGATCGTCCCGCCTCGTGACCAACCCCATCTCCTCGAGCCTGGATATGTGTCTTAGAGCAGATGTAGGCGGTACTCCCGAGGCGTTGCAGGCGTCAGTCACTGTCGCGGCGGTCGATCTAACGTGATGCACGAAAAGCTGCAGGAGAATGTCCCAATCGGGCTCTCCGAACAGCTGCCTTGGGAACACCTCCAGCCGGGCTCTCCGGGCGGTGAGATAGTGTTCCGCCAGCGTTGCCGCTGTCGCTAGCGCCGCTGGGGACAGTTCAGATTTCCCAGTGCTGTTGTACGATCGATTGGCCGGTTCACCGGCCGGAGTTCTGGTGAGTGCCTTTGGACCGGCCGGCACCGCGTCGCCGGGCTCCAGGTCGCTCATGCTCCCAGTCCAGTATGACGCCGATCAACAGGACCAGCAGCTTCGGAATGGCCCAGAAGCTCTCCATGACGAAGTACCATTTGTGCGGAAACGCCGGCACGATCCACGCCTGCGCGTGGGCTGCGACGGTCAGGACATGGAACGCTGTCATCCAGATCGGCCAATAGCGGCGACTGTTGATCGCCACTCCATACAGAGCAACGAGAAGAAGGACGTCGACGACAGCGACCGGTAGATTCGGGCTGACCCAGGAAGGTCTGATCACCCGAGCGTAATGGGTCGCGACGATCGCCGCGACATAGAAGGTGGCTATCCACTTTCCCTCCCATCGACCAAAGGCGAAGGCGACGGTGCAGCTGAGGACAATCAGCGCGATCGCCATCACGGACATTATCATGACGTGCGCCCCGAAGAGCGCTGTGGCCGTGCGCCTATGAGTAATGC
>JBQCHA010000007.1:0-20384 GCA_051955175.1 Sphingomonas sp.
CACCAGCAGCCGCTGCCGGCCCGAGCCGAGATCATAGACGTAGATCGCGGGGCGCTGGCCGACATAGCTCATGTACACGATCGACTGCCGGTTGGGCGCGAAGCTGGGCGTCAGCACGATCGATTGGCCGTTGGTCAGGAAACGGTGGTTGGCGCCGTCCTGGTCCATGATCGCCAGCCGCTTGATGCGGTGCGCCTTCGGGCCGGTTTCGGACACATAGACCACGCGGCTGTCGAAATAGGGGCCTTCGCCCGTGAGGCGCGTGTAGACCATGTCGGCGCATTTGTGCGCCGCGCGGCGCCAGTCGGCGGGCGACACGACGAAGCCCTGCCGGGTGAGTTCGGTCTTGGCATAGACGTCGTAGAGGTAGCAGCCCATCGTCAGCGTGCCGTCGCCATTGGCGCGGACATAGCCCTCGACCAGCACCTGCGCGCCGGTCGTGCCCCAGTAATCGAACGCGGGCGCGGTCACCTCGGGCACCGTCACCTTGCGCAGCAGGTTGGGCGAGACGGGCGAGAACAGGCCCGAATTGCGCAGATCGTCGGTGATCACGCCGGCCAGCTTGTGGCCCAATACATCGGTCGAGCCGGCGGGTGTGCTGGTCACCTGCGTCGTCGGCAAATCGGGGATGGCGATCGGCGTCGGCGCCGCGACGCCGCCGGTGATGTCGACGCGCAGCCGCCCGTTCTGGTCGGCGCCCGGCTGGGCCGCCTGGGGCTGGCCGGGCTGTTGCGGCGCCGCCTGCGCGCCCACGGCGGGTGCCGCCTGATCCTGAGCCATCGCGGGCGTCGCCAGTCCGGCGAGGCCCGCCAGCATCCATAAAGTCGCCAAACGCATGCGTCTCTCCGTCATTCTATCCGAGCTGCCTCGGTATGAACCCCATGTCGAAATCTTCCCAGCCGCCTTGGTACAGGTCGGGCGGCAGGCCCTTGAGCGGCGAGCAGCGCAGCACCGCGCGGCGGCTCAGCTCCGCCATCTGGCGGGCATAACGCTGATTGTCGCCATTGACTCCCTGCTGCTGCTCGACCGTCGCCGCGGCGACGGTGCCGTCGCGGCGGAACTGCAGGCGCAGCACGGTGACAATGTCCATCGCCGAGGTGCCGGCCAGCGCGCCGAGATCGTAGCACGGCTGCACCTGGCGGCGGATCAGCCCGGCGATGCTGGCGATGTCCTGCGCCCCGACCTTCGACGCGCGCGGCGCCTGGGTCTTGCTGTTGGACGCTTCCGCGGTGATGCCCTTCAGGAAATTGGGGCCGAGATGCGAGCCGCGTTCGTGCGGCTTGGTCGCTTCCTTTTCCTGCCCCTTGGACTTCTTCGGCGCGGGCTCGGGCGTGGGCTGCGGCTTTTCCACCGGCTTGGGCGGCGTCGGCTTGGGCTTGGCCGGCTCCGGCTTGGGCGCGGGCTGCGGGCTCGGCTTGGGCTGGGGCGGCGTCGGTTGCGGCTTTTCGGCCGGCGCCGGCTCGGGCGCGGGCGGCGCCGCTTCGGCGGGCGGCCCGGCGACCGGCGCCTGCGACTGCGCGGGCTGCTGCGTGATCTGCGGCGCCTCGGCCTCCAGCGCCGCCTGCGTCGCCAGCGTCACGTCCATCGCGTCGTGCGTCTGCGGCGGCGGCTTGCGCGCGAACAGGAAGCTCGTCGACAGCAGTGCGAACAGCGCCACGTGCCCGATGACGGCGACGCCGAGCCCGGTCTTTTCCGTCCGGTCCATCAGGCGCGGCCCCGCATCACTGGTCGTTCTTGCCCACCGTGACGAGCGCCACGCGGTTGAGGCCGGCGCGGTTCAGCTCGCCCATCACCTGCATGACGCGGCCGTAATCGAGCCCGCGATCGGCGCGCAGGAAGATCTGCGGCGGCTTGGCGGTGCCCGATTGCGCGGCGATCTGGTCGAAGCGGTCGGGCAGCGACGCCTCGGTCACCTCGTCCTTGTCGATGAACACGCGGCCGGTGTCGTCGATCGACACCTCGATCGGCTTCTGGTCCTGGTCCAGCGCCTTCGCCCGGCTGTCGGGCAGGTTGACGGGCACGCCCGAGGTGAGCAGCGGCGCGGTGACCATGAAGATGATCAGCAACACCAGCATCACGTCGACCAAGGGCGTGACGTTGATCTCGGCCATCGGCGTGCGCCGACCGCGGCCACGTTGCGAAGGAAGGTGCATCGCCATCAGCGCTGCCTCCCGCCGAGCGCTGCGCGGGTCACGCCTCTTCCTCCAGCTGGCGGCTCAGCTGTGCGTGGAACCCGTCGGCGAACCGGTTGAGGCGCGCCTCGACCTTGTTCACCCCGTGGCTGAAGCGGTTGTAGGCGATCACCGCCGGGATAGCCGCGAACAGGCCGATGGCGGTCGCGAACAGCGCCTCGGCGATGCCCGGGCCGACGGTGGTGAGCGACGAGCTCTGCGCGCGCGCGATCTCGGTGAAGCTGTGCATGATGCCCCACACGGTGCCGAACAGGCCGACGAATGGCGCCACCGATCCTACGGTCGCGAGCACGTTGAGGCGATCGGACAGGCGATCGACTTCGTTGGCCACCGCCGCGCCCATCGTCGTCGCCAGCCGCTCGCGCGTGCCGGACCGGTCGATGGCGCGGGCGCGCGTCGACTGCCGCCATTCGGAGACGCCGGCGCCGAACACGCGGGCGACGGCGAGGTCGCTGTCCTTGTGCAGGCGGTGGAAGGCGTCGACATCCTCCGCCTTCCAGAAATCGCGCTCGAACTTCTCGGTCGCGCGACGCGTGCGGCCGAGCTTGCGCGAGAAGCCGAAGATGATCGCCCAGGTCCACACGCTGGCGGCGAGCAGCCCCAGCATGACGATCTTCACCACCCAATCGGCCTGCAGGAACAATGCGATCGGCGACAGCGTCGCCGCATCGGTATTCAACATCAGGTGGTCCATTGAGCGTCTTCGTCCTCTTGTACGATCAGCGCCTGAAAAGCGTCGATCCAGGGTTTCGGTTGCCGAACCGGGCGGCCGGTCGGTGCGACGAACGCCGCTGTCACCTGTGCGTCGGCCAATAACAAGGCGTCTCGCCTGACTGTTTGATGAATGCGGCAGGTTGCAGCACCCAGCGCGACGAGCCGACTGACGACGACGAGGTCGTCGTCGAGCCGCGCGGGCGCGCGATAGCGGATGGCGAGATCGCTGACCGCATAAGCGCCGTCCCCCGCCTCGAACGCGGCGCGCTGATCGATGCCGGCGCAGCGCAGCATGTCCGATCGCGCACGCTCCATGAAGCGCAGGTAATTGGCGTGGTAGACGATGCCGGAAAGATCGGTGTCCTCGAAATAGACGCGCACCGGGAAGCGGTGCTCGCGCCCGACGAAACGGCCGGAGGAGGGGAGGTCCAGGTCCGGGTTCACCATCGAGGGGGCGTGTAACGCCTCGTCGCCGACGATCAAGCAAGAAGCGCTTGACGGCGATGTAACCCACGGGTTACATGTAACCTGTAAGTTACAAAGGGAGTTGGTGATGACCATTGTCGAAACCGTCGAACGCAAGGGCGCGCTGCGCGCCACCATCTTCTATGTCCTGGCCGGCCTGCTGCTGGTCGCGCTGATGGTCAGCTTCGGCGCGCGCGAGACCGGGCCGCTGCAGGCGGTGTGGGTCGCGTTGGCGACCGCGGCGACGATGCATCACGCGCCGCTGCTGCAATGGCTCAAGCCCCGCAATCCGGTCGCGCGGCTGCTGGAGGATGAATCGGTGCGCGAACATCGCCGGATGGCGACCACCACCGGTTTCTGGGCGGCGGTCGGCGCGTCGGTGCTCTTGCTCGCCCTGACCGAGAACGCCGTGGTGTTGAGCGCCTACGACGCGGTGCGCGTCGTGCTCACCGCCGCGCTGGTCGCCGGGTTGACCAGCTTCGCCACGCTGGAGCAGCGGGCGGCCCGTGGCTGAACGGCTGGGCAATCGCCTGAAGGAGGAGCGCGCGCGGCTTGGCTGGACGCAGGCGGAGCTGGCCGACCGCGTGGGCGTCAGCCGCAAGACGATCAACACCGTGGAGAACGGCGTGTTCGTCCCTTCGACGCTGCTCGCGCTCAAGATCGCCGCGGTGATCGATCGGCCGGTCGAGGCGCTGTTCTCGATCGAGAGCTAGGCGGGCGCATCCACGCTCCGCCGCATCCTTAGCGCTTCGGTTACCATTGCCGGGCCATCCGAAGCGGATGCTCCGTTTGTTGTCTCCGCGTTCCCGCTCGGTCGCCGCCACAGGGATGGCCTATTTCCTGCTCGCGCTGTCGGCGGTGAGCTTCACGCGGCTGAGCGGCGGCATCGCCCTGATGTGGCCGGCCAATGCGGTGCTGATCAGCGCGCTGATGACGCGGCCGCCGCGGCGCTGGGCGCCCGTGGTCGTGGCGGTGGTGGTCGCCGGATCGCTGGTGTCGCTGCTGGTCTCGCACTCCGGGTTGCGCGGCGTATTGCTGACGCTGGCCAATGCCGGGGAGGCGCTGGTCGCGGCCGGCCTGCTGCACCGTTTTCACCGTCACCTGCCATTGTTCGAATCGCTCCGTTCGCTGGTGGTGTTCGTCGCCGCCGCCGCGATCGCCGCGCCGCTGGCGAGTGGCCTTCCCGGCGCGCTGATCGGCCATTGGTCGATGGGGCAGCCGTTCTGGAGCATGCTGGGCGACTGGGTGGTCGGCCATGGCCTCGGCACGCTGATCGCGATGCCGGTGGTGCAGGTGATCCGCCGTGCCGAGATTTCCGCCTGGTGGCACGGCAGCTCGAGCTGGGGCGCAACGCGCGCCTTTGCGCTGCTGGCGCTCACGGCGCTGGTCTGCGCCGGCGTGTTCGCGTGGCGCGCCGATTCGGTGCTGTTCGTGACGGTGCCGCCGGTGCTGGCGGCGAGTTTCGTGCTCGGACGGCCCGGTGCGGCGCTGTCGATGCTGATCGTCGCGCTGGTCGGCGGCTCGTTCACCGTCGCCGGCCACGGCCCGATTGCCAATGTCAGCGTCAACGAGGCGGTGCAGCTGCAGTTCTTCCAATTCTACCTCGCGACGCTGTTGCTGATGGCATTGCCCATCACCGCTTCGCTCACCGCGCGGCGGCGGCTGCTCAACCGCATGCAGCAGAATGAGGCGGCGCTGCGCATGCTGACCGACAATCTGAGCGACATGCTGCTCAGCCTCGACCGCGACGGCGAAATCCGCTTCGCCTCGGCATCGGCGCGCGAGCTCGGCCACGATCCCGATTATCTGGTCGGCCGCCAGGCGCTGGAGCTGGTCGATCCCGACGATCACGACCTGCTGCGCCAGGCGCATCGCCGTGCGCTCGCCGATCCCGATCACAACGTCACGACCGAATATCGCGGCTTCCACGTCAACGGCAGCGTCGCCTGGTTCGAATCGAACACCCGGGCGGTGCGCGACGTGGACGGTGCGGTGACCGGCACGGTGAGCACCATCCGCGACGTGACGCGGCGCAAGTCGGTCGAGCACCGGTTGATCCGCCAGGCGAGCACCGATCCGCTGACCGGCGTCGCCAACCGCCGCGCGTTCATGGCGGCGCTGGAAGGGGCGGCGGCGGGATCGAGGCCGGCGACGCTGGCGATGCTCGACGTGGATCATTTCAAGCAGGTCAACGATCGCTACGGCCATTCGATGGGCGACGCGGCATTGACCACGCTGGCCGATTGCTGCCGGCAGATGCTGCGTGGCAGCGATCTGATCGGGCGGCTGGGCGGCGAGGAATTCGCGCTGCTGCTCGCCGGTGCCGAATTGAACGAGGCGGTGACGATCTGCGACCGGCTGCGCGCGGCGCTGGCCCAGCGCGTGGTGGCGACCACGCCGGAGGGCGCGCTGCGCATCACCGCCAGCTTCGGCCTTGCCGCAGTGCCGCCGGACGGCGCGCCCGAGGCGATCCTGGCGACCGCCGATCGCGCGCTCTACGAAGCCAAGGAAGCCGGCCGCAACTGCCTGCGCATCGCCGGCTGAGGCGTCAGTCGAACAGGCCGTCCTGCACATTGCTGGGCGGATTGAGGCCCAGGTGCTTCCACCCGCCGGCGTTGAGGCAGCGGCCTCGCGCGGTGCGGGCGACGAGGCCGAGCTGGATCAGATACGGCTCGATCACTTCCTCGATCGTGTCGCGCGGTTCGGAAAGGCCCGCGGCGAGCGTCTCCACGCCCACCGGGCCCCCTTTGTAGATGTCGGCGATCATCGTCAGGTAACGCCGGTCCATCGCGTCGAGGCCGAGGCTGTCGACCTCCAGCCGGTTGAGCGCGGCGTCGGCGATGCGCGCGTCGACCGTCTCGGCCCCGGCGACATTGGCGAAATCGCGCACGCGGCGCAGCAGCCGGCCGGCGATGCGCGGCGTGCCCCGCGCGCGCCGCGCGATCTCGCGCGCGCCGTCGGGGGCGACGTGAAGGTCGAGCAGCCGCGCGGCGCGGGTGATGACGTGCTCCAGCTCGTCGACCGTGTAGAAATTGAGCCGCACCGGGATGCCGAAGCGATCGCGCAGCGGCGTGGTGAGCAGTCCCTGCCGGGTGGTCGCGCCGACCAGCGTGAAGCGCGGCAGGTCGATCCGCACCGAGCGCGCCGACGGCCCTTCGCCGATCATCAGGTCGAGCGCGCGATCCTCCATCGCGGGATAGAGCACCTCCTCCACCGCCGGCTGCAGGCGGTGGATTTCGTCGATGAACAGCACGTCGCCATCCTCGAGATTGGTCAGCAGCGCGGCGAGGTCGCCCGATTTGGCGATGACCGGGCCGGAGGTGGCGCGGAAGCCGACGCCCATCTCGCGTGCGATGATCTGCGCCAGCGTCGTCTTGCCCAGCCCCGGAGGCCCGAAGAACAGCACATGGTCGAGCGCATCCCCGCGCGACCGCGCCGCCTCGATGAAGATGCGCAGGTTCTCGCGCGCGGCGGCCTGGCCGACGAACTCGTCGAGGCTCTTGGGGCGCAGCGCGGCGTCAACGTCCTCGGGCTTGCGCTGGGCGGTCAGGATGCGGTCGGCATCGGTCATCAATCGTGCTCAATATGGTCGCCGGTGATGCTCACCCAGGGGTGGCGGCGGTTCTCGAAGACCGAGAAGTGCGGCGGTGGAAAGGTGGGGTCGGCGAAGGCCCCCAGCGGAATCGCGATCTGGCCGGGCAGGCTTTCATTGCGATAGTAGAGGCTCGACCCGCAGGTCGAGCAAAAGCTCTGCGTCATCGCACCGTTCTCGCCGGCGCGGGTCCAGTCGGTTGCGGACCCGGTGATCGTGACGTCTTCCTCCGCGAACCGCGCCTGTGCGGCGAAGGCGCTGCCCGAGCGGCGCTGGCAGTCGAGGCAATGGCAGACCGAAACGCGGATCGGCTCGCCCGATACATCGACGCGGAGCTGGCCACACTGGCATTCGGCATGGCGGACGGTCATGGGCGTTTCTCCAGCGCATGCTCGATCCGCTGCCACAAGGCAGCGACCGCCGCGACGCCCGGTGCACGGCGGCCGGCATAGGCGCCGAGCGGGGCGCGCGCCTCGCTCATCGTCTCGAACGCGCTGGCCATCGGGATCACCGGCCAGTCGGGATGCTCGTCGAGCGCGGCGCGGTGCAGCGCGCGGCGGCGATCGACCATCGAATAGACCGGCAGCAGGGGCGCGTCAGGGCTCTTCTTGCCATGGAGATGCTGCTCGATCGCCGCCAGCGCCCGGCGCGACAGCGGCGAGGGGATCACCGGCACGATGACGAGATCGGCGGCCCGCAGGATTTGGTCGGACGTATCGGTGAGGCCCGGCGGGCAATCGATCACGATACGGTCATGGTCGCGCGCCAGCCGCTGGGCGAGCTTGGCGACGCGCTTCTTCTTGTCGAGTTCGTGGAAGGCGATGTCGAGATCGCGCAGCGAGGCGTCGGCGGGCAGCAGGTCGAGCCGCTCGATCGCGGTGGCGCACACCAGCTTCTCCGGCTCGACCGCGCCGCTGACCGTCTTGGCGGCGCGCGGCCCATGCGCGTCGTGGCCCAGGATCCAGGTCGCCGCCGCCTGGCCGTCGAGATCCCACAGCAAGGTGCGCCGCGCCGACAGCATCGCCGCCGCCCAGGCGATGTTGACGGCGACGGTCGTCTTCCCGACGCCGCCCTTCAGGCTGTACACCGCGATGATCCTGCCGCTCATGCCGCGAACCTAGCGCGGGAGGGCGGGGCGCGTCGAGCGGAGACGTCAGTCGGTGGCGGCACAGGCGGCGGTGGGCGGCGTCACCGTCACGCGCTCGAACACCACCTGAGGATCGACCAGCCATATTGAAACGCGGTGTGTGCCCGGCGCAGCCACCGACAGCGTGGCGGTGGCGACGCGGCGATCCTCGATCACGGAGCGGCCCCAGGCCTTGTCGCTGTCGTCGGCGAGCAGGTTGACGATCTGCGGCGCGCCATTGTCGATCGAGACGGCAAAGCGCTGCTGGTGACCACCGCGCACGTCGATCGCGGGTGCTGCCGTGACCTCGATTTGCATCGGGCCGGCGAAGGTGGTGGTGAAGGCATAACTGAGATGCGGCGTCGCGCCGCCCGGCCGAACGATCGGATCGCCGGAGACGGGGCTGGCAACCATCGCTGCTTCGCCGATGCCGAGCCGCGGCACCACCTGCCAGGTGAAGCCGCCGCCGCCGAGCCGTGCTGCCGTATCGTCGGCATCGTGCCGGGCAATGGGCGTGCAGACCGGCGTCGTCGATGCCGGATGGGCACGCGCCTCGGTGACGGTCCACACCGTGGGCATCACGTCCTTCGGCGGCTCCTGCCAGCTGGTATAGCCGATATGCGTCTGCGCCATCATGTCGGTCCATTTGCCGCCGGCGGTGTCGACCTCGTAGCGGCGGCGGATCGCCTTATCCTCAGCGAAATAGCGACGCGCAGCCTCGGCATCGCGCTCGGCCGCCGCGGCGTCGCCGGCGCGAGCCTCGGCATGGTTGCGCGCCACCGCGTAATACAGCCGGTGCAGATTGGCGAACGCCGCGATGCGGTGCAGCACCAGCTCGTAATAGGCATCGCGCTGGTCGGGGGCGAGCTGCGGCGCGATCGCGCGGGCATCGGCCTCCAGCGTATCCCAGCGCTGCATCACGCGCGCCCATTGCCCGGCGTCGAGCCGATAGGTGTCGGCGTCGAGCAGCTCGGGCTTGCGACGCGCGGCAAGCTGGCCATAGCGCGCGATCAACTCGCCGATCGCCGCGGCGTGCGCGGGTCCGAATTGCTGCGCGGCCCATTGCTGCGGGTAGGCCTGCATCGCCTGCTCGCTCATCCGGTCGGGGTTCCAGGCGAGATCGAGGAAGAAGCTGAGCGGATATTCCATCGGCTTCAGGTCGCCGACATTGACGATCCACAGCCGGTCGGCGCCGAACGCGTGCGCCATCTCCATCTGCTGCCACACGCGCGGCATCGAATTGGTGTCGATCCATTTGTAATTGCGCGGGGCGCCGACATAATCGAAATGATAATAGATACCGTAGCCGCCCGGGCGTTTCGTGCCCGGCTTGGGCAGGCGGCGCAGATTTCCCCAATTGTCGTCGGAAAACAGCAGTGTGACATCGTCGGGCACGCGCATGCCCTGGTCGTAATAATCCTGCACTTCCTTGTAGAGCGCCCACACCTGCGGCGTCTGGTCGGCGGGCTTGCCGGTCACGTCGGCGATGATCTTGCGCTGGTCGGCGACGATCTTTTCGAGCAGCGGGATGGCGGTGCCCTGCGTCATCGGCTTGTCGCCGTCGCCGCGCATGCCAACCGTCACCAGATCCTCGGCATCGCCGCGCCGCTCGATCCCCTCGCGCCAGAACTTCTGCAGCTCGGCGGCGTTGGTCGTATAATCCCACGGCCCCTTGCCATAGCGATGCCACTCGATCTGGGCGCGGCCCATCGGCTCGTGGTGCGAGGTGCCGAGGATGACGCCATCCCGCTTCGCGATCTTCGCCGACAGCGGATCGTCATCCCACAGCGACTTGCCCCACATCGCCGGCCACAGGAAATTGGCCTTCAGCCGCAGCATCAAGGGGAACAGCCGGGCATAGAATTGCGCGTTGACGCCGCCGAACCGCGTCTTGGCCCAGCCGCCCAGCGCCGGGTCCTCGTCGTTGAGGAAGATGCCGCGATATTTGACCACCGGATGATCGGCGACGCGGCCGGCGGTGAGCCACAGCCGGTCGTGGTGCTGCGGCGGCACGTCGGCCCACCATTGCCAGGGGCTGACGCCGATCTTCGCCGAGATGTCGTAGATGCCGTAGATCGTGCCGCGCCGGTCCGCCCCGGCGATGACCAGCGCGCGGGCGACGCCGGGGGCGGGATTGTCGACCACCTGCTCGACATAGCCTTCCCATTGCCCCTTCAGGCCAGCGAGGTCGATCTTGCCCGCTTTGGCCAGCGCGTCGATCAGCGGGCTGGTGCCCAGCGTGCCGACGATGATCGTGCCATCGCCCTGTTGCGGCATGAAGGTCGCCGAGCGCGGTTCGACCCCGCTCACCGCCGCGATGTCGTGGCGCAGATCGGCGGCGGCGCGCAGCACGCCTTCGTTTTCCCGGGCCGAGATGACCACCGTCGCCGGCGTGTCGGGGGCAAGCAGCGCCAGCGCGCCCGGCGCGGCGGTGCCGCAGGCCGCCACCGGGCCGGTACAGGCGGCGTGGGCGGTGCCTGCCAACGCGCCGGCCATGAGCATTGCGCCCAGCCGCAGAGCCGATCGTGCCATCCTCATCCTCCTGCTTTTGCACAGGATGGTACCGATATCATGACCAATTGCCAAGTCTGGTCAGGACAGTTTGCCGAAGATGGTCAGGCCCGTGAGGCGCGTTTCAGCGCAAGGCGGACCAAGGCGTCGAGGCTGGCGGTGGGGCCCAGCTCGTCCTCGGCGAGCTTGACCGCGGCCGCGGCTTCGGCCGGGCGGAAGCCGAGATTGGCGAGCGCCGAGGCGGCATCGGCCGACGCGCCGCCGGCCGGTGCCACGGCAGCGCCGCCGGCGCCTAGCGCGACGGTGCCGACCTTGTCCTTCAACTCGCGCACGATGCGTTCGGCGAGCTTCGGGCCGACGCCGTTGGCGCGTGCCACCATCGCCTTGTCCTGGCGCGCCACCGCCGCGTCGAGCTCGGCGGGATCGAGCACCGACAGGATCGCCAGCGCGACGCGCGCGCCGACGCCTTGTACGCTGGTCAGATGGCGGAACCAGTCACGCTCGTCGGCCCGGGCGAAGCCGACCAGGCGGATGAAGTCCTCCGCCACCAGCATTTCGGTATGCACCGTCACCGCCTCGCCGGTCGCGCCCAGCGCGGCGAGCGTCTTCGACGAGGCGCCGACGAGATAGCCGACGCCGCCGACATCGATCACCGCGTGGTCGAGCCCCGTGGAGACCAGCCTGCCCTTGAGATGCGCGATCATCCTCGCCGGTTAGGCGAAATCGGACGCCCCGTCATCCCGCTTGATCGGCCGGGAAAGCGTCAGCGCCCCGCCAATCGCGCACTCGCCAGATGGTGCGCGTGGCAGATCGCCACCGCCAGCGCGTCGGCGGCATCGGCGCCGTCGATCGCGATGCCCGGCAGCAGGCGCTTGACCATGGCATGGACCTGCGCCTTGTCGGCATTGCCGACGCCGACCACCGCCTTCTTGACCAGCCGCGCGGCATATTCGCCGACCTCGATCCCGCCGCGTGCCGCCGCGCAGATCACCACGCCGCGCGCCTGGCCGAGCTTCAGCGTCGACTGCGGGTTGGCGTTGACGAACACCTCCTCCACCGCGGCGGCGTCGGGCGCATGGTCCGTCACCAGCGCGGCGAGCATCGCGTCGAGATGCGCCAGCCGGCGTGGCAGCGGCGCGGCGCTGTCGGTCTTCAGCCGGCCGTTGGCGAGGTGCGACAGCCGGTTGCCCTCGGCGCGGATCACGCCCCAGCCGGTCGTGCCGAGCCCGGGATCGAGCCCGAGGATGATCATGGTCGCACAGCCCCCGCGCTATCGACGCCCGTCACGCGGCCGTCAGACCGCCGTCCCGCCGACCGTCAGCCCCTCGACCAGCAGCGTCGGCTGGCCGACGCCGGCGGGTACGCCCTGGCCCGCCTTGCCGCACATGCCGATGCCTTCGTCGAGGCTGAAGTCGTTGCCGATCCCGGTGACCTTGGTCAGCACGGTGGGGCCGTCGCCGATCAGCGTCGCGCCCTTGATCGGCGCGCCGAGCTTGCCGTTTTCGATGCGATAGGCCTCGGTGCAGGAGAACACGAACTTGCCCGACACGATGTCGACCTGCCCGCCGCCGAACGACTTGGCGAAGATGCCCTTCTTGACGCGGCTCATCAGGTCGGCGGGATCGTCGTTGCCGCCGCGCATGAAGGTGTTGGTCATCCGCGGCATCGGCGCATGCTCGAAGCTCTGGCGGCGGCCGTTGCCGGTCGGTGCCACGCCCATCAGCCGCGCGTTGAGGCGATCCTGCATATAGCCTTTCAGGATGCCGTCCTCGATCAGCACGTTCTCCTGCGTCGGCGTGCCCTCGTCGTCGATCGACAGCGAACCGCGGCGATCGAGGATCGAGCCGTCGTCGACCACCGTCACGCCGGGGGCGGCAACGCGCTCGCCGATGCGGCCGGAGAAGGCCGAGGTGCCCTTGCGGTTGAAATCGCCCTCCAGCCCGTGGCCGACCGCCTCGTGCAACAGCACGCCGGGCCAGCCGGGGCCGAGCAGCACCGTCATTTCACCGGCCGGCGCGTCGACCGAGTCGAGATTGACCAGCGCCTGCGCCAGCGCCTCGTCGATCGCGCGGTTCCACACGTCCGGGCCCATCAGCCGGTCGTAGAGATAGCGGCCGCCGATGCCGAAGCTGCCGGTCTCGCGCCGGCCGGTCTGCTCGACCACGATCGACACGTTCAGGCGGACCAGCGGGCGGATGTCGGTGGCGACGAAGCCGTCGGGGCGCACGATCTCGACCACGCTCCACGATCCCGACAGCCCGACCGAGACCTGCGCCACGCGCGGATCGCGGGCCCGCGCGGCGGCATCGATCGCCTGGCACAGGTTCACCTTGTCGGCGAAGGGCACGAGGTCGATCGGATCGGCATCGGTATAAAGGTGGCGGTTGGTGCCTTGCGGCGGCGCCGCCTTGGCGCGCGCCGACGGATCGATCAACGCCATCGTTTCCCCGGCGCGGCGGATTGCGGCGGGCGACAGCTCGTTGGCGTGCGCGAAGGCGGTCGTCTCGCCGGAGACGGCGCGCAGGCCGAAGCCCGACTGCGTGTCGTAGCTGGTGGTCTTCAGCCGGCCGTCGTCGAAGCCGAACGCCTCGGTCTTGCGATATTGCAGGAACAGCTCGCCGTCATCGGCCTTGGCCAATGTCTCGGCGGTGAGCGCGCGGGCGGTATCGGGATCGAGGCCGCCGGGGCGGTAGAGGAACGAGCGGGGATCGGCTGCTAGGGTCATCGCGCCGATATAGGCGCGGCGAGCCCGATGTCTAAGGCCCCGTGTCTAATGCGAGCCTAAGCGATCAACTCGCGTCGCCCGACGGGCTGGCACCCGAGGCGATGTCGGGCAGCGCCGCCTGGTCCGCGCCGTCGGCGGGGCCGCCGGCCAGGACGAAGCGCCGGTCGCAATAGCCGCAATCGACATAGCCATGCTCGTCGATCTCCAGGAACACGCGCGGATGGCCGAGCGCGGCGGGCAGGCCGTTGCCGGTGCCGTCGCAGGCGATGCGGCGGGTGGTGACGCGGATCATTTCGGGCGGCGGAATCATGGATGAGCCGATAGCAAGCACGGCCCGAACAGGCAATTGCCTTGCGTTATGGCTTGGCGCGACGCCGCTGCGGCTCTAAATGCTCGCGCCATGACCGACGCCGCGATCGCCATCGACAAGCTCAACAAAGTCTACGCCGGCGGCAAGCAGGCGCTGACCGACGTCTCGTTCGACGTGCCGCGCGGCTCGATCTTCGGGCTGCTCGGCCCCAACGGCGCGGGCAAGTCGACGCTGATCAACATCCTGGCGGGCCTCGTCAACAAGACCAGCGGTCGGGCGGCGATCTGGGGCTTCGACATCGACCAGCATCCGCGCAACGCCAAGGTGTCGATCGGCATCGTCAACCAGGAAATCCTGTTCGATCCGTTCTTCACGCCGGTCGAGACGCTGGAGATCCAGGCAGGCCTCTACGGCGTGCCAAAGGACAAGCGCCGCTCGATGGAGCTGCTGCGCGCCGTCCATCTGGAGGATAAGGCCAACGCCTATTCGCGCACGCTGTCGGGGGGCATGAAGCGGCGCCTGATGGTCGCCAAGGGCGATGGTCCATTCGCCGCCGGTGCTGGTGCTCGACGAGCCGACCGCCGGCGTCGACATCGAGCTGCGCCAGCAATTGTGGACCTATGTCCGCAGCCTCAACGACGCGGGCGTGACGGTGGTGCTGACCACGCACTACCTCGAGGAAGCCGAGCAACTGTGCGACCGCATCGCGATCATCAACCACGGTCAGGTGATCGCCAACGAACCGACGCGGACGCTGCTGGCGATGACGCAGGAAAAACTGGTCGAAGTGACCGTCGACCGCGACATTGCCACGATGCCGGCCAATCGCTGCTTCGAGAAGATCGAGGTGAAGAACGACCGCGTGCTCGCGATCACCTATCAGAAGGACAAGGTGAATGCGGGCGAGGTGCTGGCGGCGGTGCAGGCCGATGGTTTCGGCATCGTCGACGTGACGACCAGGGAAGCGGACCTGGAGGACGTGTTCCTGAACCTGACGCGCGCTGCCAACGCCTGACGCGCGCCAGCTTTACTTGCCAGCTGGCGGCGTTTTCCTCGCCCCGTCGATCAGCACCGCCTGTTGCCATCGACTCGGCGCCTTGTCGGTGCGGTGGATGCAGCCCACCCAGCAACACGGGCGCTTCTTGCCCTCCAGCAGCTCTTCGCAGGTGCGTTCGATGCGGCGGCGGCGGGTCGCCTCCTTCTTGGCGTCCTCCACCCAGCAGATGAATTCGTTGCGGCCGAGCGGCGTCAGGTCTTCCCACAGGCTGAGCACGTTCGGGTCGGACCGCACCGCGGCCTGAAGATCATCCGCCGCCTCGTGGACGGTGCCGTGGAGGAAAGTGCTACCCATCGGAACCTCTCGCAATGTCGCCCATGCGTCGGGCCATCCCCTTGGCGGCGCTACGCTCCCGACGCTAGCGTTTCTCGCCGGCCGGCTGCTCCAGCCGGTGGAGAAAGACCTGATGCTCGAGCACGTCGATCCGCGTATCGATCTCGTTCTGCTCGGTCTGGGAGGCGCCGTCGGCGTCGTAGCGCTGCGCCGCGCTGTCGATCAGTTCGCCGTCACGGTGAAGGCGCCGTGCCTCGCGCCGGCTCAACTGGCCGCGGTCCCGGCCATCGCGGATCGCGGCGTCGATCCGGTCGACGCGGCGTACGGCATCGAGGCTCGCCGGCGCGGCGCCGCTCGGCGCGCTGTTGATGTTGGACCATTGCCCTGCCGCCGCCGGATCGGCGAGTGCGACAGTCGCCGTGACAAAAGCGACCATCAGCCAGGGACGCATCAGCGGCCTCCATTTCCGCGCGTTCGCTGCCGGCATGAGCCGCAGGATCGCCTTAACTGAATAGCAGGGCGGCATTTTCGCGTCCATCTCCGCGACGGCTATCGGCCGTTGTCGGCAACCATTCCTGCTCTAGGAATGTTGGAGATTTGCTGCCAGACCCGAGTAATGTTGGCTCCTTCACGTCGTATGGAAAACGTTGCGCCCAAAGCCCGCTCAAGGGTCAAAACAAAGCTGCGCGACACTCTCCACTTTCTCCACTTCGGCAGTCGCCGATGACCGGCGGCGCCGACGTCCTGATCATCGGCTCGGGCGCTGCGGGGCTGACCGCGGCGCTCAATCTTGCCGACCGGTTCCGGGTGACGGTGCTCGCCAAGGGCGGGCTCAACGAGGGCTCGACCGCCTGGGCGCAGGGCGGGATCGCCGCGGTGCTGGAGCCCGGCGACACGTTCGAAAGCCATGTCGAGGACACGATGATCGCGGGTGGGGGGCTCAACGACCGCGCCACCGTCGAGTTCGTCGTCGGCAGCGCGCCCGCGGCGATCGACCGGCTGGTCAAGCTGGGCGTGCCGTTCAACATGGACGGCGACGCGCTGCACCTGACGCGTGAGGGCGGGCACAGCCACCGGCGCATCGTCCATGTCAACGACGCCACCGGCTGGGCGGTGCAGGAGGCGCTGCAGCGCGCCGCCGAGGCGCATCCCAATATCACCTTGGTCCCCGACCGCGTGGCGATCGACCTCGCCACCAGCCGGCATGAGGAGCGCTATTCGGGCGCCGGCAACGTGTGGGGCGTCTATGCCGTCAACCGCGCCACCGGCCGTGTCGAGCTGTTCACCGCCAATGCCACGATCCTGGCGACCGGCGGGGCGGGGCGGACCTATCTCTTCTCGACCGCGCCGCGCGGCGCGACCGGCGACGGCATCGCCATGGCGTGGCGTGCGGGCTGCCGCATCTCCAACATGGAGATGATGCAGTTCCACCCGACCTGCCTCTACAATCTCGACGTCAAGAACTTCCTGATCACCGAGGCGGTGCGCGGCGAGGGCGGGCAGTTGAAGCTGCCGGGCGGGGTGCCGGGAGGCGGCCATCGCTTCATGCCCGATTTCGACCCGCGCGCCGAGCTGGCGCCGCGCGACATCGTCGCCCGCGCGATCGACCATGAGATCAAGCGGCTCGGCCTCGATTACGTCCACCTCGACATCACGTCGCGCGGGCCCGACTTCATCAAGGCGCACTTTCCGACCATTTACGAGAAGCTGCTGGGGCTCGGCATCGACATGACGCGCGAGCCGATTCCCGTCGTGCCGGCGCAGCATTACACGTGCGGCGGGGTGATGATCGACCGCGACGGCCGCACCGACCTGCCGGGGCTCTATGCCGCGGGCGAGGTGACGCAATCGGGGCTGCACGGCGCCAACCGCCTGGCGTCCAATTCCCTGCTCGAATGTTTCGTGTTCGGTGAGGCGTGCGCGCAGCACATCGCGGCGAACTGGGACGACCTGCCGCCGCCGCCGGCGATCCGGCCGTGGGACGAAAGCCGCGTGACCGATTCGGACGAGGAAGTCGTCATCAAGCAGAACTGGACCGAGATCCGGCGGTTCATGTGGAATTATGTCGGCATCGTGCGCACCACCAAGCGGCTGGAGCGCGCGCAGCACCGCATCCGCCTGCTGACCGAGGAAGTTGCTGACTATTACGGTCATTTCCGGGTGACGCCCGACCTGATCGAGCTGCGCAACCTGCTGCAGACCGCCGAGTTGATCGTCCGCTCGGCGCTCGCCCGGCATGAAAGCCGCGGACTGCACTACACGCTCGATTACCCCGATACGCTGCCCGAGGCGCGCGACACGGTGCTGGTGCCGTAGCGGTCAGGCGACCTTTTCTTCCAGTGCTTCCTCGTCCTCGCCGCGGCGCAGGTTCATGCGTTGGATCAGCCACGGCATGGTCAGTCCCTGGACGAAGATCGAGAAGGCGACCACCGCGAACGAGACGACGATGATCACGTCGCGTTCCGGGATGTTCTGCGGGATGGCCATCGACAGGGCGAGCGCCAGCGCGCCGCGCAGGCCGCCCCAGAACAGCACGTGCTTGTACTTCCACGGCACGCGCAGCCGCGTCTTCGCGAACGAGGCCATCACCGGGTAGACGGCCGCCGCGCGGCCGGCGAGCGACAGCACGGTGGCGATCACCGCGACGGTGATGACGCGGCCGAACGGCATCTCTGCCTCATGGCCACCGATCATCAGGAAGATCAGCGAGTTGACCAGGAAAGCGACGAACTCCCAATGGTTCTGGATACCCGATCGACCGTCCTTCGAAATGCGGCCGAGGAAGCCGTAATTGCCGACGATCAGCCCGGCGGTCAGTGTCGCCAGCACCCCCGACGCGCCGAAATGCTGGGCCAGGATGAACGCACCATAGGCGATCAGCATGGTCAGCGTCACCTCGACCAGACGGTCGGTGGTCCGTCCGGCGACGAGGATCAGCGCCAGGGCGACCACCGCGCCGGCGAGGATGCCGCCGGCCACCGTCTTCACCAGCTCGACCGCGATATCGGGCGCCCCCATCGATCCGCCGCCGGCAGCGGCGATTGCGGTCAGCACCCCGAACCCGACCGCGGCGACGCCGTCGTTGAGCAGGCTTTCGGCCTCGACCAGCAGGTGCAGCCGCGGCTCGACCTTCATGGATTTGAACGTCGAGATCACCGCGACGGGATCGGTCGCGGCGATCAGCACGCCGAACATGCCGGCGCCGAGCCAGCTCCAGCCGACCAGCCAGTGCATGCCGGCCGCCACCACGCCGGCGGCGAAGATCACGCCGACGGTTACCAGCGCGGTCAGCAGCGGCAGCTCGCGCCGGAGCGGCTTCCACGGAATTTGGATCGCCGCCTCGAACACCAGCGGCGGCAGGAACACGTAGTAGATCAGGTCCGGCGTCAGCGGTGGCGCGACGTGCGGGGCAAGCACCGACAGCGCGATGCCGGCAGCGACCAGCCCGACACTGTACGGCAGGTTGAAGCGCCGCGACGCCATCGCGACCAGCGACGCGACGAACAGCAGCGCCCCCAGTGCGGGAAAATCGAATCCTTCCATCGCCTCCCTCAATTCGCCGCGCGATATGGGGCGTTCGTCGCACCAACGCGGCTCAGCTATATCCAGTTCACCCGCGAAAACGCATGATTCACGAGGATTATGTGGGGCGTTTGGTAGCGTTATGCGGGTTAGCCGGAAATCACAAACGATAGGTGTCGCGGTCGTCGCCCTGGCGGCGGCGGCGCTGGTCGGTTGCAAGTCGGACGGGGCGGTGGATCATGGCCTCGCCGCGCATGCCGCGGTGCGCTCGCCCTATCACGTCGCGATGAAGGTGCCGCCGGTGCCGGCGCGCCCGGCGCCGCCGCAGGCGCTGCAGGCGACCATCCGGGCGCTGGGCGAGCAGTTCGGCGGCAAGGCGGGTATCGCCGTCGAGAGCGTCGGCGAAGGATGGGTGGCGCACAGCCACGGCGACCTCTACCTGCCGCAGCAAAGCGTCAGCAAGCTGTGGGTGGCGATGACGATGCTCGACGCGGTCGATCGCGGCCAGCTGCGTCTCAGCGATCCGATCACCGTTACGCGCAACGACCTGACGGTCTTCCACCAGCCGGTCGCGGTTCTGGCGATGCGGGGCGACGGATACCACACCACCATCGGTGATCTCGATCATCGGGCGCTGATGACCAGCGACAACACCGCCAACGACCGCATCCTGCGCGCCGCGGGCGGACCGCAGGCAACCGTGGCGATGTTCGCGCGCAAGGGCATCGTCGGCATCCGGCCCGGCCCCGACGAGAAGGAGAAGCAGGCGGCGACCGCCGGGCTGACCTGGCGTCCGGAATATTCGATGGGAATGGCCTTCCAGGATGCGCGCGCCCGCCTGCCGCACGATGTGCGCGAGGCGGCGTTCGATGCCTATGTCGCGAATCCTTCGGATGGCGCGCAGCCCGACGCCATCGTCGACACGCTGGCGCGGCTGGTGCGTGGCGAGCTGTTGTCGCCGTCCTCGACCCAGTGGCTGCTCAGCACGATGGCGGACTGCAAGACCGGTTGGGCGCGGCTCAAATACCCGCTGCCCGACGACTGGCAGATCGCGCACAAGACCGGTACCGGCCAGGATTGGGGGCGTCGCACCGCCGGTTTCAACGATGTCGGGATCCTGACTGCGCCTGATGGTCGCATGTATACCGTCGCAGTCATGATCGGCGACGGCACGGAATCGGTGCGCGAACGCCAGAAGCTGATCCAGGACGTCGCGCGGGCGATCGTCGTATCACATGACGAGCGGCCTATGGCGATCGCGCAACAGGGCGATAACCATATGGGCGGGCACGGCTCAAACTAGTTTGTCTCGGCCCGCCGGTGCGCTAGACCGCCCGGCGACATGTCCAACCACCTCTATCTGGTCGACGGTTCCGGCTACATCTTCCGGGCGTACCACCGCCTGCCGCCGCTGACCAACAAGCACGGCGAGCCGGTCGGGGCCGTCTATGGCTATACCACGATGCTGTGGAAGCTCGCCGACGAGCTGCACAAGGCCGACGGGCCGACGCACATGGCGGTGATCCTCGACAAGTCGAGCCATACGTTCCGGAACGAGCTCTACGACCAGTACAAGGCGCATCGCCCGCCGCCGCCCGAGGATCTGGTTCCGCAGTTCCCGATGATCCGCGACGCGACGCGCGCCTTCTCGCTGCCGTGCATCGAGGAAGCAGGGTGGGAAGCCGACGACCTGATCGCCAGCTATGCCAAGGCGGCGCTGGCGCAAGGGTGGCAGGTGACGATCGTCAGCTCCGACAAGGACCTGATGCAACTGATCGAGCCGGGGCTCGACCTCTACGATACGATGAACAACCGGCGGCTGGGCGCCGAATACGTCGTCGAGAAGTTCGGCGTCGAGCCCGGCAAGCTGGGCGACGTGCTGGCGCTGATGGGCGAC
>JBQCHA010000008.1:0-5598 GCA_051955175.1 Sphingomonas sp.
GCATCAGCAGATAGGCGGCGGGGATGACAAACATCGACAAGAGCGGCGCGGTGATCATGCCGCCGATCATCGGCGCGGCTATGCGGCTCATCACCTCCGACCCGGCACCGTGGCCGATCAGGATCGGCAGCAGGCCGACGATGATCACCGCCACCGTCATCGCCTTGGGGCGCACACGGAGCACCGCCCCCTGACGGACCGCCTCTTTCACCTCTTCGCACGACGGATCGGATGGGCGCTCGGCGAGCGCCGAACGCAGGTAGATCAGCATCACCACGCCGAATTCCGCGGCGACGCCGGCAAGTGCGATGAACCCGACCGCGGTCGCGATCGACTGGTTGTAACCGAGCAGGTAGAGCGCCCAGATGCCGCCGGTCAGCGCGAACGGCAGCGTGCCCATGATCAGTACCGCTTCATCGACCCGCTTCGAGATGAAGTAGAGCAGCAGGAAGATGATCGCGAGCGTCGCCGGCACCACCAAACGCAAACGCTTTGCCGCGCGCTGCATATATTGGAACTGGCCGGTATAGGCGATCGATACGCCCGGCGGCGGTGTGACGTTCTTTGCGACTGCGCGGCGAAGATCATTGACCACCGAGCCGACCGCACGGCCGCGCACGTCCACATAGACCCAGGTCGACGGGCGGCCGTTTTCCGATTTGAGCATCGGCGGCCCGTCGCTGATCTTGAGGTGCGCTACGGTGCCCAGCGTGATCTGTTCGCCCGACGGCGTCAGTATGGGCAAGGCATCGAGCGCGTCGACACTGTCGCGAATGCCGCGCGGATAGCGCACGTTGATCGGATAGCGCGCCAGTCCCTCGACGGTCTGGCCGATCGTCTCGCCGCCGATCGCGCCCGATACCATCTGCTGGACGTCGGTAATGTTAAGAGCGTAGCGCGCCGCCGCGGCGCGATCGATGTCGACGTCGATATAGCGACCCCCCGTCAGCCGGTCGGCGAACGCCGAGGTGACGCCAGGTACCTTCGCGGCAACCGTGGCTATGCGCTGCGCCACTTTGTCGATCGCGGCAAGGTCGTCACCCGCCACCTTGACGCCGATCGGGCTCTTGATTCCGGTTGACAGCATGTCGAGGCGGTTGCGGATCGGTGGCACCCAGACGTTGGTGAGGCCGGGCACCTTGACCGTCCGGTCGAGCACGTCGATCAATTTCGCCGGGGTCATGCCCGGTCGCCACTGATCGCGGGGTTTGAACTGGATGGTGGTTTCGAACATTTCGATCGGCGCCGGGTCGGTCGCGGTGTCGGCGCGCCCGGCCTTGCCGAACACCGTCGCCACCTCCGGCACCGTCTTGATCATCCGGTCGGTGCGCTGGAGCAGCTTCGACGCCTGGTCTACCGAGATGCCGGGCAGCGCCGACGGCATATAGAGCAACGTCCCCTCGTTCATCGCCGGAATGAACTCGCTGCCGATCCGACTGAGCGGCCACGCCGCACTGGCGAGCACAATCAGCGCCAGCAGCATCGTCGTCCACGGTCGTGCCAAGACCCAGTCGAGCGCAGGACGATAAACGCGTGTAAGGGCGCGGTTGATCGCATTATCCTGCTCAGCCGGAATGCGGCCGCGGATCAGCCACCCCATCAGGACGGGCACGATCGTGATCGATAGAATCGCGGCCGCCGCCATCGCATAGGTCTTGGTGAAGGCAAGCGGCGCGAACAGCCGGCCTTCCTGACCTTGAAGCGTGAACACGGGCACGAACGACAGGGCGATGATCAGCAGGCTGAGGAACAGTGACAAGCCTACCTCGCTTGCCGCATCGCCGATGACACGCCATCGCTCAGGCCCCGTAAGCTGTTCGCCTGGGTGCCGATGCATCCAGCCTTCAATCCGCTTGTGGGCGTTTTCGATCATCACGATCGCGGCGTCGACCATCGCGCCGATCGCGATCGCGATGCCGCCGAGCGACATGATGTTGGCGTTCAATCCCTGGAACCGCATCACGATGAGCGCTGCGAGCACCCCAAGCGGCAAGGTCAGGATCGCGACCAAGGCGGAACGAGCGTGCCAGAGGAAGAGCGCGCAGACCAAGCCGACGACGATGAATTCCTCGATGAGCTTGTGCGAAAGATTGTCGACCGAGGCATCGATCAGTCCGGAGCGATCGTAGGTCGGCACGATCTCGACGCCAGGCGGCAGGCTCTTCTTCAGTTCGGCGAGCTTTGCCTTGACCGCCGCGATCGTCGCGCCGGCATTGCCCCCGGAGCGCATCACGATCACCCCGCCGGCGACCTCGCCCTGACCGTTGAGCTCGGCGACGCCTCGGCGAATTTCGGGTCCGAGCTGGATGGTGGCGACATCGCCCAAGGTCACCGGCACACCGCCAGTTGCCGTGCGGAGGGGGATCGCGCGGAAATCGTCGAGCGAGCCGAGATAACCGCTGGCGCGCACCATGTAATCGGCGCCTGCCATCTCGACCACCGAGCCGCCAGTCTCCTGATTGGCCTTGCGGATCGCATCGACGGCCTGGGCGTAGGTGATGCCGTAGCCGGCGAGCTTCACCGGATCGAGCACCACCTGATATTCCTTGACCATGCCGCCGATGCTGGCGACCTCAGAAACGCCGGGGACGGTCTTCAGCTCGAAGCGCAGGAACCAGTCCTGGATCGACCGCAGCTGGGCGAGATCGTGTCGCCCGCTATGATCAACCAGCGCATATTCGTAGATCCAGCCGACTCCGGTCGCATCGGGACCGAGCGTGCTCTTGGCACCCGCAGGCAGACTCGCCTGCGCCTGGTTGAGATATTCGAGCACGCGGCTGCGCGCCCAGTAGAGATCAGTGCCGTCCTTGAAGAGGATGTAGACATAGCTGTCGCCGAAGAACGAATAACCGCGCACGGTCTTGGCGCCGGGCACCGACAGCATGGTCGTGGCGATCGGATAGGTGACCTGATCCTCGACGATCTGCGGCGCCTGACCGGGATAGGTGGTGCGCACGATCACCTGCACGTCGGAAAGATCGGGCAGCGCGTCGACCGGGGTCGCGCGCATCGCGGTTACCCCGGCGATGGCGAGTACGATCGCGCCGATCGCAACAAGGAACCGGTTGGCAATCGACCAGCGAATGATGGCGGCGATCATCGACCAGCCTCCTTTGCCGGCGCCGGGGGCGCCGCGTCGATCGGCCGAGCCTGCACGTCGGCGAGACTCGCTTCGGAATCGATCAGGAACTGCCCTGAAGCGACGACCTTTTCGCCTGGCGCCAACCCAGCAAGGATTTCGGTCTGGCCGCCGGCGGTGTCGCCGATGCGGACTTCCGCCGGGCGGTAGCGGCCGTCCTTCTCGGCTAGCATGACGAGATTGCGCGTGCCGGTGCGGATCACCGCGTCGGACGGAACGAGCAGCGCAGTTTTTGGTGTTCCGGTGAATGCGACCTGCGCGAACATGCCCGGCCGCAGCCGGCCGCCGCGATTGGCGATCTCGATCCGCGCGGTGAGCGTCTGGCTGGTGGTGTCCGCCTGGGGCAGGATCGCCGTCACGCGGCCCGAGAATGTTTCGTCCGGAAAGCCGGTGATCGTCACCTGAGCGGGCGTGCCGACGCGGACCTGCGCCGCCGCTGTTTCAGGCACCGCGGCGTTGACCCACACCGTCGCCAGGCCGTCGATCTCGGCAAGCGTCTCGCCGGGCGACAGCGTCATGCCGGTGCGCACGCCCAACGTCTTGACCATGCCGCCAACCGGCGCGCGGATCGTCGTCACGTTGTGGACGCGGCCGCTCCGTGCTGCGGCGGCGATCTGACCAGACGGCATGCCGAGACGTTCGAGCCGCTCGCGCGCTGCCTCAGCCAGCTCGGGTTCGCCGGCGCGTCGCAGCGCCAGATATTCCTGCTGGCCGCCGCCCCAATCGGGTACCAGCACATCGGCGATCGGGGTGCCAGCGCGCACCACGTCGTCGGGGGCGAGACCATAGACGCGCTCGACGAACCCGCCCGCACGGGCCTGGACGATCGCAACGTCGCGCTGGTTGAAATCGACCGTTCCGGTCGCAGTGAGCCCCGAGGGCAGTGTCCCGTATCGCGCGGTGACGACCCGCGCGCCGAGATTCTGCACCGCGCGCGGGTCGATCGTCACGCCGGGCGCGTCGCCGCCGTCCTGGCCGGCATATTTGGGAATGAGCTTCATCCCCATCGACGACAGGCCCGGCCCGTCATGATGCTCGTTGGGGATCATCGGATCATACCAATAGAGGATTTTGCGTCCGCCTTGTTTTGCCGAGGCGTTGGTGGCGGCCGGCTGGGCAAGGAAATAACCACCGATGCCTGCTGCTGAAATGAGAGCGGCGATCGCGACGCCGCCGAGTGCGCCGCGCTTGGAAATCCGGCTCATTGCGAGTCCTTCCCGTAAGTAAGATTGATGCGAATACCGTCGCGCACGACAGCAGCCTCGCGATCCAGTGCGTCGATCTCTGCGCGCGCGACGTCGACGGAGGCGTCAAGGGCAGTGCCAAGATCGATTCGGCCGGCAGCGTAGCTGGCGCGGTCGAGCGTCGCGCTTTCTCTGGCGAGCGGCACCAACGTGCCCGTGGCTCGCTGCCATTGGTCGTGTTTGGAGCGATAGGCGGCGAGATCGGCCTGAAGTTGAGCCCGTAGTTCGCGTTCTGCGGCCTGGCGCTCCAGCCGCGCCGCCTGCGCGTCATCGAGCCGCGCCGCGATCAGCGGATCCTGGCGGTGCTTGGCGAACAACGGCAGGTCGATCGACAATCCGATCGAGACCATGTCGGAGAAATTGGGTTCGCGTTTGCCGTAGCTCAGGTTCACCGACCAGTCGGGATGCTTGTCGGCACGCGCGAGCCGGACGTCGGCATCGGCCTGCGCAGTTGCTGCCTCGAGCGCCTGAAGCCGCGGCAGCGCGTCAATTGCCGCCATCAAGCGATTGGGATCGATCGTCCAGTCGGGCGGCGGCCCATCGGCCTGTGGATCGGGATCGCCGGTCCAGCGCGAAAGAGCGGCCTTGGCCTTGGTGATCTCTGCCTCAAGGTCGCTGCGACGGTCAGCGACCCCGACCTTGAGTTGGCGAGGTTCCAGTGCCTGTGCAGGACGCGCAGCGCCGGCGGCCAATCTTGCCGACGCCGTTTGAGCGAGCGCATCGATACTTCGGTCCAGGTCGTTCAGAATCGCGAGCCGGCGCTCAGCGAAATAAAGATCGATCCACGCCAGCGCCGTAGCGGTGCGAACGTCGCGCGCCTCGACTGCCATGTCGGCATTGGCGACCTCGATGTTGGCCTCCGCGCGCGCCAACCTTGCGTGACGTTTGGCGAGGTTGGGAAAGTCTTGCTCGATGCCAATCGTCTTCATCGTCATGAAATCGGCGCCTAACGAGAAGGCCTCCGACCGCGTCACCGGCAGGTTCTGGAGCGACAGGTCGAGCTTGGGATCGGGCAGCGCATCGGCGGCATCGGCCGCCGTCTGCGCGGCGCGCGTCCGCGTTTCGCGCGCCTTGAGGCTGGGCGCAAAGGCGGCGGCGCGCTCGATCGCCTGTGCGAAGGTTAGTGGTGCCGCAAGGGCCGGAGTCGCCGTCGGTAGAAAGACGATGAATCCTGTGAGCGTCAGTGCACGTAGTAGCTGCGGCACATGCCGGTCT
>JBQCHA010000009.1:0-4864 GCA_051955175.1 Sphingomonas sp.
GCCCCCCCAGGGCCAGATCGCTTTCGCGGATTTGCGCGCGCGACGCGTCGGACAACGTCCCAATCGGCCTTGCGATGAGCAGCGACGATGATTTCCAGGTGCGGCCGGGACGGAGCCGTGATGCGGGTCGAGGGTCGGGACGGAAGGCCCAGACTCTCGCTGCGCAGGTCCGGCGTGCGGCTGCCCGGGCCGGCTATACGCGACGCGGTCCGAGCCGCCGGCGGGGCACCGGCCATCTCGGGCGCGGCCGCATCGCCCGGCTGCGCATTCGATCGCATCCGGGCAGCCGCCGTGTGGTCATCAAGGCCCGCGTCGTGCGGCACAAGGGCACGCGGTTTCGGGCCGCGCCGCTGGCTCGACACGTCGCCTATCTCAAGCGCGATGGCGTCACGCGCGATCGCGGTGACGCCGACCTGTTCGATGCACGGTCCGATCACGCGGACGGCGATGCCTTCGCCGCGCGCTGCGAAGATGACCGGCACCATTTCCGCTTCATCGTCTCGCCCGAGGACGCCGGCGACATGGCGGACCTGCGCGCCTTCACGCGCGAGTTGATGGACGACGTAGCGCGCGATCTCGGCACCGATCTCGATTGGGTCGCGGTCGATCACTGGAACACCGACAATCCGCACGTGCATGTGCTCTTGCGGGGAAAAGCCGACGACGGCACCGACCTCGTCATCGACCGCGACTACATCCGTGAAGGCATGCGCGGGCGCGCCGAGGAGCGCGTGACGGTCGAGCTCGGTCCGCGCAGCGAACAGGAAATCCGTACGGCCTTGGAGCGGGAGCTGGACGCCGATCGCTGGACCAGCCTCGACCGTCAGCTGCAGCAGCGCGCAAACGGGATCACCGGGATCGTCGACCTGCGTCCGGGCGGCGGGGATGACGGCGAAACGCACCGCTTGCTGCTCGGCCGTGCGGACAAGCTCGAACGGCTTGGCCTGGCCGACCGACTCGAGTCCGGCATCTGGTCGATCCGGCCCGATGCCAAACAGACGCTTCGCGACCTCTCGATCCGCGGCGACATCATCAAGACGATGCACCGCGCGATGCGCCGGGACGGAGGTGCGCCCGACGCTAGCGCCTTCGCGCTTCACGACGCAGCGCCATCCGATCCGATCATCGGGCGGCTGGTCGAGCGCGGCCTGCACGATGAGCTCGCCGGCACCGCCTATGCCGTGATCGACGGTGCCGACGGGCGCACCCACCATGTCCGCTTCGACGATCTCGACATGACCGGCGACGCGCAGCCAGGCGCGATCGTCGAACTGCGGTCGTGGGACGATGCGCGGGGCAATCACCGGCTGTCACTCGCGACCCGTTCGGACCTGCCGCTTGCCGATCAGGTGACGACAGCGGGCGCGACCTGGCTCGATCGCCAGCTCATCGCCCGTGAGCCGGTGGCAACTGGCACCGGATTCGGCGCCGACATCCGCGACGCCATGGAAGCTCGCGCCCGCAAACTGGAGGCGGCGGGCCTCGCACGTCGGCAAGGCAGTGGTTTCCGGTTCGAGCGAAATCTGATCGAGACGCTTCGCGCGCGCGAGATCGACGCGGCGACCGATGCCATCGCAAAACGCACGGGGCTCACTCACCGCCCGCCAACCGAGGGCGATTACGTCAGCGGCGTCTATCGCGAGCGGGTGACGCTTGCCTCCGGACGCTTCGCAATGGTCGATGATGGGCTTGGCTTCCAGCTCGTGCCCTGGCGCCCGGCGCTCGAGCCGCATCTCGGCCATCACATCACCGGCACCATGGGACCGGCGGGCCATATCGACTGGTCGCTTGGGCGCGGAAAGGGGCTCGGCTTGTGAATGCTATTTCCGCTGCCTGGAGAGCCTTGTCATGAACGCCACGAAAATCCTGTGGAGTCAGGTCTTGGTCGTCTTCGCCATCGTGCTCGCCGCGATCTGGACGGCGACTGAGTGGACCGCGCATGCGCTTGCCTATCAGCCCGAGCTCGGCCACCCCTTGTTCTGGCTGGGGCCATGGCCAATCTATCCGCCGCCGGCCTTCTTCTGGTGGTGGTTCAGCTTCGACGCCTATGCGCCGCACATCTTCCTGACCGGCGCCTATATCGCCGCGTCGGGCGGCGTGCTTTCGGTGATCGTCGCCATCGCCATGTCGATTTGGCGCGCGCGCGAAGCCAAGAAAGCCGAGACGTTCGGCTCGGCACGGTGGGCGAACCGCCGCGAAATAGCGCGGGCCGGTCTGCTTTCCGACGACGGGGTGGTGCTCGGCCGATACGAGCGGCATTATCTTCGGCATGACGGCCCGGAGCACGTGCTGTGCTTCGCCCCGACGCGGTCTGGCAAGGGCGTCGGCCTCGTCGTGCCGTCGCTGCTGGCTTGGCCCGGCTCGGTGATCGTCCACGACATCAAGGGCGAGAATTACGAGCTCACCGCCGGCTTTAGGGCGCGCCACGGCCGCGTGCTGCTGTTCGACCCGACCAACCCGGCGTCCGCCGCCTACAATCCCCTGCTCGAAGTCCGTAAGGGCGAATGGGAGGTGCGCGACGTTCAGAATGTCGCCGACGTGCTGGTCGATCCCGAAGGAAGCCTCGAGAAGCGCAATCACTGGGAAAAGACCAGCCACGCGCTGCTGGTCGGCGCGATCCTGCATGTTCTTTACGCCGAGAGGGACAAGACCTTGGCCGGCGTCGCCGGGTTCCTGTCGGATCCTCGGCGGCCGATCGAGAAGACGCTCCGCGCGATGATGACGACGCCGCACCTGGGCAAGGCGGGCGTCCATCCCGTCGTCGCCTCGGCCGCGCGCGAATTGCTCAACAAGTCGGAAAACGAACGATCGGGCGTGCTCTCGACCGCCATGTCGTTCCTCGGCCTTTACCGCGATCCGGTGGTCGCGCGGGTGACGCGTAGCTGCGACTGGCGGATCAGGGACCTGGTCGAAGGCGCCCATCCTGTATCGCTCTATCTCGTCATTCCGCCCTCCGACATCAGCCGGACCAAGCCGCTCATCCGGCTCATCCTCAATCAGATCGGGCGTCGCCTGACCGAGGAGCTGAACGCGCGCGCGCGACCGCACCGGCTGCTGCTCATGCTCGACGAGTTTCCGGCGCTTGGCCGGCTCGATTTCTTCGAATCCGCGCTCGCCTTCATGGCCGGCTACGGCATCAAGGCGTTCCTGATCGCGCAAAGCCTCAACCAGATCGAGAAGGCCTACGGCCAGAACAACGCGATCCTCGATAACTGTCATGTGCGCGTGGCGTTCGCTACCAACGATGAGCGCACCGCAAAGCGGATCTCCGATGCGCTCGGCACCGCGACCGAACTGCGCGCGATGAAGAATTACGCCGGGCACCGCCTGTCACCCTGGCTCGGGCATCTCATGGTCTCGCGGCAGGAAACGGCACGCGCGCTGCTCACCACGGGTGAGGTGATGCAACTGCCGTCCCACGAGGAGATCGTCATGGTTGCTGGTGTGCCGCCGATCCGGGCAAAGAAGGCGCGCTATTATGTCGATGCCAAGTTCACCGACCGGATCCTGCCACCGCCCGAGACGAAACCGCTGGACGATAAGCACCAGCCGAAAAACGATTGGACGGGGCTGCCAGCGATTGCAGCTCCCGCCCCGGCCACGCCAAAGGCGGCGGCTCCGCCCTCGACGACGTCGGATGGCGCATCGGCCGGGTCTGACGGCGTGCCGGATGTGTCAACGGGGAACGTCGAATCGTCCAAATCGGAGCCATCCGACTCGGCCAACTCCGGCATCCGGCGTGAACCCGAGCTTGGCGAGTACGAAGATGTCGCACCGCCGGCAAAAGCGCCGCAAAGCGAGTTCGACTTTGACGCTGACGAGGACGACAGCGCGGCGGAAAGGAACCTGCGACAGGCCGACCGCTTGATGAGGCGCACCGCGCGGAACGCCGCGCTCGATCCCGACGACGGGGTGGAGCTGTGACGATATCGCGCGAGAAACACAGCTTTCGCTTGCCGCCCGAGCTTGTCCGCCAACTCGACGCTACCGCGAGGGCCCGGCACGTCTCGCGCACCGCAATCCTTGAGACGGCGCTGGCGTCCTATCTGTCGCCCGATGGCGCCGATCGGCTCGAAGCGGCGGTGAGCCGACGGCTCGACCGCATCACCCGTCAGCTCGACCGCCTTGCATGGCACCTCGATCTTTCCAACGAGACGCTCGCGCTGTTCATTCGCTTCTGGCTTACCACCAACGCCCCGCTTCCCGACACGGCGATGAAGGCGGCGCAGGCGATGGGCAAGGAACGCTGGTCGCGATTCGTCGAAAGCCTCAACAAGCGCATGGAATCCGGTCCACGATTGCGGCAGGAGATCGGCCTCGATGTTGATCCGCGCGAAAACGGCTAGTAGTTATAATCCTTGGCTTTTCGTTCATTGTGGAGATTTAGTGCAACCTTCCCGAAGCGCCTTCCCCTCGTCGGAGGGAAACTGATGAGAGGAGGCATAACCGGAGCGATCAGCGTGGCAGACGGGTTGGGAACGCGCCAGCGATCGAATGAGCGAAGCAATGCGTCTCAGACTATTGGAAGAACTCGGACACGAAGTATCGACCTCGACAAACAACAACCAGCTCTCTAGGGCGCTGACATACGCGCGTCGGCGTATGGGGTTCGACCATTTTGCGGTCATTTACGACCAATGGATCGGCTGCACCTCAGGGCCCAGTCTCCTTATCCACGATTATCCCGATCAATGGGCCAACGCTTATATCAGCTTCGGCCTGGGGAATCGCGATCTCGCCGGACAGATCACGCGTGAGTGGTACGAGCGGTATCGATTGGAGCGCGACCAGGCCGAAGCGCGGGAGCGCGAGCTCGCGGCACGTGAGGAAGCCGAGATGGAGAGCGAGTTCGGCGAGCGTCGCA
>JBQCHA010000010.1:0-3221 GCA_051955175.1 Sphingomonas sp.
CTGCGCAGGCCCTTGAGTATCTTGATCGTATCCTCGACCGTCGGCTCGTTGACGTCGATCTTCTGGAACCGGCGCAGCAGCGCGCGGTCCTTTTCGAAGTGGTTGCGGAACTCCTTGTACGTCGTCGAGCCGATGCAGCGGATCGTGCCGCCCGACAGCGCCGGCTTCAGCAGGTTGGACGCGTCCATCGCGCCGCCCGAGGTAGCGCCGGCGCCGATCACCGTATGGATCTCGTCGATGAACAGGATCGCGTGCGGCATCTTCTCGAGCTCGGAGACGACCGCCTTCAGCCGCTCCTCGAAATCGCCGCGATAGCGCGTGCCGGCGAGCAGCGCGCCCATGTCGAGCGAATAGATGACGGCTTCCTTCAGCACGTCGGGCACGTCGCCTTCGATGATCTTGCGCGCCAGCCCCTCGGCGATCGCCGTCTTGCCGACGCCGGGATCGCCAACATAGAGCGGGTTGTTCTTGCTGCGGCGGCACAGGATCTGCACCGTGCGGTCGACCTCCGGCCCGCGGCCGATCAGCGGATCGACCTTGCCGTTCTTCGCCTTCTCGTTGAGATCGACGGTGAACTGCTTGAGCGCGCTCTCGCCCTTGCCCTTCTCGGCCTTGGCTGCGGCCTTTTCTTCCTCGGCGCCCTTCACTTCGCGCGTTTCGGAAGGCTGGCCGCCCTTGCCGACGCCGTGGCTGATGAAGCTGACGGCGTCGAGACGGCTCATGTCCTGCTGCTGCAGGAAATAGACGGCGTAGCTCTCGCGCTCGGAGAATAGCGCGACGAGGACGTTGGCGCCGGTGACTTCGTCTCGGCCCGATGACTGGACGTGCAGGATCGCGCGCTGCACGACCCGCTGGAAGCCGCTGGTCGGGGACGGATCGGTCGACTGGTCGACCTTCAGCGCGTCGAGCTCGGTATCGAGATAGTGCGCGACGGTCGCCTTCAGGTCGCCGAGATCGACGTTGCACGCCGACATCACCTTGGAGGCATGTTCGTCATCGGTCAGCGCGAGCAGCAGATGCTCCAGCGTCGCATATTCGTGGCGCCGGGTCGAAGCTGCTTCCAGCGCCTTGTGCAGCGTGGTTTCCAGCGCGGAGGCAAAGGATGGCATTCGATTTCTACTCCATGGAGCCGCAAAGACCCGCGGCCCTTTTCCGATATGTCGGGTCTCGGGCAGGCCGCATCAAGCACCGGCCGATTGCCCCTCGCGTATCCGTCTCGTCCGACGCGCAGGGGCGGGTCGCGCTCATCGCCTGAATAGCGCTTCGGCGCTTGCCCGATGGTGAACGGCGCGGTCCTTGTGGCGCTTCACCCGCTCGATCTCCGCTTCCAGGTCGGCGATGCGGCGGTCGAGCTCGGTGACCGACATCGGATCCAGGTCCTGCCGGGCGAGCGCGGCGACCGGATCATCGGCCTTGCGCGGGAGATTCTCGTCGGAATCCATGTGGCCGAGCGTTGACCCTGGCGTCTGCGATGTCAATAAGGCCGGTGCGAGAAAAGGGGGGATTTCATGCGCGCGCTGCCTGACGTCATGACGGCCATCGATCCGGCGGAGCCGGGCGGGCCGGAGGTGCTGGTGCCCCTCGAGCGGCCGGTGCCCTCGCCCGCGCCGGGCGAGGTGCTGATCAAGGTCGCCGCGGCCGGGGTCAATCGTCCCGACGTGCTGCAGCGCCAGGGTGCCTATCCGCCGCCGCCGGGTGCGCCGTCGATCCCCGGGCTGGAGGTCGCCGGCGAGGTCGTCGCATTGGGCGAGGGCGTCGGGCCGGAGCTGCTGGGGCAGCCGGTTTGCGCGCTGATCGCCGGCGGCGGCTATGCCGCTTATGCCGTGGCACCCGCCGGCCAATGCCTGCCGGTGCCCGACGCGCTGACCATGGTCGAGGCGGCGGCGATCCCCGAGACGCTGTTCACCGTATGGACCAACCTGTTCGAGCGCGCCTATGCCGTCGAAGGCGACACGGTGCTGGTCCACGGCGGCACCAGCGGCATCGGCACGATGGCGATCAAGCTCGCGCGATTGTTCGGCCTGACGATCATCGTCACCGCCGGCTCGGACGAGAAATGCGCCGCCGCCACCGCGCTCGGCGCGCAGCACGCGATCAACTACAAGGCGCAGGATTTCGTCGAGGCGGTGAAGACGATCACCGGCGGCCGCGGCGTCGCGGCGGTGCTCGACATGGTCGGCGGCGATTACGTGCCGCGCAACCTGCGATGCCTGGCCGAGGATGGTCGCCACGTCTCGATCGCGGTGCAGCGCGGCGCCGAGGCGACGATCCCGATCGCCCAGGTGATGCGCCGCCGGCTGACGCTGACCGGCTCGACGCTGCGCCCGCGCGACGCCGCGTTCAAAAGCCTGGTCGCCGACGAACTCGCGCGCACGGTGTGGCCGTTCGTCGAAGCCGGCGCGCTGAAGCCGGAGATCGACGCGACCTTCCCGCTGGCCCAGGCGGCGGACGCCCACCGCCGGATGGAAGCGGGCGACCATGTCGGAAAGATCGTGCTCACGATGGAATAAGGGGCTGGTCCAACTCTGTCAGGGCAAGCGATCCGGACCGGCGGGACCTGTTCTTCGATCTGAACCGATGAGATAGAGGCGGCGTCTGGAGATGGGTCCCCGCTTTCGCGGGATGACGAAGACAGCGCGAAAGACGGGTAGACATGGAAAAGCTGGTCCTTCACGAATATGCGCCGTCGGGCAATTGCTACAAGATCCGTCTCACCGCGGCGTTGCTGGGGCTGAGGCTCGAGCGGATCGATTACGACATCCTCGCCGGCGAGACGCGCACGCCGGAGTTTCGCGCACACATCAATCCCGTCGGCCGCATTCCGGTGCTGCAGGTCGGCCAGCGCTTCCTGCCGGAAAGCAACGCCGCCTGCTTCTACCTCGCCGACGGCACCGATCTCATGCCCGCGGACCGGTTCCAGCGGGCCGACATGCTGCGCTGGATGTTCTTCGAACAATATCATCACGAGCCCAACATCGCGACGTTGCACTTCTGGCTCGCCTATGTCGGCAGCGATGCGCTGAGCGAGCTGCAGCGCAGCCAGATTCCTGCCAAGCGGATCGCCGGCGACGCCGCGTTGCAGGCGATGGAGGACCATCTGTCGCTGGTCGACTGGTTCGTCGGCGAAAGCGTCAGCGTGGCCGATGTCTGCCTCTACGCCTACACCCATGTCGCCGAAGAGGGCGGGTTCGACCTCGCGCTCTATCCGGCGGTGCAGGCGT
>JBQCHA010000011.1:0-22348 GCA_051955175.1 Sphingomonas sp.
CGCCGCTGGTCGGGCAGCGGCTGGGCTATGCCGATCTGTCGGGGCTCGACCTACTCGAGCTGTTCGCCTTCCTCCCCCCCGCGCGCTTCATGGGGCCGACGCCCAAGGGGCTCGCGCGCGCCGCCGGGCTGCTGGCGCCGACGCGCGACGAGGAGGTGGCGCCGTTCCTGCGCGAGGCGGCGGCGCGGCTGCTGGCGGTTACCGACGGCGACTGGCCCGAGCGCGAGGGCGCCTGGACCGCGGCGCAGTCGCTGGCGCGGCTGCGCTGGCCCTGGACGCCGGCGCTCGCCGAGCGCGTCGCGCGGCCGGCGGAGAACGAACGCTGGCTGTTCTCCAAACTCCCCGAATGGTCGGAAGCCGCGCCGCGCCCTGCGCCGCGCACGGTCACGCTCGACGAGGCGGAGACGCAGGCGCAACTCGCGCGCCTCACCGGCACCGCCGCCGAGCAGCGCGTCGGCCAACGCTCCTTTGCCGATGCCGCCGCGCAGGCGTTCGCGCCGCGGATGATCCGCGACGCGCCCAATCTGGTGCTGGCCGAGGCGGGCACGGGCATCGGCAAGACGCTGGGCTATCTCGCGCCGGCGTCGGTGTGGTCGGCCAAGGCCGGCGGCGCGGTATGGGTGTCGACCTATACCAAGGCACTGCAACGCCAGCTCGGGCACGAATCGGCGCGCGCCTATCCCGACGAGGCGGTACGCCGCGCCAAGGTGGTGACGCGCAAGGGCCGCGAGAATTATCTCTGCCTGCTCAACCTGGAGGACGCGCTGCAGGGCGGCTTCGCCGGCCGCGCCGCGATCCTGGCGCAGCTGGTTGCGCGCTGGGCCGCCTATACGGCGGACGGCGACATGGTCGGCGGCGACCTCCCCGGCTGGCTACCCACGCTGTTCCGGCGCGCCGGCGCGACCGCGCTGACCGACCGTCGCGGCGAGTGCGTCTATGCCGGCTGCCCGCACTACCGGAAATGCTTCATCGAGCGCGCGGCGCGCGCCTCGGCCGAGGCCGATATCGTCATCGCCAATCACGCGCTGGTCATGGTCAATGCCGCGCGCGGGCGCGAAACGGCGACGCGGCCCACCCGCTATGTGTTCGACGAAGGCCATCACCTGTTCGACGCCGCCGACACGATGTTCTCCACTGCGCTGACCGGGCAGGAGGCGATCGAGATCCGTCGCTGGGTGATCGGCCCCGAATCGCGCGCCCGCGGCCGACGGCGCGGGCTGGCGGCGCGGCTGTCCGACGTCGCCAGCTATGACGAGCAGGGCGGCCTCGCCATCCAGGCGGCGGGTGATGCAGCACGCGCGCTGCCGTCCGACGGCTGGCAGCAGCGGCTGGCCGAGGGTGAGCCGTTCGGACCGATCGAGGCGCTGCTCGCGGCGGTGCGCGGCCTGGTCTATGCCCGCGACGAATCGAAGGGCGACAGCGGCTATGGCCTGGAAACCGAACTCGCCGAGCCCGATGCCGCACTGATCGACGCCGCCGCCACCGCCGCGCAGGCGCTCGACGCGCTGTACCGGCCGCTGGTGGCGCTCGGTCGGCGGCTGGAGGCGGTGCTGGCCGAGGCACCCGATTGGATGGACGGCCCGGCGCGGGCACGGATCGAAGGGGCGATCGCCTCGCTCGGCTGGCGCGCCGAGACGGTGGCGGCGTGGCTGGCGCTGCTCGCGCGCGTCGGCGGGCCGGCCGATCCCGATTTCGTCGACTGGCTGGCGGTCGATCGCATCGAGGGGCGCGAGTATGACATCGGCCTGCACCGCCACTGGCTCGATCCGACGCGCCCGTTCGCCGAGACGGTGCTGAAGCCCGCCCACGGTGCGCTGGTCACCTCGGCGACGCTGCGCGCCGGCGGCGACTGGTCGGTGGCCGAGGCGCGTGCGGGCGCCCCGCATCTCGGCGCGCCGGCCCAGCGCTTCGAGGCGGCGAGCCCGTTCGATTATGGCAACCAGGCCGAGGTGCTGGTCGTCACCGACGTCAAGCGCGGCGACGTCGCGGCGCTGGCCAATGCCTATGCCCGGCTGATCGTCGCGGCGGGCGGCGGCACGCTCGGCCTGTTCACCGCGATCCGCCGGTTGCGCGCGGTCCACGGCCGCATCGCCGACCGGCTGGCGCGCGAGGGGCTGCCGCTGCTCGCCCAGCATGTCGACCCGATCGACACCGGCACCTTGGTCGACATCTTCCGCGACGATTCCCACGCCTCGCTGCTCGGCACCGACGCGCTGCGTGATGGGGTGGACGTGCCGGGCCGCTCGCTGCGGCTGGTGGTGATGGAGGGCGTACCCTGGTCGAAGCCGACAGTGCTCCACGCCGCGCGGCGGCTGGCGGGCGGCGGTGCGGCGTACGAGGATCGCATGGTCCGGGCGCGTCTCGCCCAAGCGTTCGGCCGGCTGATCCGCCGCGCCGACGATCGCGGCGCATTCGTGCTGCTGTCGGCGGCGATGCCGTCGCGCCTGCTCTCCGCCTTCCCGCCCGGCGTGACGATTTCGCGCCTGACGCTCGACGAAGCGGTCGCGCGCATCCAAACACGTCTTTCATCCGTAGTATCAATCGGGCAAGAGGCCCGCGAGGACGCCTGACGGAGAGACGACCCATGAAGACCTTGACGCTGCTGAGGCACGCCAAGTCGGGCTGGGATGACCCCGTCGCGCGCGATTTCGATCGCCCGCTGAACGCCAAGGGCGCGCGCGCCGCCACCACCATGGGCCACAAGATGCGGTCGCTCGGCCTCACCTTTGACCATGTCGTCGCCTCGCCGGCGCTGCGCGTGATGGAGACGGTCGATCACCTCGCTGCCGGCTATGGCCGGCGGATCGAGCCCCAATGGGACCGGCGACTGTACCTCGCCTCGGCGGCGATGCTGCTCGACCTGATCCACGCGCTGCCGCAGGAGGCCGAACACGTCCTGCTGATCGGCCACAATCCGGGGCTGGAGGAACTGGTGCTGCTGTTGACCCCCGACGACGACGGCACCCTGCGCCACGAGGTCGAGATCAAATACCCGACCGCCAGCATCGCCGAGCTGCATCTGGTCGGCGACTGGGCGACGCTGCTGCCCGGTGAGGCGCGACTGATCCGCTTCATCCGCCCGCGCGACCTCGATGCGGCGCTGGGACCGGATGTGTGAAGGCGGCGGCATCCTGAAGATCTGCCGCCATCCCGCGGGGGCGAGGCATCTGCGAGACAGGCGTCACCCCGGACGTGTTCGGGGTCCATCCTCCCGCGCCCTCATAAGTCCTTGATTTCACGACCTTCGAGACGTGTCGCCGGGGCAGGAGCACCACCCCACGGCAGGAGAGTGGACTAGAGCTGCGGCCCCTGGATCGCCTTGTGCGCGGTCTTGGGCGCGTCCGCGAGCAGCTTGGCGACGATCGGGAAGCGCGAATCGCGCGCGGCATAGTCGCGGGCCGACAAGCCGGCGAGATGATCGGCCCGGTCGGGATCGGCGCCGGCCTTCAGCAGTGCGCGGACCATCGCCGCGTTGTGCAGCTGCACGGCGCGGATCAGCGGCGTTTCGCCGCGATTGTTGGCGAGGTCGACGCTAGCCTTGGCGTCGAGCAGCACCTGGACGCAATCCTGTTCGTTACGATTGACCGCAAGGAGCAGCGGCGTGACGCCGTCGTTGTCGCGCATGTTCACGTCGGCGCCGTGCTGCAGCAGGAAGCGCACCCAGGTCGGGTCGTCGCGCTTCACCACGATGTGCAGCGCGCCCTCGCCATTGCCGGGATCGCGGCTGTCGACCGCGGTGGAGCCGGGCTTCGACAGCATGTCGGTCACCTCCTGCCCCTTGGCGTCCTTCACCGCCTCGAGGAACTGGTGGCTTTCCGATCCGGCCAGTTGCGCCGCGGCTGGCGCGACGAGAAAAGCGGCAGCGGCGAGACCGAGCACGCCGGAGAGCTTGCGGAGCATCATGCAGGACCCTTACATGCTGGTCGATGGCTTGCGATGCGCCCCCTTATCAGATCATGGCTGGCGCCGCCATGAACGATAGCCGCCGAAATGCGCCGATTCGAGCGTCTTTGCCGCCGCGCGCGTGGTGCGTGCCGGCATGAGCGCGCGCTTCTGGGAAGACACGCCGATCGACAAGCTCGACCGCGGCCAGTGGGAGGCGCTGTGCGACGGCTGCGGCAAATGTTGCCTGCACAAGCTGGAGGATGAGGAGACGGGCGAGCTGTTCCCGACCAACGTCGCCTGCCGCCTGCTCGACCGCCGCACCGCGCAATGTTCCGATTATCGCCACCGCCGCGCCTATGTGCCCGATTGCGTGCGGCTGACCGCCGGCAATGTGCACGACATCGAGTGGCTGCCGTCGACCTGCGCCTATCGCCTGCGTGCCGAGGGGCGGCCGTTACCCGACTGGCACTATCTGGTGTGCGGCGACCGCGAGGCGGTGAAGCGCGCCGGCGAATCGGTGTCCGGCTGGACGATTTCCGAGGATGACGCCGGCGACCTGGAGCATCACATGATCGATCGGGCGCTTTGACCGACGCCGTGGCTGGCGAGATCGAGATCGTGCGCCATCCCCGCGCGCGCCGCATGCGGCTGTCGGTCGACCCGGCGAGCGGGCGCACACGGCTGACGCTGCCGCCGCGCGCGCCGATCAAGGCGGCGATGCGCTGGGCGGCGGAGCAACAGGCCTGGATCGCCGCGCAACGCGCCCGCCTGCCCGAGGCGCAGCCCTTCGCGCCGGGCGGCAGCTTCCCGCTGCGCGGGCGTCCGGTAACGATCGACTGGCAGCCCGACCGGCCGCGGCGGATCGAGCTCGACGGCGAGGTGCTACGCTGCGGTGGCCCCGTCGACGGGCTGGCGCGGCGCATCGAGACGTGGCTGCGCCGTACCGCGCTGGCGCTGCTCGCGGAGGAAACGGCGCTCTACGCCGCGCGACTGGGCGTCACCATCGAAAAGGTAGCGGTCGGCGATCCGCGCGGCCGCTGGGGCAGCTGCAGCAGCGGCGGCACGATCCGCTATAGCTGGCGGCTGATCCTGGCGCCCGATGCGGTGCGGCGCGCGACCGTTGCGCACGAGGTGGCGCATCGCGTGCACATGGATCATTCGCCGCGATTCCACCGGTTGGTCGAGACGATCCTGGAGGAGGACCCCGCCCCTGCCCGCCGCTGGCTGCGCGCCAACGGCGCCGCGCTTCACTGGGTCGGGCGCGACTCCTGAGCGCGGGGTGACGGCGCCGGGCGCGGCCGGTCCGCGGGGGCGCGGCCGAGCACGCGATCCATCCATTGCTGGTCGAGCCGATCGCCGGGCCGCTGCTGGCGATCCGCGGCGGGCGGGGCGCCGGCGCCCTGGTCCTGCGGCACGCCCTGCTGCTGAGGGGGCTGGTACGATTGCCGCCGCGGCTGCTCATAGGGCTGCTGGTACGGCTGGACGCGCGGTTGCTGCATCTGCGGCTGTTGCATCGTCGGCTGTGCGACGCTGCCCGGCGGATAATCCTGGCTGTCGGGGGCGATCTGGTCGGGCATGTCGCCCGGATAGCCGCCGTCGCCGCCCATTGGATTGCCGTTTTCGTCGACGAACAGGCCGTTGTCGGGTTGACCGAAATAGGCGTTGTCGGTGCCTTCGTCGAACGTCCAGTCGGGCAGCTGCGTCGTCTGGAACTGCTGCACCGGGCGGTTGGCCACGGCGGGCCGCATGAACGCGGCGAAGGCGCGCGCCGGACCGGTGCCGCCGAACAGGCCGGGGATCGGCTTGTCGTCGTCGCGGCCCATCCACACGCCGGTCGTCAACCCACTGGAGAAGCCGAGGAACCAGCCGTCCTTGTTCGACGAGGTCGTGCCGGTCTTGCCGGCGACGGGGCGGCCGATGTCGGCGGCGCGGCCGGTGCCGATGTTGACCGTCGTGGCGAGCAGGTCGGTCATCTCCTCGGCGACATAGGGCGCGACCAGCACATGGCTGCGGTCGACCTGATGCTGGTAGATCGTGTCACCGTCCGCCGTCACCTTGGTGATGCCATAGGGCGTCACCGCGACACCGTCGTTGGCGACCGAGGCGAAGGCGCGCGTCATGTCGATCAGGCGCACCTCGTTCGTGCCCAGCACCATCGACGGATAGGTGTCGATATGGGTGGTGAGGCCGAACCGGCGCGCCATGTCGGCGATCGTGTCGAAGCCGACCTGCGCGCCCAGCTTCGCTGCCACCGTGTTGATCGAATAAGCGAACGCCTGGCGCAGCGTCACCGGCCCGCGGAAGCGGCGATCGTCGTTGCGCGGGCTCCAGCCCTGGATCGTCACCGGCTCGTCGACGATCGTGTCGTCGGGCTTCATCCCCGCTTCCAGCGCGGCGAGATAGACGAACAGCTTGAACGACGATCCCGGCTGGCGCTCGGCCTGCGTCGCGCGGTTGTAGATCGAGGCGACATAATCCTTGCCGCCGACCATCGCGCGCACGGCGCCGTCATTGTCGAGCGCGACCAGCGCGCCCTGCGCACCCTTGGGCACGTTCTGATTGATCGCCTGTGTCGCCTCGCGCTGCATCGCCAGGTCGAGCGTGGTGTAGACCTCCAGCGGCCGGCTTTTCTCGTCGATCAGCGTGTCGAGCTGCGGCAGCGCCCAATCGGTGAAATAGCGCACCGAATTCTGCTTGGGCTCGGGCGCCAGCTTGACGGCGGAGATATCGGCACTGTCGGCCTGGGCCTGGCTGATCGCGCCGGTTTCGACCATCAGCTTCAACACGACGCTGGCGCGATCGATCGCGGCTTGCGCGTCGGCGGTCGGCGAATATTCGGACGGCGCCTTCACCAACCCGGCGATCACCGCCGCCTCGCCCAGCGTCAGGTGCTGCGCGGAATGGCCGAAGAACTTCCGCGAAGCGGCGTCGATGCCATAGGCACCGCCGCCGTAATACACCTTGTTCATGTAGAGCTCGAGGATCTGATCCTTGCTGAACTTGCGCTCGAGCGCCAGCGCGATGATCGCTTCGCGGATCTTGCGCTTTACGGAGTAGCGGTTCGACAGGAAGATCGTCCGCGCCACCTGCTGGGTGAGGGTCGACGCGCCCTGCAGGCGGCGGCCGGTGTCGTAATTGTTGATGGCAAACCAGACGATGCGCGCCAGCGCCACCGGGTCGACGCCGATATGGTGGCGGAAACGGCGATCCTCGACCGAGACGGTCGCCTCGCGCATGATCGGCGGGATTTCGTCATAGCTCAGCCATTGGCCGTAGCTCGGCCCCAGCGTCGTCATGACCGTGCCGTCGGCCGCATGGACGCGGATCATCTGGCCGTTGGGGGATGCCTTCAGCGCGTCGAAGCTCGGCAGCTGCTGCTCGGTCGCATAGACCGCGACGACCAGCGCGATGACGCCCAGCAGCGCCGCGCCGCCGGCGATGCGCAACAGCCACACGAGCCAGTAGCGCCAGCGCGGCACGGGCTTTCGTTGCGGTTTACGGGAAGACGCTCGGGCCATGAAAGGGTGGCGGAATAGCCGTTACCTGGGCCGCCTACAAGCGGCCCGGCGGCTCAGCCCGTCGCTCCGTTGGCGCCACGTGCGCGGAAATCGAGCGACAGCGAGTTCATGCAATAGCGCAACCCCGTCGGCGGCGGCCCGTCGGGAAAGACGTGGCCGAGGTGCCCGTCGCACCGCGCGCACCGCGCCTCGGTACGGACCATGCCGTGGCTGGTGTCGCTATGTTCGGTGACACGATCCGCCGCGATCGGCTGGGTGAAGCTTGGCCAGCCGGAGCCCGAATCATATTTGTCGGCGCTGTCGAACAGCGGATTGCCGCAGCCGGCGCAGCGATAGATGCCGTCGGCCTTGTTGTCATTGTAATGGCCGGAAAAGGCGGGTTCGGTGCCGGCTTCGCGCAGCACGTGATACTGTGCCGGGCTGAGCTTCTTCCGCCACTCGGCTTCGGACAGGTTGAGCGTATCCATAGGGATTCGCTTTTTCATGCGCGCCGCCCGGTTCGTCAATGACGGAAATGAGCGATCAGCGACGGACCGAGCGGCAGCGGCCCTGCCTCGCCCGCCATGCAGCGCGAAGCGGCGGGCTCTAGCGTGCCTGCTCGGCCGCGACGCCGGTGCCGCGCGGCATCGCGAGCGTCTGGGCGACGACGGCGACCTGGGTGCGGTTATGGACGTTGAGCTTGCGCATCAGCGCCGTCATGTGCGCCTTCACCGTCGCCTCGGCGATGCCGAGATCATAGGCGATCTGCTTGTTGAGCCGTCCGGATCGGACGCCCTGCAGCACCTTGAGCTGCGTCGGCGTCAGGTTGGCGGCGATCGGCTCGATCTCGCGACCGTCGGTGAACTGGGATGGCTGTACGCCCATCTCGGCCTCCTCTCTGTCTTGGGACAGCTTTGCCGCCGCCCTTTTTATGCGATTTCCAATGCCGCCACCTGTCGGCGCGCGGCCCGGATCGGTTAGACAGGTTTAGCTACATCCACGCCAACTTGTCCGTCAACTGGCAAAATTTGATAGCGATCCGCGATTATCTGTCATACAGAAATGGCGAGCGACGCACCGGCACCACCGCGATGCGCCGACGATGAGGGAGGGATCGCCGATGGCCGCTGCACGACGGAACAGCCTTGCCCGGGCGCTGCAGTGGTGAGCGGCGGCGACCTTCAACTGATCCTCGCGGCACTGCTCGGCATCGGCGTCTCGATCCTGCTGATCGTCCGCGCGCGGCTGCACCCGTTCCTGGCGCTGCTGTGCGGCGCGTTCGTCGTCGGCCTGTGCGCGGGGCTGTCGACCGACGCCACCGCCACCGCGGTGGAAAAGGGCGCGGGCGACATCCTGGGCAATACCGGCCTGATCGTCGCGCTGGGCCTGTCGCTCGGCGCGATGCTGCAGCTGTCGGGCGGCGCGGGCGCGCTGGCGCGGGCGGGGCTCGGCATGACCGGACCGAAGGGCGCGCCGTGGGCGAGCCTGGCGGTCGCGCTGGTCGTCGGCCTGCCGCTGTTCTTCGAGACCGGGCTGGTGCTGCTGTTGCCGATCATCGCCGCGGCCGCGGCGACGATGGCGGGCGAGCGCGACGACGATTATGCCCGGCTGCAACTGATGCTGCCGGCGTTGGCCGGCCTATCGGTGATCCATGCGCTGGTGCCGCCGCACCCGGGGCCCCTGATCGCGGTTCATGCCCTGGGCGCCAATCTCGGCCGCACCATCATCTATGGCGTGATCGTCGCCATCCCCACCGCGATCATCGCCGGGCCGGTGCTGTCGCGCTTCACCGCGCGCGGCGTCGTGCTTGCCGCACCGGTGGTCGACACCCGCGATGTGATCGAGGCGCCGCCGGCCAATGCCATCTCGCTGGCGATCGTGCTGATGCCGGTGGTGTTGATCGCCGCCGGCCAGGTGCAGGCCCTAATGCCGGCCGATCTCGCCCCGCGCTTCGCCTGGCTTGCGACGCTGTCCAACCCGGTGCTGGCGCTGGTCGTCACCAACCTCGTCGCGCTGGTGCTGCTGTTCGGCCGCCGCCTGCTCGACCCGGCGGTGTCGGAGGCGATCTGGGATGACACGCTGAAGCCCGCCGGCGCCATCCTGCTGGCAATCGGCGCCGGCGGCGCGCTGAAGCAGGTGCTGGTCACCGCCGGCCTGTCCGACCTGCTCGGCCGGCTGGCGGCGCAGAACCATTTCCCGCCGATCCTGCTCGCCTGGCTGGTCGCGGTGGCGATCCGGCTGGCGACCGGCTCGGCGACCGTCGCGACGATCACCACTGCCGGGATCATGACCGGCGTGCTCGCCGCCACCGGCGCGTCGGCGGCGTGGATGGTGCTGGCGATCGGTTGCGGCTCGGTGTTCTTCAGCCACGTCAACGATCCGGGCTTCTGGCTGGTCAAGAGCTACATCGGCACCTCGACCGGCGACACGTTCAAGACTTGGTCGGTGCTCGAGACGGTGGTTTCCGTCGTCGGGCTGATCTGTGTATTGATCGGCAGTCGGCTGGTCTGAGAGCGGGGCTCGGCAGCCATGGGGCAGAGGAACACACGATGAGCGAGGGACGGCTTGCCGATCGCGCCTATTCGAACATCGTCGAGCTGATCAACGCGCGCAAGCTGACCGCCGGCGACCGCCTGCCGGCCGAGGGCAAGCTGGCGACCGACTTCGGCATGTCGCGCACGGTGGTGCGCGAGGCGCTGGTGCGGCTCGCCGCCGACGGCATCACCGAGGCGCGGCGCGGCGCCGGCTCGTTCGTCAAGCGGCGCCCGTCCGAACGGCTCGGCGCGCATCTGCCGATGGACGAACTGTCGACGACGATGGGCAGCTACGAAGTGCGCTTCGTGGTGGAATCGGAAGCCGCCCGGCTTGCCGCCTTGCGCCGATCGACCACGCAGATGGAGATGATCGATCGCGCGATGGACGACCTGCGCAAGGCGCTGCTCGCCACCGGCCCGGCGCATCGCGAGGACATGGCGCTTCACCGGCTGATCGCGCTCGCCACCGCCAATCCGGCGTTCGTCTCGACCTTCGACCATCTGTTCGCCGACATCGACCGGATCATGCGCGCCGGCGTCGACATCTCGCGCTCGCGCCCGCCCGAGGCGATCGATGCGATGCTGTCCGAGCACGAGATGATCGTCGTTGCGATCCACGCGCTGGATCCGGACGGCGCCGCACTCGCCATGCGCTGGCACCTGTCGCAAGGACGCAAGCGACTGATGCCTTAGGTGCCTGCCCACTCCCGCCGCCAAAGGCGCCATGACGAGGAGAAAACGGCCGGCGGCGGCATTACTGGCTGTTGCCGGCCGCCTTCTGCCATCAATAGCAACACCGCCTACGACCTTCGTCGCGGGTGGCCGTCAGGCGCGGCCTTCTTATAGTCGCCGCAAAGGCGAGCAAAAACGAGGGGAAATGCGCGTGCGCCAATCGATCAACCTTGGGCTGGCGGCAAGCGTGGCCGCGCTGCTCTCCACCTCCGCGCTCGCCGCACCGTCGCCGTCGGTGTTCGCCACCGCGCCCAACGACGCGCGCGCCGTCACCGTCCAGGCTGCCGGCGACGGCTCCACCGACGACACCGGCGCGCTGCAGGCGGCGATCGACGCCGCTTATGCCAAGGGCGGCGGCGGGATCGTGTTCCTGCCGTCGGGCCGCTATCGCCTGACGCACACGCTCTATGTCCGGCCGGGCGTGCGGCTGTTCGGCGTCGGCAAGACCCGGCCGGTGTTCGTGCTCGCCGACAACACGCCCGGGTTCCAGAAGGGCGTGGCGACGATGATCATCTTCGCCGGCAACGGACCCGACAGCAGCGCCCGCGTCCCCTTCCCGCCGCCCGACAGCGTGCCCGCCAATCCCAACATCGCCGATGCCAATTCGGGCACGTTCTATTCGGCGATGAGCAATGTCGACTTCGCGATCGGTCAGGGCAATCCGGCGGCGATCGGCGTCCGCTTCCACGCGGCGCAGCACGCCTATCTGAGCCATATCGATTTCGACCTCGGCTCCGGCCTTGCCGGCATCTATCAGGTCGGCAACATCATGGAGGATCTGCACTTCCACGGCGGCCGCTACGGCATCCTGACCGAAAAGCCCTCGCCCGCCTGGCAGTTCACCCTCATCGATTCGAGCTTCGACGGCCAGCGCGATGCGGCGATCCGCGAGCATGAGGCCGGGCTGACGCTGGTCAACGTGACGATGCGCGACACGCCCGTCGGGATCGACATCGACAAGGGCTATGGCGACTGGCTGTTCGGCAAGAACGTGCGGTTCGAGAATATCGCTGAGGCCGGCGTCGTCATCAGCAATGAAGGCACCGCCTACACCCAGATCAATTTCGAGAACGCGCTGGCCAGCAACACGCCGACCTTCGCCCGCTTCCGCGACAGCGGACGGACGGTGGCCGGCAAGGGGCCGGTCTATCGGGTGAGCGATTTCGGCTATGGCATGACGGTGCCCGGGCTAGGCCAGACCGGCCATTACGAGACGGTGATGCAGGCCGAGCCGATCGGCGCGATGCCGGCCGCAACCGCACCCGCGATCCGCCCGCTTCCGCCGGTCTCCCAATGGGTCAACGTCCGCGATCTCGGCGCCAAGGGTGACGACCGAACCGACGACACCGCCGCGATCCAGCATGCGATCGACACCCACCGCGTGCTCTATTTCCCGGCCGGTTTCTACCACGTCACCGACACGCTGAAGCTGCGCCCGGACACCGTGCTGATCGGCCTGCATCCCAGCCTGACGCAGATCATCCTGCCCGACGGCACGCCCGGCTATCAGGGCGTCGGCGCGCCCAAGGCATTGATCGAGGCGCCCAAGGGCGGCGACAACATCGTCTCCGGCCTGGGCCTCTACACCAGCGGCATCAACGCGCGCGCCACGGCGCTGCTGTGGAAGGCGGGCGCCCATTCGCTGGTCGACGACGTCAAGATCCAGGGCGGCCACGGCACCGATCTGTTCGACGGCAAGCGCTTCGATCCCTATAACGCCACCCACACGGGCGACGCCGATCCGCGCAAGCGCTGGGCCGCGCAATATGCCAGCATCTGGGTGACCGATGGCGGCGGCGGCACGTTCGCCGGCGTCTGGAGCCCCGACACCTATGCCAAATCGGGCTTCCGCGTGTCGTTCACCAGCACGCCGGGCCATATCTACGAATTGTCGAACGAGCATCACGTCCAGACCGAGATCGAGCTCGATCACGTCGCGCATTGGGAATTGCTGGCGCCGCAGACCGAGGAGGAAGGCGGCGAAGGGCGCAACACCGTGTCGCTGGCGATCCGCAACTCGCACGACATCCTGGTCGCCAATTATCACGGCTATCGCGTCACCCGCACGGTGAAGCCGGTGCGCGCGGCGGTGGTGCTGGAGAACGTCGCCAACATCCGGTTCCGCAACGTCCACGTCAATTCGGAAAGCGGCGTCGGCCTGTGTGACGAGAATGGCTGCGCGACCTTCCTGCGGCTGAGCAAATTCCCCTATTCGAATGCGATCTACGACCAGACGCACGACCTCGAGGTGCGCGAGCACGAATTCGCCCGGCTCGACGTGCCGGCCGATCCTGGCGCGCCGCCGCCGGCCGACGGCCCCAAACCCGTCAAGCTGGCGGGTGACTTCTGGTCCGCCTCGGGCGCCACGGTCGGCCCGGACGGCACGCTCTATTTCGTCGATAATCATTTCCAGCGCATATGGGGCTGGTCGGCCGACAAGGGGCTGACGCTGGTGCGCGACGACACGCTTGATCCGGTCAATCTGGCCACGGACAGATCGGGCGACCTGCTGGTGCTCTCCTCCTACGGGAAGCAGGGCACGGTCTACAGTTTCAGGCCCGGAACGCCGGCGACCGAGCTCACCGTCCTCAAGCCACAGCCGGTCGGCGATCACCCCGAGGCCACCACGCTGCTGCCCGGCAATTGGTGGGTGAATGGCGAGTTCAAGGATCAGCTCGACCCCTCAACCTACCGGTTCACCACGCTGGCCGAGATGTTCCGCGACTATACCGCCAGGCCCAAGGCGGAGCGCTATGTCTCGCCAGACGGCAGCCTGGCGCTGCCGGCATTCCGCACCTTCCACCTCGGCCCGACCGACCATCTCGGCCTGCGCTTCTCCGACACGCTCGACGCCTACAGCCTGGTGCCGGCCAAGCCCGGCAGCCGTGTCTATCTGAGCAACGATTCGGAGGACAGGACCTACACCGGCCTGGTCGGCAGCAACGGCAACGTCACCGACCTCAAGCCCTTCGCCACCCGCGGCGGTGAGAGCGTGGTCGCCGGTCCCGACGGGCGCGTTTACCTCGCCAACGGGCAGGTGTTCGTCTATCGCCCCGACGGCACGCAGACCGGCCGGATCGACGTGCCCGAACGGCCGTTGCAGCTGATCTTCGGCGGCAAGGACAAGCGCACGCTGTTTATCCTGACCCACCATTCGCTCTATTCGGTGCGGCCCTAGGATTGCGCGGGCTAGTGCCCAAACACTGAAATTGGGCACATGGATCGGGCGATCAGCGCGAGCGAAGCGAACCAGCGCTTTTCGGAACTCCTGCGCGACGTGGCGGAAGGCGAAACCTTCACCGTCATGTCGCGCGGGCGCCCCGTGGCGCGCGTCCTGCCGGTCGATCGCGCCGAGGAGCGCCGCTCGCTCGCGCGATTGCTGCGCTTCGTCGAGCAACTGCCTGTCCGCCGCGCCGGCAAGTGGTCGCGCGCCGATCTTTACGAATGAGCCGCGTCGCGCTCGACACCAACATTCTGGCCTATCTCGCCGGCATCAGCCGTGTCTCGGCCGAGATGCCAAGGTCGCCGCCGTGCGTGATCTGATCCCGCGCCTCGCCGCGCGGGCCAGCCTGATCGCGCCGACGCAGACGCTGGGCGAGATGCTCGTCGTGCTGCGGCGCGCCGGTGCCTCCAATGCCGAAGCCCGCGAGGTGATGCTCGAGTTTGCCGACGCCTTCGGCACCGCAGCCTCGGAAACGCGCACGGCATTGGCGGCGGCCGACCTCGTCGTCGACCACGGCCTGCAATTCTGGGACGCGCTGATCATGACAGCGGCGGCCGAGGCCGGCTGCGCGCTGCTGCTGTCGGAGGACTTGCAGCACGGATTCGTCGTGCGCGGCCTGACTGTCGTCAACCCGTTCGCCGATGTGCCGCACCCGAAGCTTGCGGCATTGACGGAGGTTCTGGGCTAGCCAACGGCTGCTCAGGCTCGGATGCCTGACCCGATCGCCGACGGCCCCTCACGGCACCGGCTTCGCCACCTTCGCGTCGCCGGCGGTGAGCCAGCCTTCGTCGCTCAGCCAGTCGTTGAGCCGGTCGGGCCAGTGCTCGATCGACAGCCGCTCGGAATGCGCGGCGATGTTGAAGCCGTGGCCGATGCCCGCCCACAGGTGCAGCTCGGCGGAGACGCCGGCGTCGCGCAACTGTCGGTAGAGCGTCATCGCCGGCACGGCGCAGCATTGGTCCAGCGTGCCGGCGGTGATGAAGGCGGGCGGGGCGTCCTTCACCGCCGTGGCCGGAACGCCGCGCGGGCCCGGATAGACCAGCACCTGGAAATCGGGCCGCCCGCTGACCCGGTCGATCGCGTCGGCATGGGCGCGCAACGGCGGCGCCGGCGTGTCGGCCACCGCGGTCACCAGCTCGCCGCCGGCGGAAAAGCCCATCATGCCGATCCTATTCGGATCGACATGAAATTGCGCGGCGTGGGCTCTCACCCAGCGCACCGCGCGGCGCGCGTCGGCGGCGGCGTCGCCCGCCACCGTGTAGGTCGAGCCGGTCTCGCGGGCGAGGCGGTATTTCAGCACGAAGGCGGTGATGCCGTAGCGGTTGAGCACCTTGGCCGGCCCGACGCCCTCGTTCTGGAACACCAGGAACTGATGCCCGCCGCCGGGGATGACGATCATGCCCACGCCGTTCGCGTGGCGCGGATCGGCGGGGAACACCGTCAGCGACGGGTTCTGCACGTTGTGCACGTAAGTGTTGACGATCCGCTCGGGCTCGTTGCGGCGCGCTTCCGCGCCCGGTGCGCCGTTGGGCCAGAGGTAGATGACGTCGCGCACCGGCTCAGGTGGCGGCGTCTGCGCTGGCGCGGCCGCGGCGACTGTGCCGATCGCCAACGCGACCAACAACGACCGGCACATCATCGCGATGTCCTTCCCGTCATGACGGTTGCCCCACGCCGGCGCACATCCGGTCGAGATGCGCATAGATCGTGTCGCACAGCGCGCGGATCGGCGTTTCGGCATCGAGCGCCAGCGCGCATTCGTCGCTGCCGGGCCGTTCCAGCGTCTGCAGCTGGCTGTCGAGCAGGCTGCGCGGCATGTAATGGCCCGGCCGGTTGCCCATCCGCCGCTCGAGCTCGGCGGGGCTCGCCTCCAGCAGCACGAACAGCGTAGGGGCGCCGATCGCGGCCGCCAGCCGATCGCGATAGGCGTGCTTCAACGCGGAGCAGGCGACGATCACCCGCCCCCGCGCGGCTGCCGCCGCGCCCGCCGCCGCGCCCAGGGCATCGAGCCACGGCCAGCGATCGGCATCGTCGAGCGGCTCGCCCGATCGCATCTTGGCGACATTCTCGTCGGGGTGGAAACTGTCGCCCTCCAGGAACGGGCAGTGCAGTTCGGCGGCCATCATGCCGCCCAGCGTCGATTTCCCGCTGCCGCTGACGCCCATCACGACAATCGCATTCGGGGTGTCGGCGGTGAGGTCATCCCGTCGCTGCACTTCGATGTCCTCCGCTCATTGCCACACAATGCCGTCCGAAGCGGCGCGAGCGGCGCCGGCTCCGACGGATCGGGGTCAGCATATCCATGCTCGGCGGGCGCCTGCCTATTACGACCTTGGTCGTGGCTGTCGGCCGTCATCGCCACTGGTATCGCTGCGACAATCCCGGGCGTCCCGCCGGCGTCGGTAAGCAGGGCGGCGGCAGGGCGTCCGGGATCCAGAACAGCAATGACCGGGCGAGGATGGATGCGGGCGACGAAGTTCCTGGGTTTCGCGATGGCCGTGGCGCCGCTGCCGGCGGTTGCCGCACCGACCACCACGTCGGTGATGACGACGGTGCCGAACGATCCCAACATCGTCGTGGTGCACGGCAAGGGCGACGGCCGCGCCGACGATACCGCCGCAATCCAGGCGGCGATCGACGCCGCGCACGCCAGGACCGGCGAGGGCATCGTCGTGCTGCCCGCCGGGCGCTATCGCATCACGCGCAGCATCCTGGTGCCGCAGGGCATGCGGCTCTACGGCGTCGGCGCCACGCGCCCGGTGCTGGTGCTCGGGCCCAACACGCCGGGATTCCAGCACGGCGTCTCCAACATGGTGATCTTCACCGGCGGTGATCAATATCAGGTCGGGCAGGTGCCGATGCCGGTGCCGACGGTGGTGCCGCGCGACAAGGTCGTCCGTGACGCCAATTCGGCGACCTTCTATTCGGCGATGAGCAACATCGACGTCGAGATCGGCGCCGGCAATCCGGCCGCCGCGGCGATCCGCTTCCACGTCGCGCAACACGCCTTCCTGACGCACATGGACTTCCGCCTCGGCTCGGGCTTCGCCGGCGTCTACCAGGCCGGCAACGAGATGGAGGACGTCCATTTCCACGGCGGCCGCTATGGCATCGTCACCGAAAAGACGTCTCCTGCCTGGCAATTTACCCTGATCGATTCGAACTTCGATCGCCAGCGCGACGCCGCGATCCGCGAGCATGAGGCGGGGCTGACGCTGGTCAACGTCACCATGCGCGATATGCCGGTCGGGATCGACATCGACAAGGGCTATGGCGACTGGCTGTTCGGCAAGAACGTGCGGTTCGAGAACGTCTCGAACGCCGGCGTCGTCATCAGCAACGAGAACAACGCCTACACGCAGATCGGCTTTCAGAACGCGCTGGCGACCGGCACGCCGACGTTCGCGCGCTTCCGCGACAGCGGACGCTCGGTGGCCGGGAAGGGCGGCACCTACCGCGTCACCGATTTCGGCTACGGCATGACCGTGCCCGGCCTCGGCCAGACCGGCCATTACGAAACCGTGATGCAGGCCGAGCCGATCGCCGCCATGCCCGCGCCGAACGATCCCGCAATCCGCGCCCGCCCGCCGCAGGCCGATTGGGTCGACATCCGGACGCTCGGCGTAAAGGGCGACGGGACGACCGACGATACCGCCGCCATCCAGCAAGCCGTCGATACGCACCGCGTGCTCTATTTTCCGACCGGCTTCTACCGCGTCTCCGACACCATCCACTTGAAGCCAGACACCGTACTGATCGGGCTGCATCCCAATCTCACGCAACTGTTCTTCCCCGATCGCCTGCCCGGTTTCCAGGGCGTCGGCGCGCCGCGCCCGATCGTCGAGGCGCCGAAGGGCGGGCACAATATCGTCACCGGCCTCGGCCTGTTCGCAGGGCGGATCAACCATCGCGCGATGGCGCTGATGTGGAAGGCAGGCGCCGATTCGCTGGTCGACGACGTCAAGATGATGGGCGGGGGTGGCACCGCGCTCGCCGACGGCAAGCCGCAGGACGAATTTGCCCGGCCTGGGGGCGATCCGATGGCCAACACCTGGCTCGACGCGCAATATCCCAGCATCTGGGTGACCGACGGCGGCGGCGGCACCTTCGCGGATGTGTGGAGCCCCGACAGCTTCGCACAGGCCGGTTTCTACATCTCCAACACCTCGACGCCCGGCCATATCTACGAGGTGTCGGTCGAGCATCACGTGCGCAACGAATTCGTGCTCGATCACGTCCGCAACTGGGAATTCCTGGCGCCGCAGACCGAGCAGGAAGTCGCCGAGGGCATGAACGCCGTCTCGTTCGAGATCCGCGATTCCAGCAACATCCTGCTCGCCAATTACCACGGCTATCGTGTCACGCGGACCTGGCATCCGGCCGAAATGGCGGTGAAGCTCTACAATTCGAGCGACATCCACTTCCGCAACGTCCATGTGAACGGCGAGAGCGGCTACGCCACCTGCGACGACAACGGCTGCGCCACCTATCTGCGCGCCAGCATATTCCCGTTCGAGAACGCCATCCTCGACAAGTCGGACGGCCTGGAGGTCCGCGAGCGCGAGTTCGCCCGGCTCGACGTCCCCGCCAACCCGCCGCAGCCGCCGGCGGCGGAGCGCCCCGCCTTCCTGCCCGTCGACGCCAAGGTCGAGAAGCTGGCCGACGGCTTCTTCTCGATCTCCGGCGCGGCGGTGGATGCCGCCGGCAAGCTCTATTTCGTCGAGCATCGCTTCCAGCGCATCTATAGCTGGGACGCGGCCGACGGCCTGCAGGTGGTGCGCGACACGCCGACCGATCCGGTCAACCTCGCGGTGGCGAAATCGGGCGACATCGTGGTGCTGTCGTCGCTGGGCCCGCAGGCGAGCGTCTACAGCTTCAAGCCGGACGACCGCGACGGCGCGCTGACCATGATCCAGCCGACCGCAACCGCCCCGCATCCCGGCGCGACCGTGCTGCTGCCCGGCAATTGGTGGGTCAACGGCGAGTTCAAGGACCAGCTCGACGCCGACACCGGCCGCTTCACCACGCTGGCCGAGATGTTCGCCGCCGACGTGCGTGAGCCGAAGCGGCAGGAATATGTCTCGCCCGACGGCAGCCTGGTGCTGCCCGCCTTCCGCGTGTTCCAGCAGGGGCCGGCCGATCATACCGGCTGGCGCTGGTCGGATTCGCTCGACACCTATGGCTTCGTGCACGCCAGGCCCGGCAGCCGCGTGTTCGTCAGCAACGGCTCCGAGGACAAGACGTACAGCGCGCTGGTCGGCCCCGGCGGCAGTCTTACCGACCTCGAGGCCTTCGCCGATCGCGGCGGCGAGAGCGTCGCGGTCGGCGCCGACGGCCGTGTCTTCGTCGCCAACGGCCAGGTGTTCGCCTACGCGCCCGACGGCACGCCGCTGGGCCAGATCGACGTGCCCGAGCGCCCGCTCCAACTGATCGTCGGCGGCGCCGACCACCGCACCTTGTTCATCCTCACGCACCACGCGCTCTACGCGGTGACCGTCTGATGCCGGCGCCCGATCACATGAAGAACATAAGGGGAGGTACCATGAGCGATTTCGAAACTGCTGCCACGCCATCCGTAGCCGCCCGCCGGCGTCGCGAGCTGCTGACCGGCGCCACCGCCATGCTGACGGTCGCACTCGCCACGCCGGCGCTCGCCCAGACGACGGCGCCCGCCGGCCAGGCGACGCCCGCGGCGACGCCGGTTGAGAGCAGCGATCCTGCCGCGACCGCCGGCCGCGTCGCGCCGACCACCCCACAGACCAGTACGAGCGATCAGGCACCGGCCGCCGCGCAGGACATCGTCGTGACCGGCTCGCGCATCACCACATCCGGCTTCCGCGCGCCGACCCCCACCACCATGATCGGCGCCTCGGAAATCGCCAAGAATGCCGAGCCCAACGTCTTCACCACGATCGCGCAGCTGCCGTCGCTGGCCGGATCGACCGGCGTCACCACCGGCACCAACAGCACGTCGAGCGGGCAGCAGGGGCTGAGCTCCTTCTCGCTGCGTGGCCTCGGCACGATTCGCACGCTGACGCTGCTCGACGGGCAGCGCGTGGTCGGCGCCAACGTCACCGGCGTGCCCGACATCAGCCTGTTTCCGCAGTTGCTGATCCAGCGCGTCGACGTGGTGACCGGCGGTGCGTCGGCCTCCTACGGTTCGGACGCGGTCGGCGGCGTGGTCAACTTCATCACCGACAAGCATTTCGAAGGGTTCAAGGCCAACGTCCAGGGCGGCATCTCGACCTATGGCGACAACGGCCAATACACCATCCAGGCGGCGGCCGGCCACGCCTTCGCCAACGATCGGCTGCATGTCGAGCTGAGCGGCGAATATGACCATGAGAACGGCGTGCCGGCCGGCGGCTATGGCGAGGAGGCACCGAGCGGCCGCACCTGGTACCGCACCTCGACGCTGATCAACCGCGGCATCCGCAACGACGGCGCGCCGCAATTCCTCTATCGCGATCACGCCCAGGCCTATCAGTACACCAAATACGGCCTGATCACCGCAGGTCCGCTGCAGGGCATCGCGTTCGACGCCAACGGCAATCCGTTCCAGTTCGTCTATGGCTCGAACGGCGTGCCGGCGAAGAACGCGTCGGGCACCGTCAACGGCTGCTACACGGGCTTCTGCGTCGGTGGCGACCTGTCGGGCAATGTCGGCATCGGCACGACGCTGCAATCGGCGATCAAGCGCTGGAACGGCTACAGCCGCATCGGCTTCGACCTCGATCCCGAAAACGAGATCTACACGACGATCAACGTCGCGCAGGTCGATACCAGCAACCAGCCCAATCCCGGCGCCGCGAAGTCGGGGCTGACGCTGCAATGCGACAATCCGTTCGTGCCGACCGCGATCCAGGACCAGTGCGCGGCGGACGGCATCACCAGCTTCAAATACGGCGTCAGCAACGCCATCCTGCCCAACATCCAGGTCCATACCCAGCGCAAGCAATATCGCTTCGTCGGCGGCGCCGACGGCACGCTGCATGGGCTGGGCGGCGACTGGCGCTATGACGTCTATTACGAACATGGCGAGAATGTCAGCGACATCCGCGTCCGCAACATCACGCTGACGCCGCGGTACAACCAGGCGATCCAGGCGATCGAGCTCAACGGCGCGATCGTCTGCGCCGATCCGGTGGCGCGCGCCAGCGGCTGCCAGCCGCTCGACATCATCGGCGGCGCGACGCCGTCCGCCTCGGCGCTCGCCTATATCGAGCCGGGCGTCGGACCCTTCCAGCACACGCGCCAGACGGAGGACGTGGTCAGCGCCAACCTGTCGGGGGCGCCGTTCTCCCTATGGGCGGGGCCGGTGTCGATCGCCACCGGATTGGAATATCGCAACGAATTCTACCACGTCACCGCCGATCCCTATGGCAACGGCGTCAGCGACGAGAGCCCCTATGGCGGCGATTACCCGGCCGACCCGATCCTGAACACCGCGGGCAACAACTGGTATGCCGGCAACTACCATGTCGGCCGCGGCAGCTATCACGTGCTGGAGAGCTTCCTGGAGCTCAACGTGCCGCTGCTCGACCACACCTCGCTCGGCACCGCGAACCTGAACATGGCCGGTCGTGCGACGCACTACAGCACGTCCGGCACCGTCTATACCTGGAAGATCGGCGGCACCTGGGACACCCCGATCGACGGCATCCGCCTGCGCGCGGTGACCTCGCGTGACATCCGCGCGCCCAACCTGTCGGAGCTCTATGCCGCGCCGATCTCGATCAACATCCCCAATTTCACCAATCCGTTCACCAACCCGCCCACGTCGGTCAACATCTCGCAGAACACCGTCGGCAACCCCAATCTGCAGCCCGAGATCGCCCGCAATACCGAGGCGGGGATCGTGCTGTCGCATCCCGGCTGGCTGCCCGGCTTCAGCATCTCGTTCGATTATTATCGCATCAAGCTGAGCCACGCGATCTCTGCGCTGTCGGCGCAGGACCAGGTCAATTACTGCCATCAGGGCGTGACGCAGCTGTGCGGCACGTTCTTCCTCGACGATCCGACCAACACGCACAATTACGTGACGGTCCAGCCGTTCAACCTGGCATCGATCTTCACCGACGGCTTCGACATCGAGGCGAGCTACCAGTTCAGCCATCCGTTCGGCAGCTCGGGCAACCTGACGCTGCGCGGCCTTGCCACCAACGTCCGCAACTTCATCACCAACACCGGTCTTCCAGGCGCCATCCCGGTGCAGCAGGCCGGCGTCAATTCGGGTGCAACGCCCGACTGGAAGGTGCTGGCGGTCGAGACCTGGCAGACCGATCGCTACAGCCTGACGCTGCAGCAGCGGTGGATCTCCGACGGCGTCTTCGGCCACCAATATGTCGTCTGCAGCGCCGGCAATTGTCCGGTGTCGACCGATCTCAACCCGACGATCGACTACAACCACATGGCCGGCGCCTTCTATTTCGATGTGTCGGGATCGTACAACATCACCAAGAAGATCAGCGCCTTCT
>JBQCHA010000012.1:0-6213 GCA_051955175.1 Sphingomonas sp.
TCCAAAGTGTTGTCTCGACAACCTCACTTTAGAGACCTGCTGGCCGGCCATGGCTTGCTCTGATGGAGCCTACGGCCGCTTCGCGGCCTTGCCTCCATCAGAGCCTTGGCGGCTCCCGAACTGCTGCTTCCCAATGTGCTATGGCACCGAGTTGACCTCGTCGGCCATCCTGCGCTGGTCGCAGGAGCGGCGGGTCGAATGGCATTACATCGCCCCCGGCAAGCCGATGCAGAACGGCTTCGTCGAGAGCTTCAACGGTCGCCTGCGCGACGAATGCCTCAACGAGACCCTGTTCACGTCGCTGCCGAATGCCCGCTTCGTGCTCGATGCCTGGCGGCATGACTACACGTCAGGCCTCACTCGAAACTAGGCGGGAAGACCCCCGCCGAGATCGCCGGCCAACGTGTCTGGGGGCATGCCCCCAGACACGTTGCCTTCCCATCAAACAGCCATCATGAAGGAGCCGGACTCTACCTCTGAGTGGTAACAATCAGGGGAGCACGTCATAGTAATTAGCCGCTTGCCACATCACTCTCACCGCCAATAAGCCGCCCGCGCCACACCATCGAAGCCGGTCGCTGGTCAGCAATGACGCGTCTATCTCGTCCACAACGGACCAATCCGTCTCCGCACGGCCGCCAACTTCGCGCCCAAAAATGCTAAGCTCGCGGCATGGCGCCCCTGACGCCCCGTCGGAAAAAGGTCGATTACGTCTGCGCCCATTGTGGCAGCAGCAACGTGTCGCACGATGCCTGGGCCGATTGGGATGCCGCGGCGCAGCGATGGGTGCTCGGCGCAATGTTCGATTACGCGCATTGCCATGTTTGCGAAGGCAAAACCTGGCTGGAGGAACGGCCCATCAAATGAGGCGCCGCACTTGATCGATCGCTTCGGATGGGCAACGCTTCGCCATGCCCATCATCTCGCTCTTCTTCGGCATCGTCATCCGAATGTATTTCGACGATCACCCGCCAGCGCATTTCCATGCCAGCTATCAGGGCTTCGAAGCCTTCGTGGCGATCGAAACCGGGGAGGTGATCCACGGCAGTCTGCCGAAGAAAGCGGCGCGGATCGTGCGGCAATGGGCGCTCGACCACCGGGCAGAACTTATGGCAAACTGGCAACGCGGCGTCGACTTGCTGCCAATGGAAATGATCCCCGGAGCCGACCTCGATGATTAAGCTCGTCAACATCCGCCAGGAAGGTGACGCAACGCTGTGGCTGTCCTTTTCGGATGGCTCCAGCGGCCGCTGGTCCGCGGCCGATCTGATCGCGCGCGACACGGTGATGACCCGCCCGCTCGCCGATCCGGCCTATTTCGCGCGCGCCTTTATCGAGGCTGGCGCGCTGGCATGGCCCAACGGATTCGAACTCTCTGCATCAAGCCTCCACCGCCGGCTCGACGAGCGAGGTGCCCTCCTGCGCCCGGCGGCCTGATCGGCGCCACCGGGCGACGTCCTAACGCACTGAGCGGGAACATTTCGATCGCCCGGCTGCTCGCCGGTCGCCGCGGCCGCACACGATTGCCCCCTCACCGGGCATGAACGCCCGGCCCCTCCCCGCTTGCCTGCCAATCGCCCGCCCTCCTATACCGTCACCATGTCCGACGACCTGTTCGCGTCCAACGCCAAAGCCACGCCTGAATATGATGCCTCGTCGATCGAGGTGCTCGAAGGGCTGGAGCCCGTTCGCCGCCGCCCCGGCATGTATGTCGGCGGCACCGACGAGCGCGCCATGCACCATCTCGCTGCCGAGGTGCTCGACAATGCGATGGACGAGGCCGTCGCCGGCCATGCCAACCGCATCGAGGTGACGCTGGAGCCCGGCAACCGGCTGACCATCGTCGACAACGGCCGCGGCATTCCGGTCGATCCGCATCCGCGCTTTCCCGACAAGTCGGCGCTGGAGGTGATCCTGTCGACGCTGCATTCGGGCGGCAAATTCTCCGGCAAGGCCTATGCCACCAGCGGCGGGCTGCACGGCGTCGGCGTCAGCGTGGTCAACGCGCTGTCGTCGGACACGGTGGTCGAGGTCGCCAAGAACCGCGAACTCTATCGCCAGCGCTTCTCGCGCGGGGTGACGCAGGGGCCGATCGAGAAGCTGGGCAGCACGCCCAACCGGCGCGGCACCTCGGTCAGCTTCGTGCCCGATACCGAGATTTTCGGCGCCGAGATGCGCTTCAAGCCGGCGCGGCTGTACAAGCTTGCCCGGTCCAAGGCCTATCTGTTCGCCGGCGTCGAAATCCGCTGGAAATGCGCACCCGAGCTGATCACCGACGATACCCCGGCCGAGGCGGTGTTCCAGTTCCCCGGCGGCCTCGCCGACCATCTGAAGGAGCAGATCGGCGGCCGCGAATGCGCGACGAGCGATTTCTTCTCGGGCAATCAGGACTTTCCCGACGAGCAGGGCCGCGTCGAATGGGCGGTGGCCTGGCCGTTATGGTCCGACGGCAGCTACAGCTGGTATTGCAACACCATCCCGACGCCCGACGGCGGCACGCACGAGGCGGGGCTGCGCGCCGCGCTGGTCCGCGGCCTGCGCGCGTTCGGCGAGCTGACCGGGCAGAAGAAGGCCAAGGACCTGACGCCCGACGACGTGATGACCGGCAGCGAGCTGATGCTGTCGGTGTTCATCCGCGATCCGCAATTCCAGAGCCAGACCAAGGACCGCCTCACCTCGCCCGAGGCCACCGGCCTCGTCGAAAAGGCGGTGCGCGATCATTTCGACCATTTCCTCACCGACAATATGGACCGCGGTAAGGCGCTGCTCGGCTATGTGTTGGAGCGGATGGACGAGCGCCTGCGCCGCAAGCAGGAACGCGAGGTCAAGCGCAAGACCGCCACGTCGTCGCGCAAGCTGCGGCTGCCCGGCAAGCTGACCGATTGTTCGACCGACGATCCCACCGGCACCGAATTGTTCATCGTCGAGGGCGATTCGGCCGGCGGATCAGCCAAGCAGGCGCGCGACCGCAAGACGCAGGCGATCCTGCCGATCCGGGGCAAGATCCTGAACGTCGCCAGCGCGACCGCGGCCAAAATCCTGGCCAATCAGGAAATCGCCGACCTGATCCAGGCGCTGGGCTGCGGCACGCGCAAGGATTGCCGGCCAGACAATCTGCGCTACGAACGCATCATCATCATGACCGACGCCGATGTCGACGGCGCGCATATCGCGACGCTGCTGATGACCTTCTTCTTCCAGGAAATGCCCGATATCGTGCGGCAGGGGCATCTGTATCTCGCGCAGCCGCCGCTCTATCGCCTGACCGCCGGCGGCAAGAGCCTCTACGCCCGCGACGATGCGCACCGCGCCGAGATCGAGGCGGGGCCATTCAAGGGCAAGAAGGTCGAGGTCGCGCGGTTCAAGGGGCTGGGCGAGATGAACCCCAACCAGCTCAAGGAAACCACGATGGACCCGGCGACGCGCGGGCTGCTGCGCGTCACGCTGCCGCAGGAATATGAGGAGCGCGCCGGTGTGAAGGACCTGGTCGACCGGCTGATGGGCAACAATCCGGCGCACCGTTTCGCCTTCATCCAGGAAAATGCCGCGCGGCTCGACGAGGAAGCGATCGATGCGTGAGGCGTTGGCCGGCGTCGCCCTGCTTGCGGCGACACCGGCAGCGGCGCAATCCGCCCCGACGCCGCCCGCGGCCGTCACCGTGGCGCCCGAGCTCAAGACGCGGCTCGACCAGCTCGTCGCGTTGCTCAATGGCGGCGGCGATTATGATGCGCTGTTCTCCGCGGCGTTCCGCCAGGCGGTGCCGCAGGCGCAGTTCCAAGGCTATATCGACCAGTTGAAGGCGCAGGGCGGCGGCGCGACCGGCGTCGAGGCGATCGATCCGGCCGATGCGTGGCAGGCGACGGTCAGGATCGGCTATCAGCAGCTGGTCGCGACGATGGAGATGGCGGTCGATCCCGCCGCGCCGCATCAGGTCACCGGGCTGCGCATCACCGGCGCGCAGCCGCGCAACGACAGCCTCGCCCGGCTACAGACCGATTTCCGCGCGCTGCCGGGCGCCAGCGGGTTCGGCATTTATCGGCTGGGCGACGACGGCGTGACGCCGGTCGCCGAGCTGAACGGCGAGGCGGCCGCCCCGCTCGGCTCCGCGTTCAAATTGTGGGTGCTGGCCGAGGCGGCGCGGCAGGTCAGCGCCGGCGCGCGGCATTGGGACGATGTCGTCCGCGTCGGGCGGCAGTCGCTTCCGTCGGGCATCCTGCAGAATTGGCCGGCCGGCGCGCCGGTGACGCTGCAGACGTTGGCGACACTGATGATCTCGATCAGCGACAATACCGCCGCGGACACGTTGCTCACCACGCTGGGCCGCGAGCAGGTCGACGCGATGGTCCGCACGATCGACGTCGGCGATGCCGACAGGACGCTGCCGGTGCTCACCACCATGCAAGCATTCGAGCTCAAGACGCCGGCGAACGCCGCGCTCGCCGCCGCCTGGGCAAAGGACGACGCCGCGGCGCGCGCTCGGCTACTCGACGACAATGCGCAGCGCTTCGCCGCAATGCCGGTCGATCCGCACATGTTCGACGGCAAGCCGCTGGCGATCGACAGCGTCGAATGGTTCGCCAGCCCGCGCGACATGGCGCGGACGCTCGACTGGCTGCGCCGTCACGGCGACGCCACGATGCGCGCAATCCTGGCGATCAACCACGGCACCGACGCCGCGACGGCGAAGCGCTTCGCCTATCTGGGTTTCAAGGGCGGATCGGAGCCCGGTGTGGTCACGCTCAACTATCTCGTCGAAACGAAGGACGGCCGCTGGCTGGCGGTGACCGGCAATTGGCACAATCCCGACGCGTCGCTCAATGATCTCACCTTCGCCGCGCTGATGAACCGCGCGCTGCTGCTCGCCTCGCAATAGGCCGCGGTGTTGCGCCAGGGGCTTTCGCGATGGCGGCAGGCGCCATGGCTGGCGGCACTGGTCGCCGGATTGGCTTGGCTGGCGCGCTACGCCCATGACGTCGGCCTGGCGCCGGGCCGGTCACCCGAATGGGCCGGCTGGTTCGACCAGAGCCGCTACATCGCCTCGGCCCAGGCGCTTGCCAGGCTGGACTTCAGCGCCGGCCAGCATTGGTATCCGCCGGCCTATGCCCTGCTCGCCGCGCCGTTCACCGCGCTGGTGTCCACCCAGCCGTTCCTCCTCCCCGACCTTGCGCTGTTCATGCTCGCCGCCGCTGCCTTCGCCCGCGCGGTCCGGGCGTTCGCGATCGGCACCTGGCTGCGACGGCGGTCTTCATCCTCTCGACGCTCGCGATAGCGCCCGCCGCCAGCCTGTGGATCGAGCCCTGGACGACGACGCTGTCGGCCGCGCTGATCTGGGGCCTGCTCGCGGTCATGGCGATGCTGTTCGAGGCGCAGCAGGCGCCGTCACGCGCATTGCTGCTCGCCGCCGGGGCGCTCGCCGCGGCACCGGCGCTGGTCCGCCCCGCGGATGCGGTGGTCAGCGTGGGGGCGTTGGCGGTCGCCGCGATCGTCGCGACCCGTCGCCGCATGCTGACGCCGCGGCTGATCGGGCTGGTGCTGCTCGGTGGCCTGATCGTCAGCCTGCCTTATGCGGCGCTCTATGTCGCGATCTACGGCCTACGGCTCAGCGACTATATCCGTGCCGGCGCCAATCAGGGCTTCGCCCTCGGCGACCTGCCGTGGAAGGCCTATGTCCTGCTCGTCACGCCGCGGCCGTGGTTTCCGCGCAGCGCGGGACTGGTCGAGACCCTGCCGTTCCTGCTGCCGGGCACCGCCGGGCTGGTCACCGCCGCCGTGACCGCGCCACCCGCCGGGCGTCGGATGATCGCGCTGATCGCCGCGGTGGCGCTGCCGTTCCTGGCGATGCAGCTCGCCTATACCGATTTTCAGCCGCCCGGCCTTTGGCGCTTCCATAATGCCCATTATTTGAAGTGGCTGCTCCCACTGGCGGGCGCCGGGCTGTGGATCTGGCTGCGGTCGTTCGGCGTATGGCGGCAATGGGCGGTATCGATGGCGGCGACGCTGGGACTGCTCGCGCTGGCCTGTTTGCGGCCGTTGCCGGTCGCGGTCGGCGATCGGCAGCCCGCACGAATGCTGCTGTTCCGCGGCGCGCTGCTGCGCGACTGGAGCGAGGCCTATTTCTCGCCGGTGACGATCCGGGACGATGCGGGGACGTTGGTCAACGTCGGCAGTTTCCACCAGATACCCGATGATTACGGCGAGCGCGCGATCGCCGTC
>JBQCHA010000013.1:0-2612 GCA_051955175.1 Sphingomonas sp.
CGGCGGATCCTCAACCTGCTGTCGTTCGGCGCAGTGCTCGAGAACATCGTCCTGCGCGCCGCCGCGCTGGGATTCGCAGCCGAGGTTCGGCCCGGGGCGTCCGCCGGCGGATCCGAAATCGCCGCAGTCGTCCTCCGGCCCGGCACACCGACGGAAAGCGAACTGGAGCGCGCCATACCAGGTCGGCACGTGAATCGAAGCGTCATGTTCCGCGGACCGCCTCTCGACGCCCTGACGCGGCAGCTGCGTACCGCCACGAGCCTGCTCGACCTGTCGTGAGGCTGGGTCGTTCGGCGGGCGGGAAGCCCGCCTGTGGGCCGGTCTTTGCCTGCAGGCGAAGACGCGCCCTGCAAGGGAATGGGTTTCAGGCAGCAAGCCGCCCGCCTGCGAAATGCTCTGCGCATTTAGCCGAAGACGCGCTTTCCCAGGTGCTGGATCTCCCCGCCAAGCCGGGAACTCCCATCCCTCCACCCCAGCCTCAACAACCCTCATCCCACGCCATCCCCACCCCCGGTACAAAGACGGCCTTTCCGCCCCCATCTCCCAAGAAAGCATTCCGATGGCCGTCAACCTCCCGCTCCCCGTCGCCGCAAACCTGAAACCCGTTCCCGGCCTCGAACTCGGTTACGCCGAAGCCGGCGTGCGCAAGGCCAACCGCAAGGATTTGCTGGTGATGCGCCTGGCGCCCGGCGCCACGGTCGCCGGCGTCTTCACCCGCAACCGCTTCTGCGCTGCGCCGGTGCAGGTTTGCAAGGCGCACCTCGAAGCGGTGCACGCGACCGGCGTGCCGATCCGCGCGCTGGTGATCAACACCGGCAACGCCAATGCCGGCACCGGCGACGCCGGCCTGGCCGCCGCCAATGCCACCTGCGCGGCGCTGTCCGGCCTGCTCGGCTGCGAGCCGTCGCAGATGCTGCCGTTCTCGACCGGCGTGATCCTGGAGCCGCTGCCTGTCGACCGTATCGAAGCCGGACTGCCGAAGGCGGTCGCGAACTTGAAGGCGGACAACTGGCTCAACGCCGCCGAAGCGATCATGACCACCGACACCCAGCCGAAGGCCGCGTCGCGCACCGTGGTCATCGACGGCGTGACGGTGACGCTGACCGGCATCAGCAAGGGTGCCGGCATGATCAAGCCGAACATGGCGACCATGCTCGGCTTCGTCGCCACCGACGCGCGCGTCGCGCAGCCGCTGCTGAAACAGCTCGTCAAGGACGCCGCCGACCGCTCGTTCAACGCGATCACCATCGACGGCGACACCTCGACCAACGACTCGTTCATCCTGATGGCGACCGGTGCCGCGCCGCTCGAGATCGCGGACGACGCGTCGCCCGCCTACGCCGCGCTGCGCGACGCGGTGGTCGGCCTGTCGCAGCAGCTCGCGCAGATGATCGTGCGCGACGGCGAGGGCGCGACCAAGTTCATTACCGTCGCGGTAGAAGAGGGCGCCAGCGTGGACGAGTGCCGCAAGGTCGCCTACGCGATCGGCCATTCGCCGCTGGTCAAGACCGCGTTCTACGCGTCCGACCCGAACCTCGGCCGCATCCTCGCCGCGATCGGCTACGCCGGCATCGACGACCTCGACGTGTCCAGGCTGAACCTTTACCTCGACGATGTCTGGGTCGCGAAGAACGGCGGTCGCAATCCGGACTACCAGGAAGCCGACGGCCAGCGCGTGATGAAGCAGAGCGAGATCACGGTGCGCGTCAAGCTCGGCCGCGGCAGTGCGGCCGCCACCATCTGGACCTGCGACCTGTCGCACGACTACGTCAGCATCAACGCCGATTACCGCTCGTAACCGCACCCGCCACCGGCGCCGGCAGCGCGCAGCAGGCGCGGCGCCGGCGTTCCTTTCCCGACCGATCCATGACCGAACTCGACCAATTCCTCAAGCGCGCCGAAACCGTGCTGACCCGCCTCGAATCGATGCTGCCCGCCGCGCACGACGCCGACTGGACCGCGACCGCCTACCGCTGGCGCAAGCGCAGCGGCCCGTTCGGCGGCACCGGCTGGCTGCAGCCCGTCGCGCACCAGTCGACCATCACGCTGCCCGATCTGCAGAACATCGACCGCCAGAAGGAGCAGATCGAGCAGACCACGCGCCAGTTCGTCGAGGGCCGCCCGGCCAACAACGTGCTGCTGACCGGCGCGCGCGGCACCGGCAAGAGCTCGCTGATCAAGGCCTGCCTGCACGCGTTCGCGCCGCAGGGCCTGCGGCTGATCGAGGTGGACAAGGCCGACCTCGTCGACCTGCCCGGGATCGTCGCCCTCATCGCCGGCCGCCCGGAGCGCTTCGTCGTCTACTGCGACGACCTGAGCTTCGACGAGGGCGAGGCCGGCTACAAGGCGCTGAAGTCGATGCTGGACGGCACCGTCTCGGCGCAGTCGGACAACGTGCTGGTCTACGCGACGTCGAACCGCCGCCACCTGCTGCCCGAGACGATGAAGGAGAACCTCGCCGCCACCTACGACGAGAACGGCGAGCTCCATCCGGGCGAGGCGGTGGAGGAGAAGATCTCGCTGTCCGAACGCTTCGGCCTGTGGATCAGCTTCTACCCGTTCAGCCAGAACGAGTACCTCGCGATCGTCGCGCAGTGGCTGCGGCATTTCGG
>JBQCHA010000014.1:0-5609 GCA_051955175.1 Sphingomonas sp.
GCAATGCGCGTCTCGCCGATGGTCATCGAGATGACGTCGAAGGGCAGCGGTGCCACCGCCCGCCTGGAGGTGCAGAATCTCAACGACACGCAGCTCGCCTACGAAACGCGCATCACGCGGATCGATTACGATGCCAATGGCAACATGGTCGAAACGCCTGCCGACGGCGACTTCCTCGTGTTCCCGCCGCAAGGCGTGTTGCCGCCCAAGCAGCGGCAGGTGATCCGTCTGCAATGGCTAGGCGATCAGGACATGAAGTCCAGCCGCGGCTATTATGTCTCGGTCAATCAGCTGCCGGTGAAGCTCGATCCCCAGACCGATGCGCAGCCCGCCGCAGAGGTGCAGGTCGTCTATCACATGAAGGCGCTGGTCGTCGTCGCGCCGCCCAACGCCAAGCCCGAAGTCTCGGTCGCCTCGGCCAAGCCGGTAATGATCGAGCCGCGCGCCAATCCCGGCTCCGACAAGCCCGCTGAAGGCGCGCCGCAGCCCGGCGTCGAGGTCACCGTCACCAACACCGGCGCCCGCTATGCGATGATGGCCGGGGCGAATTGGGTGATCCAGGGTAAGGACACCAGCGGCAAGCCGCTGACCGTCACGCTCAATCGTGACGATCTCAACCGGCAGATCGGGGCGGGCTATGTCGAGGCGCTGAAGGGACGGCGGACGTTCCGCGTCACCACCGGCACCGCGTTCGGCACCGCGCCGATCAAAGTCCAGTTCAACTAAACCGTCGCGCCAATGCGGCTGCGCAAGCATCATCTGATCGCCACGGTCTCGCTCAGCGTCTACGCGCTGCCGGCGTTGGCCCAGGTGCGGGTGCCCCTCCCCGGGCACGCCGGCACGGTCGCAACCGCACCCCCGGCGGCCGCGCCGGCGGCGGCGCCGTCGACCAGCGCCCCTGCCGCCGCTCCGCCGCCGCAGAACGGCAGGCAGAGCGCCACGGTGCCGCTGCCCGGCGCCCCGGCCATTCCGCTGACCCCCGAGGGCCGGCCCGACATCAACCCATATAATCGCGACATCGACCTGACTGTGCCGGTGACCTATCGCGACCGCACGCTCGGCGAGTTGCCGATCCACCTGACCGCTGACGATCACTACTGGCTGGCGACCAAGCCGTTCCTTGACCTGCTGAAGCCGCTACTGAATCCCAAGGCGGCGGCCAAGCTGCAGGCTGCGCTGGGCTCGCACGAAACGTTCGGCGACGCCGAGCTTGCCGGCACGGGCATTTCGCTGACCTACGATCCCAGCGCCCTGGCGGTGGTGGTGATCAAGATCGATGCCACCGAACGCGCGATCGAGTTCCTGTTCCCGGCGCCGGGCAAGGACGAGGACATGCCGGACCTGGCGCCGGAGAAGTTCTCCGCCTTCCTCAACGTCAACGTCATCGAATCGAAGATGTGGGGAAACGATGACCGCCTGCTTTCACCGAGCGTCTATCTCGACGGTGCGATCCGGTTCGGCGGTGTGGTGCTGGAGGGCGACGGCGAGTTTTCCGATCAATTCGGCCTCAGCAACAACAGCAACTACGAATTCGATCGCAATTACGTCCGGCTCGTCTACGATCAGCCGGAGAAGTTCCGTCGTTTTTTCGCCGGCGATCTGCAGCCGGAAATCCGCGGTCAGCAGACCTTCGTACGCATGGGCGGTATCGGCGTGTCGCGGGAGCGCCGCCGCTTCGACCAGTTCCGCTCGGCGATCCTGCAAGGCAATCGTCAGATCGTGCTGCAGCGCGCCTCGACGATCGACGTGTATCGCAACGGCGCGCTGTTGCGCCAGTTCCACCTCGATCCGGGCTCGTACGATCTCAGCACGCTGCCGCTGATCGCCGGCAGCAATGACATCAGCATCCAGGTCCGCGACAATGCGGGCGTGGTGCAGACGGTCGCCTACAATTCATATCTCGATCCGATCGATCTTGAGCCCGGCGACTACGAATACGGCGCCTATTTCGGTAAGACATCGACGATCTACGGGCGGTCGCCGGTCTACAACGGCGACCTCGCCTTCTCCGGCTTCTTCCGCAAGGCGTTCGTCAACAAGCCGGCGGTCGGCGTCGGCCTGCAGGCGAGCAAGACCGTCCAGAACGTCGTCGGGCAGACGCAATTCATCCTGCCCAACAGCAGCCGCATCCAGTTCGATCTCGCCGGCAGCCGCGTGCGGCGCTACGGCGGCGGCTTCTCCGCAGGCGTGAGCTACGACCTGCTGCTCGACCGCGGCGACAAGGTCGACGCGGTGACGCTGCGCGCCGACTACATCTCCCGGCGCTACGCCGGGCTCGGCAACGAGGCGCCCGACAACCCCTCGTCGTGGAGCGTCAGCGCGAACTATACGCGCACCTTCACGCAAGAGATCACCGCGATCCTCGGCCTGAGCTATATCAAGGGTCGGGGCAATGCGAGCGACAGCTACCGCATCGATGCGACGACGTCCTACCGGTTCTCGCCAAAGTGGAGCGTGCGCGGCGGCGTCAATTATACCTATTACGGCGGCGCATTCGGGCGGCAGAACGGCCTGGGCTTCAATATCGCCCTGGTGTTCCAGCCAAGCTATCGCGACCGCGCCGAAGCGCGTTACGAGAGCAATACCGACGACGCGACCGTCTCTTATACCCACTCGCCGAGCGGCCTGATCGGCAGCGTCGGCTATGGCGCGATCGCCGGCCGCGATTACGGCTCGGCCAACGCTCAGGCGTTCGCCGACTATACCGGCAACCGCTTCGATGCCTCGCTCAGCCAGTCCGCTTATGGCGAGAATATCGGCAGGGTCGGCGACCAGCAGATCACCACGGTGCGCGTCGGCACCTCGCTGGCGTTCGCCGGCGGCCATTTCGGGCTCGGGCGGCGCATCAGCGACAGCTTCGCCGTCCTCTACCCGCATCCAACCCTAAAGGGGCACAGCGTCGTTGCCGGCCAGTCGCTGGCCAAGGACGATTACATGAGCAAGAGTGGCACGTTCGGCGGTGCCGTGAACGGCTACCTCAATTCCTACACGCTGCAATCGATCCAGTACGACGTGGAGGATCCGCCGCGCGGCTATGACATCGGCTCAGGCGTGGTGCGCGTGAAGCCGCCGTACAAGAGCGGCTACGCGCTCGAGATCGGTACCGATGCCTTCGTCAGCGCGACCGGGACGCTGGATCAATATGACGGCAAGCCGGTGTCGCTGGCCGGCGGTCGGGTGACCGCGCTCGACGGCAAGAGCAACGAATCCATGGCGTTCTTCACCAACTCGATCGGCCGCTTCGCCGTGCAGAACCTCCGTCCTGGCGTCACCTATCGCGTCGACCTGTTCGGCCGCGATCAGACCTTCCAGTTCAGCGTGCCCAAGACTACGACCGGACTGGTCGACCTCAAGACCATCAAGCTCAAACCATGAGGATCGCCATGCGCAACGCTCTTCGTTCCGTCGTCCTCGCATCGCTGGCGCTGGGCTGCAGCGGCATGGCCCGGGCGCAGAACCTCTCCACCTCGGTGCGCAGCACCACCTGCCAGTTGCAGATCGACATGGCCTCGACCAGCTGGATCATCCGCGGCTACGATCCGTTCGGCGCGAACCAGCCGGCGGGAACTTACGACCTGTTGTTCATCAACCAGGGCAATCAGGAATGCCGCTTCTATCCGGTGTTCATGACCGACCAGGCGGCGTTCGGGCTGCGCGCCGACAATGGCGCGCCGGTGCCCTATTCGCTGGTCGACGAGACCGACGGTTATGACGCGACGCCGCTCGCCGGCCGCACGGTGCGCCGGGTCAACAATCCGCCGGTGGTGATCCCCGCCCGCGGCCAGCAGCAGGTGCGCTACATTCTCGCCATCGACCCCGACCGCCTTACCAGCGACGGTCTGTTCAGCCAGACGCTGCTGATGGAGGCCGAGGAAGCCAATGGCGCGATCATCACGCAGCGGCAACTGACCGTCGGCATCGACGTTCTGCCGTCGGCCGTGATGACGCTCGCCGGCGCCTTCACGCGGGTGAAGGGCCGTGCCGACGTGGATCTGGGCGACCTCACCGAAGGGCTGGCCAAGGTGCCGCTGCAGCTCAACGTGCAGAGCACGCGGGCTTTCCGGCTGGGCGTCGAATCGCAGAACAACGGCAAGCTGCAGCTCGCCGGCACGCAATGGTCGATTCCGTACCAGATGCTGATCGACGGCCGGGTTGCGGCGGCCAATTCGGCGCGGGGCTATGTTTCCGACAACCGCCCCGGCCGGCGGACCGCGACGCTGCCGATCTCGTTCGTGATCGGGGATACCAAGGACAAGCGCGCCGGCGTCTATTCCGACGTCGTGACGATCTCGGTCGCGGTCGATTGAAGCACGCCGCTGGCGCCAGCGCCGGCGTTCACACGGCAATTTAGGGCGGGGAGCGGCGATGGCGCCCTCCCCGCCCTTTTGCTTGCTCAGCTCGCAGCGAGGTTGCGCAGGACGTACTGCAGGATGCCGCCGTTCAGGAAGTATTCCAGCTCGTTGACGGTATCGATCCGGCAGCGCGTCTTGAACGTCTCGGTCGAGCCGTCGGTGCGCGCCAGCTTGACCTCGACCTCCTGACGCGGGCGGATTTCCGCCACGTTCTGGATGGTGAAGGTCTCGCTGCCGTCGAGCTTCAGCGTCTCGCGCGACACGCCCTCTGCGAACTGCAGCGGCAGCACGCCCATGCCGACCAGGTTCGAACGATGGATACGCTCGAACGATTCGGCGATCACGGCGCGAACCCCCAGCAAAATCGTGCCTTTTGCCGCCCAGTCGCGGCTCGAGCCGGTGCCGTATTCCTTGCCCGCCACGACGACCAGCGGCGTGCCGTCGGCCTTGTGACGCATCGCGGCGTCGTAGATCGGCATGACCTCGCCTTCATACTTGGTCATGCCGCCTTCGATGCCGGGCACCATTTCGTTCTTGATGCGGATGTTCGCGAAGGTGCCCCGCATCATCACATCATGATTGCCGCGACGCGAGCCGTAGGAATTGAAGTCCTGGCGGCTAACCTGATGATTTTGAAGGTAAATTCCGGCAGGCGAGTCCGCCTTGATGCTGCCGGCGGGGGAGATGTGATCGGTGGTGATCGAATCGCCCAGGATCGCCAGCGGCTTGGCCTCGACGATGTCGGGGACCGGCGCCGGGGTCATCTGCATGCCCTCGAAATAGGGCGGGTTGGCGACGTAGGTGGAGCCGGCGCGCCACTGGAACACCTCCGAGCCCTCGACGTCGATGTCCTGCCAGCGCTCGTCACCGGCATAGACATTGCCGTAGCGCGCGCGGAACATGTCGTCGTCGATGTTGGCGTCGATCATGTCGCGCACTTCCTGCGCGGTCGGCCAGATGTCCTTCAGGAACACGTCCTGGCCGTCCGAGCCCGTGCCGATCGGCGTCGCTTCCATGTCCTCGGTCACCGTGCCCTTCAGCGCATAGGCGACGACCAGCGGCGGCGAGGCCAGGTAGTTGGCGCGCACGTCGGGGTTCACCCGGCCCTCGAAGTTGCGGTTGCCCGAAAGCACCGAGGCCGCGACCAGATCGTTGGCGTTGATGAACTCCGAGAGGGCTTCCGGCAGGGGGCCGGAATTGCCGATACAGGTGGTGCAGCCATAACCGACGAGGTTGAAGCCGAGCGCGTCGAGATCG
>JBQCHA010000015.1:0-22105 GCA_051955175.1 Sphingomonas sp.
CGGCAACTATATTGTCCCACGGTCCGGCGCCCGTTCACGCCATGGTCGAGCTGCGTCCAGGCGGCGCGCGGTACGCCAGGCGGAAGCCGCGTACAAACGATCTGGTGCCCAGGAGGCCGCCAAAATAGGTCGGCAGCGAGATCGGAGCGAGAGTAGAAAACGGGCATCACCCACGCGAGACGGCCGGAACAGGCTATCCGTCCCGTCGTGAGAGGTGAGTTGCCAGGGTTTTAGACCGCGCGCGGTTGGCGAGGCCCGATCGGCGACACGGCGCGTCAGCCCTCCCGGTCGATCAGTCCTTCAACCCACGCCGGCACCAGGTCGCTTGCCGGGCCGAGCCGCGTCTCGTGGAAAAAGGCGCTGCCTTCGGAAGGATCGAGATTAAGCTCCAGTGTCCGCGCCCCGGCATAGCGCGCCATCTGCACGAACCCGGCGGCGGGATAGACCGCGCCCGAGGTGCCGATCGACACGAACAGGTCGCACGCGGCGATCGCGCGCTCGATCCGTTCCATCTGGTACGGCATCTCGCCGAAGAACACGATGTCGGGGCGAAGCGACGGCGCATCGCAGGCGACGCAGACCGCGCCCTCGCCCATCGGCCCGGCCCATGGCTCGCGCTCGCCGCACGCAGCGCACAACGCCGACAGCAGTTCGCCATGCATATGCAGCAGCCGTTTCGCCCCGGCGCGCTCGTGCAGGTCGTCGACATTCTGGGTGACGATCAACAGATCGCCCGGCCACGCGCGGTCGAGCCGGGCCAGCGCCCGGTGCGCGGCATTGGGGCCGACCCGCGACAGCGCGGCCCGCCGCTCGTCATAGAAGCGGTGGACCGTCTCCGGATCGCGCGCCAGTGCCGCCGGCGTGCAGACATCCTCGACGCGGTGCCCTTCCCACAGGCCGTCGGGGCCGCGGAAGGTCGCCAGCCCGCTTTGCGCGGAAATGCCGGCGCCGGTCAGCACGACGATGTTGCGAGTCTCCGCCATTACGCGCTCTTTTAGCGTCCTGCGGCGGCGGCAACCAGCCGCAGCGCCCCTTGCCCGGCGGCGGCGGCTCGCATAGCGGGGCCTTGATGAACGATCCGACCACCATCCGCCGGCTCTACGGCCGCCGCCAGGGGCACAAGCTGCGCGCTGGCCAGGCCGCGCTCGTCGAGGAGCTGCTGCCGCGCGTGGCGTTGCCGGAGACCGGCGCGCTAGACGCCGCGACGCTGTTCGGCGACACGCGTCCGCTGGAGCTGGAAATCGGCTTCGGCGCCGGCGAGCATCTCGCCGCACAGGCCGCCGCGCGGCCGGCGCACGGTTTTGTCGGCTGCGAGCCGTTCCTGAACGGTGTGGTCGGCGCGCTGAACCACATCCGCGACGGCGCGCTCGACAACGTCCGGCTGCACATGGGCGATGCGCTGACGGTGCTCGAGCGCCTGCCCGATGCCTCGCTGGAGCGTGTCTATCTGCTGCATCCCGATCCTTGGCCCAAGGCGCGCCATGCCAAGCGGCGGATGGTCAATCCGGGCCCGCTCGATGTCATCGCCGCGAAGCTGAAACCCGGCGGCGAGTTCCGCCTCGGCACCGACGACCCGACCTACTGCCGCTGGGCGATGATGGTGATGAACACGCGGACCGACTTCGACTGGCTGGCCACGACCCCGCGCGACTTCCTGGAGCGTCCGACGGACTGGCCGGAGACGCGCTACGAACGCAAGGCCCGCCGGCAGGGCCATGAGGTCTGGTACTTCCGCTACCGCCGCGCCTGACGCCAGCCGAGACACGCGAGCCACCCGGCGAGGCCCGTGCGCGCGATCAGCCATTCGGAGCGGTCGGTGGGCTGCGCGCCCCGCGCATCCAGCGCAGCGAGCACCGAAGCGCCATCGGCATGCCCGGCCACCACTTGCCGCTGTCGTACCGACCAGCGCCGCGCCCGCGCCGCCGCAAGCAGGCCGGCAAGCGCGCGATCGTCTGCCGGGCACGGGCCGAGTGCCAGCGCACTGACCTCGCGCGCCAGCTGGCGGACCAGCGTATCGAACGCCGCCTCTCCCGCCTCCAGCCGCGCCGGGAAGCTGCGGAACGGCGTCTCCGGCCCGGCGATCATCGCTATCCGGCGATCGAAGCCGACCAGCGGCAGCGCGATCACCGGTTCGCCGTCGCTCTCCACCACGATGGTGCGCGCCGCCGCGCGATCCGCTGCCAGTGCGTCGGCATACCATTGGTAGCGCAGGAACTGCTGCGCCGGTGCCGCACCCTGGGCGACCTGGTCGATCAGCCCGGACAGGCCGTCGACGGTCACCGCGCGCGTCCGCGCGGGTAGCCGGGCGAAACTGTCGAGGGACATCGGCTTGACCATGTCGATGGGCCTAGCCGGCGGCGGTTACCAAGCGGTGGACGTCACGCCCCGCGGACCCAGGCACGCGCCGAATCGAGCTCCGCCAGCGGGAAGGCGCGGATTTCGGCAGCGACCAAGGCGCCGGCAGCCCGGGTGACAGGGCCGATCCAGCCCATGTCGGTCACCACCGCGCAGCGCGCGATATCCTTGATGTGCTGGTAGGCCCAGGAGATGTCGCGCCACCAGATCGCGCTGTCGACCCCGCCCAGATCCTCTATCACCTCGATCAGGCGCAGCTTGCCGAACTGCGCGATCGCGCCCTCCATCTCGGCGACGACGCGGTCATAATCCTCGCGCGTCACACCGCCTTCCACCGTGAACTCGACGACGCCATCGACCGGGTCGGTGATGTAGGTGATCATTGGCCACGCTCCTGCTTGCGCTTGCATCCGGCGCATTTCGCAGCATCATGTTTCCAACCATGGAAATGTTCCCCGCCGTCTCCACCATCGCGCAGACCATCCAGCTGTCGCTGAGCCCGGTGTTCATGCTCGCCGGCATCGGCGCGCTGCTCAACGTCTTCGCCGGCCGGCTGGCGCGCGTGATCGACCGCGCCCGCGCGCTGGAGAGCCTGCACCCGAGCTCAACGGGCCGCGAGCATGATCGCCACGTATGGGAATTGCGCCTGCTCTCCCGCCGCATGCGGGTGATCAACGCCGCGCTGTTCCTGTGTACGGGGAGCGCGATCGCCACCTGCTCGGTGGTCGCGCTGTTGTTCATCGGCAAGCTCACCAAGCTGCTGATCGGCACCGAGGTGGCGCTGATCTTCATTCTGGCGATGGTGCTGTTGATATCGGGGCTGGTGATGTTCGCGCTGGAGGTGAGCATGTCGGTGCGCGCCACCCACATCCGGCCCGAGCTGCTGGAATAGCCTATCGCGGCGGCAGCATGCCGATCGTGCGCAGCCATTTTTCCGCCAGTGTCGGCCAGCGGGTTATCGGCTGCGCCGTGGGCCTGAGCCCGAATGCATGGCCGCCATGGGCGTAGATGTGCATCTCGACCGGCACCTTCTTCTCGCGCAGCGCCAGGAAATAGCTGATCGAATTGCGCACATCGTCGACCGGATCGTCCTCCGCCTGGACGATGAAGGTCGGCGGCGCGGCGGCGCGGACGATATCGAAGGCGTAGAGATCGGTGCCATGACCCGACCATAGATGGCCGGGATAGATCGGCATGGCGAAATCGGGCCGCGCGCTCAGCCGGTCGGCGGCGTCAACGGGTGCATAGCTTCGCCCCGTCGCGTTGCTGATCGCGGTGACGAGATGCCCCCCTGCCGAGAAGCCGACCACGCCGATCCTGTGCGGGTCCACGCCCAGGCTCGCGGCGCGCTGCCGCAACAGCCCCATCGCGCGCTCGGCATCCTGCAGCGGCAGAAACGGCACCGGCTGGCGTTGCGGCAGGTAATGACCCGCTCTGTCCTTGGGATGCCAATCCTGCGGCACACGATACTTGAGCACCACGCAGGTCATGCCCAGTCCTGTCGCCCAATCGCAGACCTCGCTGCCCTCCAGGTCGATCGCCAGCGCTTCATAGCCGCCGCCGGGAAACACCATCAGCGCAGCGCCGGTATTACTTACCTTGGGCGGGTAGATCGTCATCGTCGGCCGGGTGACGTCGATGATCGCCTGATACGGCTTTCCCCCGACGAGCTTGTGGCCATACCACGCGCTTTCCGGATCGCTGGTCTCCGGCTGCGCGATCTTGAGCCCGGCAGGCCACAGCGGCACCTGCTGGAGCCCGGCGCGCGGTTGCCATTGCCCCGTCGGCAGTGGGCCGCCCAGCGTCTGCGCCGCGGCGCTGCCCGACATCGCAACCAGCGCCACCAGTGCCAGCGCCCGCTTGATCCTGCGCATCATTTCGTCTCCTTAAGCATGCCGATGGTGTGAAGCCAGGTCTGCGCCAGCGCCGGCCAACGCGAGATCGGTTGTGCGCTCGGCCGCAGTCCGAAGGCGTGACCACCATGCGCGCAGATGTGCATCTCGACCGGGACTTTGGCGGCCTTGAGCGCGAGGAAATAGCTGATCGCGTTGCGAACATCGTCGACCGGATCGTCCTCGGCCTGGACGACGAACGTCGGCGGCGCATCGCCGCGGACGGCATCGAAGGCGAACAACTTGACCTCCTTCGCGCCCGACCCGCCGTCACCCGACCAGAGATGGCCAGGGTAGATCGGCATGGCGAAATCGGGCCGCGCGCTCAGCCGGTCGGCTGCATCCACCAGCGGGTAGCTGCGCGCCGTCGCATTGCTGATCGCGGTCGCCAGATGGCCGCCGGCCGAAAAGCCGATCACGCCGATGCGATGTGGATCGATGCCCAGCCTGGCGGCGCGCTGCCGCAGCAGCCCCATCGCTCGCTCGGCGTCCTGCAGCGGCAGGAACGGTGTCGGCTGGCGCTGGCAACGACAGTCGGCGTGCCACCAGGTCTGCGGCACGCGATAGCGCAGCACCACGCAGGTCATGCCGATCCGCGTTGCCAGTCGCAGACCTCGGTGCCTTCCAGCCCGACCGCCAGCCCCTGGTAACCACCGCCCGGAAACACCATCAGCGCGGCCCCGCTGTTCGCGCCCGTCGGCCGGTAGATCGTCATCGTCGGCCGCACGATATTGGCGCTCGCGGTCTCCGGCCCGGTGACTTCGGGCCTGGTGATTGCATAGCCCGCCGGCCAAAGCAGCACCTGCTCGCCACCGCGGCGCCACCTGTCGAGCCAGCGGTCCGACTGCGGCGGGTCCGAAGCGTGCGCGGCGCTCGGCAAACCGCCTGACAATAACAAAATCGCCATCAGCATCGCTCGGCCAGTCTGGCGCATCATCGGCCTCCCCTCTGGAACAGGGGCATTCTGGCCGAGCGGGGTCATGCCCGACAAATCATCAAATCTCGACACAGCCATGAATTATCATCATGCCTTGGCGATGGACCGCGCCCAGTTGCCGCTCAATGCCTTGCGCGCCTTCGAGGCGGCGGCGCGTCATCTCAACTTCACCCGCGCCGGGCTCGAACTGCGCGTCAGCCAGGGCGCGGTGAGCCATCAGGTGGCGCAACTGGAGGATCGGCTGGGCGTCACACTGTTCCGGCGCCTGCCGCGCGGGCTGGCGCTGACCGACGAGGGGCAGGCGCTGGTGCCGGTGGTGGGCGACGCCTTCGATCGTATCGGCGCGACGCTCGATCGCTATGCCGAGGGGCGGCTGCGCGACGTGTTGACGGTGGGTGTGGTCGGTACCTTCGCGGCGGGATGGCTGATGCGGCGGCTGGGCCGCTTTGCCCAAGACCATCCCCAGATCGACCTCAGGGTGATGACCAACAACAACCGCGTCGATCTCGCCGGCGAGGGGCTCGATCTCGCGATCCGGTTCAGCGACGGTGCGTGGCACGGCACCCATGCCGATCCGATAATGGCTGCGCCGCTCAGCCCGTTGTGCACGCCGGCGATGGCGGCGCGGCTCGGCAGCCCGGCGGCGCTGGCCGGCGAGACGCTGCTGCGTTCCTATCGCGCCGACGAATGGCCGTGCTGGTTCGACGCCGCCGGCGTGCCGGCCCCGTCGCTGCACGGGCCGGTGTTCGACAGCTCCTCGCTGATGGTCGCCGCCGCCGAGGCGGGGCTGGGCGTGGCGCTGGCGCCGGTGGCGATGTTCCAGGACGCCCTGTTCGCCGAGCGGCTCGTTCAGCCCTTCGCGATCACTATCGACACCGGCCGCTATTGGCTGACCCGGCTGCTATCGCGTCCCGAAACGCCGGCGATGCGGGCCTTCTCGACCTGGCTCGCCGCGGAGATGGCGGAAGCCGCGTAGCCGCTATCGCTCGCCGACGCCGTCGACGCCCGGTCCGGTCGGGACGGTGGGGGCATAGCCGGGCGGCACGCGCGCATGGCTCGCCTGCTCGAAGTCATAGCCGGCGGCGAGCAAGGTCCGCTCGCTATACGCCGGACCGATGAACGACAGCCCGGCCGGCAACCCGTAGACCAACCCCATCGGCACCGTCAGGTCGGGATCACCCGATACCGCCGGCAGGGTCGAGGCGCTCGGCCCGTTATATTGATCGCCATAGACCGGATCGGTCAGCCAGGCGGGGCCATAGGTCGGCTCGACCAGAATGGTCGCGTTCGCCGTCCGGAGCATAACGTCGATCCCCTGCTTGCCGGCGAGCTCAAGCGACTTCGCCCGCGCCGCCAGGTAGGCCGGATCGTCGAGCCCCTTGGTCTTCTCGGCCGCCAGGAAATAGTCCTGCCCGAAATAGGGCATTTCCGCCTGCTTGTGCGCCTCGTCGAAGGCGATCACGTCGGCCAGCGTCCGCGTCTTCACGCTCGGCGGCGTGGTGGCGAGATAGGCGTTGAGATCGGCCTTGAGTTCAGTCTGCAACACCGCTGTCTCGGCATCGCCCAGCCCCTTCAGCTCCGGTTGTTCGACCTCGATCAGCGTCGCGCCCGCGGCCTTCAGCACCGCCAGCGCGGCGTCATAGCCGGCGGCGAGATCGGGCGCCATGTCGGGACGAACGACGGCGATGCGCATCCCGTTCAGCGCGCCGCGCTGCAGCACCGATGCATAGGGCGGCAGCCCCGCGCTGCCCGCTGGCCGCTTCTGCGTCGCCGGATCGGCCGGGTCGGCGTTGGTCATCGCGTCCAGCATCAGCGCAACGTCACGCACGCTGCGCCCCATCGGGCCGGCGGTATCCTGGCTGTGGCTGATCGGCACGATGTGCGTGCGGCTGACCAGCCCTACCGTCGGCTTCAGCCCCACGATCCCGTTGACGGACGACGGGCAGACCACCGATCCGTCGGTCTCCGTCCCCAGCGCCGCGGCGGCGAAGCTCGCCGCCACCGCCGCGCCCGAGCCCGAGGAGGAGCCGCAGGCGGTGCGATCGAACGCATAGGGATTACGCACCAGCCCGCCGACCGCGCTCCAGCCGCTCATCGCGCGGCTCGACCGGATGTTGGCCCATTCGGAGAGGTTGGTCTTGCCCAGGATCACCGCGCCCGCGGCACGCAGCTCCGCCACCACCGGTGCGTCGCGATGGGTGACATTGTCTTTCAGCGCCAGGCTGCCCGCGGTGGTGGGGATCGGATCCTTCGTCTCGATATTGTCCTTGATCAGGATCGGGACGCCATCGAGCGGCCCTAGCGGCTTGCCGGCACGGCGGCGCGCGTCGGCGGCCTTCGCCTGGGCGACCGCATCGGGATTGAGCGCGATCACCGCACGCAGCGTCGGCCCCTGGCGATCCATCGCCGCAATGCGGGCGAGATAGGCACGGGTGATCGCTTCGCTGGTCGTCTTGCCGCTTGCCAACGCGGCGTGCAGGTCGTCGATCGATGCCTCGACGATATTGACCGGCGTCCCCGGCTGCGGCCGGTCGGCGGCCGATGCCGCGGTGGCGGCTGCCAAGGCGCTCGCCAGCAACATGATCCTGATCGTCCGCATGATATCCCCCCTGCCCCCGTCGCTATACGACAGGTCTAGACACGGTGCGCAGCGATGCAAGAACGTCGATCAAGGCGATGGCGAAAGGCAAAAATGAAAGAGGCTGCCGAGCCCTTCCCAGGGCCCGACAGCCTCTCGCATGGTCAGCGGCCGGAAGCTCCAGCCCGGGAGACCATGCGAACCGCTATTCCTGTGGACGTCCGCGTTGACTGGGGGAGGATACCCCCCGCAGGCGCCCGGCGGAGATTAGCGGTGCGTCTCCCGAACGAACTGAACCGACCCCATTGCTGAACCATGAGACATCGGATCACCTCCTTTCGCTAGTTGAAGCACGGCGTGGCATTACCTGCCACGACTCGACTGTGAATCATCGGACTAGCGGAAACAAGTCTTGTAATTCGTCGCGGATTCGACGATTCTCTCTCGTCTGCGCCGGCGTGATCCGCGGCGCGTCTTCTTCCTTCAGCACTAGTCTCTGTCGCCACGGCGACGGCGCATTATCCGCGCGGTGCGGCGCAGCGGCGGATGGTCTGGCCGATCACCGGATCGGCCGGCATCGCCAGCGTCGGATTGTCGCCGATCTTCACGCCGATCCGGTCCGCGGCCTCGGCCAGCACCTGGGTCAGGAAGGTGTCGGTGACCTGATCGCTGGCGATCAGCCGGCCCTGCGCATCCGGCGCGGCGTTGAACGTCGCGGCGCCGTCGGTCGCGACGATCTGCATGGTGCCGCCGCTGCCGCCCGAGGCGGCGCGCGAGAAGACGATGCGCCGATGCTCCGCGTCGCACCGGAGCGCGAATTGCGACGGCTGGCCGGCCACGCCGAACACCGCCTGGTCGCCCGCGCCCGATACCTGAAACCGCCATCCGCCCGGTGCGGTGGTGACGCCGCCGAGTTCCGGCGCGGGCAAGGCGGCGCTGCCCTGGGCGCTGGTCGCGGCGGGCGTCGGCGGCGGTGTCGGGGTCGGTGTCGGTGTGGGCGTCGCCTGGTTGACAGCCGGCTGGCGCGAACACGCCGCCAGCGCCGTCAACGCGACAATCGCCGTCCAGCGTTTCACCGCCGGCAGTCCTCGGTGACCCTTTCGATCTCCGGCCAGGCGGGAATGACGAGCGTCGGCAGGCCGGCCTGTTCGACGACGAAGCGGCCGCGGCTGTAGCCCATGGCATCGAGCAGCTGGTCGGTCGGCATCAGTTCGGCCGCCATATAAGGGGGCGTGCCGCCGGTCGGCCGGGTGGGCACCGCGCGGGTCGTGCTGGTGGTGACGATGGTCATCGGCGGGCTGCCCGGCGCGTTGCCGGCGCGCGACAGATAGATCCGCCGCTGGTGCGCGTCGCAGCGGATGGTGAACACCGCATCCTGTCCGCGCTGCCCGAACATCGACAGGCCGCCGCGCGCATCCTTGCGATAGACCCAGTCGCCCGGCGTCAGCGGCCAGTCGCGCCAATCGCCGCTGAGCTTGGGCGTCGGGATCGGTGTGGGAGCGGGCGGCGGCACGTAGCGCGGCTGCGGCGCGCGCACCGGAGGGGCGACACTCGGCACACAGCCGGCAATGAGCGGAAGAGCCAGAAAGGCGAGGAGCTTGCGCATGGCGGCTGCTTATGCGGCCTCGCCGCCCCCGCCTCAACCCCGATCAGGCGGCGCGAGGCACGATACGGTCGAGCGCCGCCGATCGCGCCGACCTGCCGAGCTGACAGCGGAAATGCCCTGCGTCCTGCCCGATCCGGCACCAACCGCGCCCGGCCGGCAAAGGACGGTTGCCGAACAGAGGCGTCACCGCCCCCGTTTACCGCCCGCCATCCGCATCTTCTGCTGCTTGCCGTAGCGCGTCTTGCGCGTGCCGGGCTTGCCTTCATTCGATCGGCCCATCACCGGCGCCTTGTGCTCGGTTTCGGGCAGACCGAGCTCCTCCGCCTCCAATGCGCGGATTTCGTCGCGCAGGCGGCCGGCTTCCTCGAATTCGAGATCGGCGGCGGCGGCGCGCATCTTCTTTTCGAGTTCCTCGATGTACGCGCGCAGGTTGTGGCCGACCATGTGCGGCCGATCCTCGTCGATCTCGACCGTGACCTGGTCCTTCGACGCGACATGGGCGATGATGTCGCCGATCTGCTTGCGCACCGTCTCCGGCGTGATGCCGTGTTCCTGGTTGTACGCGAGCTGCTTTTCGCGGCGGCGCGAGGTTTCGTTGAGCGCGCGCTCCATGCTGCCGGTCATGCGATCGGCATAGAGGATCACGCGCCCGTCGACGTTGCGTGCGGCGCGGCCGATCGTCTGGATCAGCGAGGTCTCCGAACGCAGGAAGCCCTCCTTGTCGGCGTCGAGGATCGCGACGAGGCCACATTCCGGAATGTCGAGGCCTTCGCGCAGCAGGTTGATCCCGACCAGCACGTCATACACCCCCATGCGCAGGTCGCGGATCAATTCGATCCGTTCCAGCGTCTCGGTATCCGAGTGCATGTAGCGGACCTTCAGCCCCGCCTCGTGCATATATTCGGTCAGATCCTCCGCCATCCGCTTGGTCAGTGTGGTGACGAGCGTGCGATAACCCGCCTCGGCGGTTTTCTTGCACTCCTGGATCAGGTCTTGCACCTGCTCCTCGACCGGACGGATTTCCACCGGAGGGTCGATCAGCCCGGTGGGACGGATCACCTGTTCGGCAAACACTCCGCCGGTCCGCTCCATCTCCCAGCCGCCGGGCGTGGCCGAGACATAGGTGGTTTGCGGGCGCATCGCGTCCCATTCGTTGAAGCGAAGCGGGCGATTGTCGATCGCCGACGGCAGGCGGAAGCCATACTCCGCGAGCGTAATCTTGCGCTTGTGGTCGCCGCGCGACATGCCGTTGATCTGACCGATCGTCTGGTGGCTTTCATCGACGAACAGCAAAGCGTTCTCGGGCAGATATTCGAACAAGGTCGGCGGCGGCTCGCCGGGCAGGCGGCCGGTCAGGAAGCGCGAGTAATTCTCGATACCGGCGCAGCTGCCCGTCGCCGCGATCATCTCCAGATCGAAGTTGGTGCGCTGTTCGAGCCGCTGATGCTCGAGCAGCTTGCCCTCGGCCTCCAACTCCTTCAGCCGCTCGGCAAGCTCGTGGCGAATGCCCTCCATCGCCTGCTTGAGCGTTGGCCCCGGCGTGACATAGTGCGAATTGGCGAACACGCGGACGTGATCGAGGCTCGCGACCTTCTTCCCGGTCAGCGGATCGAACTCGACGATCTCCTCGATCTCGTCGCCGAAGAACGACACGCGCCACGCGGTGTCCTCATAGTGCGAGGGGAAGATTTCGAGGTTGTCGCCCTTCACCCGGAAAGTGCCGCGCGCGAAGGCGGCGTCGTTGCGCTTGTATTGCAGCGCGACGAGCTTGCGGACGATCTCGCGCTGATCGACCGTCTGCCCCTTCTTCAGATCGAAGATCATCGCCGAATAGGTTTCGACCGAGCCGATGCCGTAGAGACAGCTCACCGAGGCGACGATGATCACGTCGTCGCGTTCCAGCAGCGCGCGCGTCGCCGAATGGCGCATCCGGTCGATCGCCTCGTTCACCGAGCTTTCCTTCTCGATGTACGTGTCGGAGCGCGGCACATAGGCCTCGGGCTGGTAATAATCGTAGTAGCTGACGAAATATTCGACGGCGTTGTCGGGAAAGAACGACTTGAACTCGCCGTAGAGCTGGGCGGCCAGAATCTTGTTGGGGGCGAGGATCAGCGCCGGGCGCTGCAGCTCCTCGATCACCTTGGCCATGGTGAAGGTCTTGCCCGATCCGGTGACGCTCAGCAGCACCTGGTCACGCTCGCCGGCGCGCGCGGTGTCGACCAGCTCGCGGATCGCGGTGGGCTGGTCGCCGGCGGGTTCGTAATCGCTGACGATCCTGAAGCGCTTGCCGCCCTCGGTCTTGTCGGGGCGCTGCGGCCGATGCGGGACGAACGACTGTCCGGTGTCGGGTTCGGCCAGGCTGGTGCGGATTTGAATTGCCATCGGATGCGAATATGGAGGCGCAGTCACATGCTCGCAACTGGACGGGAGCTACGCCGATGCAGATCTGGATCGTCACCGCCGCCGCGCTCGCGCTGCTCGGCGCTGCCACCCCGGCGGGCGACCTGCTCCACGGGCAGTGGCAGCAGGATTCGACCTTCCATCTCGACACGATCGACGGCAAGGCGCCGCCCGCCAGCGCCGCCGCGACGCGGACGAACAGCGATCGCTCCTGCTATTCGCCCGAAGAAACGCGCAGCATCGCCGGTTTCCTGCGCGCCGGCGCGGCCGACGAGTGTGCCGGCCTGTCGGTCACCGCGCGCGGCGGCAAGCTGAACGTCTCGGGCAGCTGCCATTACGGCACGACCAATTTCACCGTCACCGGCAACGGCAGCTATTCGGCCGCCGATTTCGACCTGACGATCCATGGCAGCGGCATGGCCAACGGCCATCGCGTAACGATGACCGCGCGCGACACCGGCCACTGGCTGGGCTCCTGCCCCGCCGCAGCGGGCAAATAAGCTACCGTTTCCGCCCCTGATGGCGGATATTGGCGGGGCGGCCGCGGCGCTTGATTTGGCGGACGGGCTTCTTCGCGCGCGGCGCGCCGTCGCGATCCTCGGGCAGCAGTTCGAAGCGCAGCGCGCCGGATACCGGGTTCGCTTCGGCCAGCCGCAGCCGCAGGCGTTGGCCCGAGGCATAGGTCGTGCCCGTCTCCTCTCCGACCAGTTGCTGCGCCGCCTCGTCATAGCGGAAATACTCGCGGCCCAGGTCGCGCGCCGGCATCAGGCCATCGCCGCCCACGCCCTCGACGGTGGCGAAGAAGCCGAAATTGAGTACGCCGGTGATCCGCGCCTCGACCACCTCGCCGACGCGCTCGGCGAGATAGGCGGCGACATAGCGGTCGATCGTGTCGCGCTCGGCCTCCATCGCGCGGCGTTCGAGCATCGAGATCTGCTCGCCGATGCGGTCCATCTGCGCCGCGTCGTCCGCCGTCAGGCCGCCGGGGCCGAGGCCATAGGCGTCGACCAGCGCGCGATGCACCACGAGATCGGCATAGCGGCGGATGGGCGAGGTGAAATGCGCGTAGGAGCCCAGCGCCAGCCCGAAATGGCCGTGATTATCGGGCGCGTAATAGGCCTGGGTCTGGCTGCGCAGGACCTGCTCCATCACCTGCGGCTTGAAATCGGCGTCGCCGACGCGCGCCAGCACGCGGTTGAAGGTGGCCGGCTTGATCACCTGGCCGAGCGCGAACTCCAGGTCGAAGGTCTTGAGATAGTCCTTCAGCGCGACCAGCTTCTCGCGGCTGGGCGGCTCGTGGACGCGGTACATGACCGGCGCCTTCTTCGCCTCCAGCGCCTTTGCCGCGGCGACGTTGGCGGCGATCATGTAATCCTCGATCAGCTTGTGCGCGTCGAGCCGCTCGCGCGGGGCGACCGAGAGGATGCGGCCGGTCTCGTCGAGCACGATGCGCCGTTCGGGGAGATCGAGATCGAGCGGCTCGCGCTTCTCACGCGCCTTGTAGAGCGCGTGCCAGCAGTCCCACAGCGGCTCCAGCGCGTCGAACCAATCGCCCTTGCCCGCATCGATCGTTGCCTGGGCATCCTCATAGGCGATGTTCGCCGCGATGCGCACGGTGGCGCGGGTGAAGCGCCAGCTCTTCAGCGCGCCCGCCTTCGTCACCTGCAGATGGCACGCCAGGGCCGCACGATCCTCGCCATGCTTGAGCGAACACATGTCGGCCGACAGCGTCTCGGGCAGCATCGGCACGACGCGATCGGGAAAATAGACGCTGTTGCCGCGCCGCCGCGCCTCGGCATCGAGCGCCGAGCCGGGGCGGACGTAGAAGCTCACGTCGGCAATCGCGACGATCGCCTGCCAGCCGCCGGCGTTCGCGGAGTCGTCGTCGGGCGCCGCCCACACCGCATCGTCATGGTCGCGCGCATCGGCGGGATCGATCGCGACGATCGGCACGTGCGTGAGATCCTCGCGCGGTGCCTCGTCAAGCCGGAGCTTCGAAACGCGCACCGCCTCGTCGAGCACGCGATCGGAGAAGGTATCGGGGATTGCCAGCTTCTCGATCGCGATCAGCGAGAAGCTGCGCGGCGCGAACGGATCGCCCAGCCGCTCGACCACCTTCGCGGTCACCCGCGCGCCGCGCCCGATCTTCTCCGCGCGCACCAGGTCGCCCGGCTGGGCATCGCCGGCATCGGACACGGCGAAGTCGCGCCGCTCCTTCTTCTCGACGCCCTGCAGCCACAGCCGCCCGCCTTCCTCGCGCAGCACGCCGAGCATCATCTCCTCGCCGCGCGCCAGCCGCTTCATCGGATGCGCGATCCAGCCGTTGCCGACCTCCTCGGTACGGCCGAGGAAGCGGTCGCCGACCCCGAGCGCGCCCTTCTTCGATCGCTCGCGCACCCGCACCTTGGGTGGCGGCGTATCGGCGTGCCAGCTCTCGGGCACCGCCCAGACATTGCCGCCCTCGTCGATATCGGCGACGCGCAGCACCGTCACTTTGGGCAGGCCGCCCATCTGGTGAAACGCGCGGCCGCGCGACGAATCGATCAGGCCTTCGTCGGCCATGTCCTTCAACAGCGCCTTGAGCTTGATCTTCTCCTGCCCGGCGAGGCCAAAGGCGCGCGCGATCTCGCGCTTGCCGGCGGGCGTGTCCGACGTGGCGATGAAGTCGAGCACCTGCTGGCGGGACGGCAGGCCGGGCGTGGGTTTGGAACGAGGCATCGCCGAGAGATAGATACTCCCGATCAAGTCGTCACCCCGGACTTGTTCCGGGGCCCACTGTTCCGCAAGGTCGACAGCGACGGTTCTGGTGGCCCGGTGGATGCCGGGACAAGTCCGGCATGACGAAGGGGGACGAGCATTTGGACCACGACCTGCTGATCGTCGGCGGCGGCATCAACGGCTGCGCCATCGCGCGGGAGGCGGCGCTGAACGGCCTCGACGTGCTGCTGGTCGACAAGGGCGATATGGCCGGCGAGACCTCGTCGAAATCGACCAAGCTGATCCACGGCGGCCTGCGCTACCTCGAATATTACGAGTTCAAGCTGGTGCGAGAGGCGCTGCACGAACGCGAGCGGCTGCTCCACGCCGCGCCGCACCTGATCCACGGGCTGGAGTTCGTCCTGCCGCACGAACATGCGGTGCGGCCGTGGTGGATGGTCCGCGCCGGCCTCTATCTCTACGACCTGCTCGGCGGGCGGTCGTCGCTGCCGCGATCGCGCGGACTGCGGACGCGTGACACCGCCTTCACGGCGCCGCTCAAGGGGGGCGCGAGCGGCTTCGTCTATTGGGACGCGTTCGTCGACGATGCGCGGCTGACGCTCGCCAATGCATTGGACGCCGCCGCCAATGGCGCAACCGTGGCCACGTACTGCGCGCTCGACAGGGCGGAGCGGATCCCCGGCGGCTGGCGCGCCACGCTCGCCGACGGGCGCAGCATCACCGCCCGTGCAATGGTCAACGCCGCGGGGCCATGGGTCCATCTGCTGCTCGACAGGCTGGGCGTGGCGAGCCACAGCAACGTGCGGCTGGTGAAAGGCAGCCACATCGTCGTGCCGCGCCTCTACGCGGGCGACCACGCCTATATCCTGCAGCAGCCCGACCGCCGCATCGTCTTTGCCATTCCCTATCAGGACGGCTTCACCGAGATCGGCACCACCGACGTTCCCGTCGACCGGCCCGAGGATGCGGTGATCGACGCCGACGAAATCGGCTACCTCTGCGCCGCTGTGAACCGCCACTTCGTCCGCCAGATCGCACCCGAGGATGTCGTTTCCAGCTGGTCCGGCGTGCGCCCGCTCTACGATGACGGCTCGAGCAGCGCCTCGGCGATCACCCGCGATTATGTGCTGGAGCTCGACACGGGCGGCGCGCCGCTGCTGTCGGTGTTCGGCGGTAAGATCACCACCGCGCGCCAGCTTGCCGAGGACGCGCTGGCGAAGCTGACTCCGCAGATCGCACTTTCGCCACGCCCGGTGACGCGGGAGCGTGCCTTTCCCGGCGGCGACATGGCCGATTTCGATGCGTTCCTGGCCGACGTCCGCCACCGCTGGCCGTTCCTCGGCGACGCGCGATCGGCCCGCATGGCGCATGCCTATGGCACCGCGCTGGCGGAGATGCTGGCCGGCACCGAAACCGAGGCGGCAATGCGAAAGGATTTCGGCGGGGGACTGACCGAGGTCGAACTCCGCTGGATGCGGCAGCGCGAATGGGCGCGCACCGCCGCCGACGCGCTGGAGCGCCGCAGCAAGCTCGGCCTGCACCTTACCCCGGCGGAGCGCGCCGCCGTCGCCGCCTGGTTCGCGCAATGAGGCGTCAGGTCGCGGCGAGTGGCGCCGCCGTGAACGTCGCCAGATCGGCAAGGCCGAGTGCGCGTTCGACATCGGCGACCTTGTCCACGGCCATGTCGAACCCGTCGCCGCCGAACTGCTGCCGCTCGATGTCTTCGAACTGGTCGCCGAGCTCGGCATAGCGCTTTTCGCCCAGCGCCTGCTTGAACGCCGGGAAGACGATCGTGTCCTCGCGCGCCGCGTGCGCTTCATACATCCGCGTGAAGCCAAGCAGCGCGCGTGCCATCGCATCGGCCTGCGCCGTCGGGATGCGGCCACCGCGCGTCTGGTCCAGGATGAAGGCGGTGATCTCCCGCCCGCGCTGGTGCTGCGTCTTCAGCGTATCGACCAACGCGGCCGCCGCGCCGCCGGCCTTGGCGACCGCGGGGAAGATGTGCTGCTCCTCCAGCTTCTCCTCATGATATTGCTCGCCGAACGTGCGGAACAGCGTCGCGGCAGTGGCCAGCGCGCCGGCGTCGACCGCCGCCGGATTGGCCGCTATCCGCGGCGCCGCCTCGCGATAGACGACCAGGATACGCCGCAAGACGCCGTGCTCGCGCATCAGGTCCTCATTGGCGGTTACCTCGGCCTCGCCACCCGTCTCCTTGGCCTGCACAGCCGCGGCACTACCGGCGAGTGCCAGCCCGGGCAGCAACAGCCCGCCGACCGCCACCAGGCTTGACCGTCGATCACAATCGATCATCATAGCTCTCCCCTCGTCCGGCACCGCAGCGGCCGGGCCTGACACCAACGCGCGGCGCGGCGGAAGGGATGCGAACTGGCGAGCAGCACGGGCTTGCGATAGGGTCCTGCGCATGACGCTGCCCGATCGTCATCATCCGCGCTTCCAGCCGCTGATCGACTATCTCGTGCGGCTGCCGGCGATCGTCACCGACGCGACGCCGATGCATGGCTTCGCCTCGGGCCTTGAAGACGATCTGTGGTGGGTGAAGTTCGCGATCCAGCTCGACCATTCGCTGACCTGGCCGCTGATCCAGGAACTGGGCCATGTGCTCAACTATCTGTCCCCGAGCGAGCGCCTGCCGACGGTGTTCAAGCCGGTGTCGCCGCCGCCGTATCTCAACGGCGGCCCCCAGGCTTATCTCAGCTGGGTGATCGAGTGTCCGCTGTCCGACATGGACCCGGCGACCGTAGCGCAATGGCTCGACAGCCGCCTGCCCGACCCCGCCGACGCGAGCGAGTGGGTCACCGACTGAGCAGCCGCCGCCCCGCCGGCGTTCAGGCGCGCCGGACGCTCTCCGGGTTCAGCGCCGGCAATCGCCCGAGCGCGGGCTTCGCGTACCAATAGCCCTGATGATACCGCACGCCGAGATCGCGCAGCGCCGCCGCCTCGCTCGCCGTCTCGACGCCTTCGGCGATGACCAGCGTGTCGAGATCGCCGCACATCTGCATCATCGCCTTGACGATCGCCTGGCGGCGGCGTTCGCTGCCGATCCCGCGGACCAGGTCCATGTCGAGCTTGATCTCGTCGGGCACGAAGCGGGCGAACATGTCGAGCCCGGAATGCCCCGCGCCGAAATCGTCGATCGCGACCGAAAAGCCGATCTGCTTGTAGGTATCGATGATCGCCGTGACGTGCTCGGGCGAGCCCATCCGCTCGTTCTCGGTAAATTCGAAGATCAGCCGCTCGATCGGCAGGCCCAGCGACCGCGCGGTTCGCAGGGTCAGCTGGATGCAGGCGAGCGGCGAATAGACCGCGTTGGGCAGGAAGTTGATCGACAGCCGCGCGTCGCCGTCCATCAGCCCGGCGGCCACGGCACCTTCGATCGCCGAGACGCGGCAGGCTTGGTCGAACGCATAGCGGTTCTCGTCGGTGACGCCGGAGAGCACGCTGGCGGCACCCGCGCCGTCGATGCCGCGGACCAGCGCTTCATAGGCGAAGGGCCGATCGGTATCGGTGTCGACGATCGGCTGAAACGCCACCGCAAAAGGCAGGTCGAAATCGACGCCGTCACGGCAACCGGTACAGATCTTTCGCATTTCCATGGCGATCGTCTAGCACCGGCGCATTAATGCACCGTCAACCGCCTGCTCAGGCGCGCCCGGCGATGTCGACGACGTGCAGTTCGGCGCCGCGATAGTCGCGATAGACGACGCGCAGCTGCCGGCGATCGGCGGCGCAGGCGATGAAGCCGGATTGCAGCGAACAGAAATCGCTGTCGCCCGGATAGCAAACCGCGTCGGTCAGCGATCCCGCGCCGGTGCAGATGTAATGCGTGCCGTCGTGAACGACGTGCTGCAGGTCGTGGTCGTGGCCGTTGAGGTACAAGGGCACACGGTGACGCTGCAGGATCGGGTCGAGCAGGACGATCAGTTCGGGCGTGCCGCCGAAGCGATGCTCGGCCGCGTCATCGGGCTCGCCCGTCGCGGCGGTGGCCTTGCCGGTATAGATCGGGTGATGCCCGATCACGACCTTCCACGGCGCGGTCGATCGCGCCAGCGCGTGATCGAGCCAGGCGAGCTGCACCGGTACATTCTGCCGCTGATCGGCAACCTTAACCTTCTTGGCGCCGTCGTCATAATATTGCTCCAGCATGGGCGAGGTGTCGACGACGAAGAAATGCACCTCGGTGCCGTCGGGCGCGCGCTCGGCGAAATCATACCACCGCCCCGGCATGCGCCAGCGGTGGCTGCGCGACGAATAGTCGATCTGCGCCTGGGTGTTGCCCTGGTAATCGTGGTTGCCCAGCGCGACTTGCCACGGCACCTGCAAGGAGGGCGCGGTATAGACCTGCTCGAACGACTGCTGCCACGCCGGGTCGTCGACGCTCGCCACGCCGGTTTCGTAGAAATTGTCGCCGACCGAGATCACGAACCGCGCGCCGATGCGCTGCGCCGCCAGCCCCATCTGCGTCGCCACGTCACGCTGGCGATGCTGCCCTTCGCGCCCCCAGTCGCCGACCGCGACGAAGGTCAGCGCCCCGGCGTCAGCGGTGCGCGCCCACAATGCATCGAGCGGCGCCAGCGCGGCCAGACCGGCGCCGCCAAGAAACTGTATCGCGCCGCGTCGACTGTAATGCATGTGACTAACCTCTGCCGCAGCACCGGCGATCACACGTCGTCGTGAAACCCGGTACGAAGGCCGTCCGTGCTAGTCAGCGTAGATGACAGTCGAGTGACTAAGAGGTCGTCGTCCTGCAGGCGCGGATGCGCGGCGATCAATAAGCCCGGCCGATCAGCACCCGCTCGACTGCCGGTTCGCCGGTGAACAGGCAGGAGCCATCCGCCGGCGCGGCATCGGCCGGTGCGTTGCGGATGGTGAGCTTCAGCGCCTTCAGCTTCTCGACCACTGCGTCGAGCGCCGCTCCGGTCGGGCGTGCCCATTGCACCTCCACCCAGCCGGGGTATTTGACGCCTTCCGCGAAGAACGCCTCCAGCCCGGCATAATCGGCCACGCCGCGGGTGATCCCGGCCTGCAGCCGCTCGCGCGCCTCGTGATGCAGGCTGCACTGGACGTCTTCCAACATCGCGCCCGCGCCCTCGACGAATTCGCCACGGCCCATCGCCTGGCTGTCGATCTTGCCGTCCTCGCGATAGAGCCGGTCGCGGCGGATCACCGTCACGTTGCCGCCGGCCATGTCGCGGCCGCCGACCTCGACAACGATCGGCGCGCCTTTCTTGACCCAGCCCCAGCGTTTCACCGCCGCCTTGGCCGGCTTCAAGTCGAGCAGCGCGCGGACCGGCTCGCCCAGCGCGCTCTGCTTGGCGAGTGCGGCCTGCAGTTCGTGGCAATAAGCGGTGATCGCCTCGTCCTCCGGCGTGTCGCGCAGCATCGGCACAATGACGATCTGCCATGGCGCGATCGCCGGCGGCACGCGCAGGCCGTCGTCGTCGCCATGCGTCATGATGACGGCGCCGACCAGCCGCGTCGAGACACCCCAGCTGGTCGTGTGCGCCAGCTCGAACTGCCCCTCGCTGTTCTGGAAACGGATGTTCTGCGCGGCGGCGAAATTGGTGCCGAGCAGGTGCGAGGTGCCGGCCTGCAGCGCCTTGCCGTCCTGCATCATCGCCTCGATGGAATAGGTCGCGACCGCACCGGGGAAGCGCTCGTTCTCGGGCTTCTCGCCGGCGACGACGGGGACCGCCAGGCAATCCTCGGCGAAGCTGCGGTACAGCTCCAGGATCTTGAGCGTCTCGCGCTCGGCCTCGTCGTGCGTGGCGTGGGCGGTATGCCCCTCCTGCCACAGGAACTCGCTGGTGCGCAGGAACATGCGCGTGCGCATTTCCCAGCGGACCACGTTCGCCCATTGGTTGATCAGCACCGGCAGGTCGCGCCACGACTGGATCCAGCGCGCGAAGGCGGAGCCGATCACCGTCTCGCTGGTCGGGCGCACGATCAGCGGCTCCTCCAGCTTGGCCTCGGGATCGGGCATCAGCCCGCCCTTGCCGTCCGGCACCAGCCGGTGGTGGGTGACGACCGCCATCTCCTTGGCGAAGCCTTCGACGTGCTCGGCTTCCTTCTCGAAATAGGAGAGCGGGATGAACAGCGGGAAATAGCAATTGTCGTGGCCGGTCGCCTTGATGCGATCGTCGAGCAGCCGCTGCATCCGCTCCCAGATGCCATAGCCCCATGGCCGGATCACCATGCAGCCGCGCACGCCCGATTCCTCGGCAAGATCGGCCTCGGCGATCACCGCCTGGTACCAGGCGGCGAAATCGGCTTCGCGGGTGACGGGAAGAGCGTGCTTGACCATGAACAATTCCGATTGGGGTGAAACGCCCGCTTAGCGTGTTAGGGTGGCGGGTCAATGCCAGCGCCAGCCCCTTCCGACGACCGTATCGTGCTTGCCGTCGTGCTGCGGCTGATCTCGGCCGCCTGCATGGCGACGATGAACGCGTTCATCAAACTGGCCGAAGGCGGCGGCGCGCACCTTTCCGAGATCCTGTTCGCGCGCCAGGTGATCGGCATTCCGCTGGTGGGTGCGGTGATCGCGTTCGGCCCGGGATTGGGTAACATCCGCACGCAGCGGTTTGGCGCGCACCTCACCCGCGCGATCGTCGGGCTGACAAGCATGACCTGCCTGTTCACCGGCATCATGCTGCTGCCGCTGGCGGAATCGACCACGCTTGCCTTCGCCGTGCCGATCTTCGCCACCATCCTGGGCGCGCTGGTGTTGAAGGAACCAACCGGCTGGCATCGCTGGGGCGCGGTACTGGCCGGGTTCGTCGGCGTCATGATCGTGGCGCAGCCGGGCAGCGGCGACCTGCCGTTCTGGGGCGTGGTCGCCGGCATTGCCGCGGCATTCCTGACCGCGGTGGTGATGATCCTGCTGCGCCGCATCGGCCGGACAGAGCACCCCTTCACCACCGTCTTCTGGTTCGCCACACTGTCGACCGTACCGCTGTCGATCGCCGTCGCGCTCGATCACGGGCATGTCGCCGGCTGGACCTGGCTGTGGCTGCTCGGCGTCGGCGTCTGCGGTAACTGCGGGCAGCTGGCGATGACGGGCTCGCTGAAGCACGGGCCCGTCTCGCTCGTCGTGCCGATCGACTATTCGGGGCTGATCTGGGCGACGCTCTACGGCTGGTTGCTGTTTTCCGCGCTGCCGACCGCGGCGACCTGGCTGGGCGCGCCGCTGATCATCGCCAGTGGCCTCTACATCGTCCACCGCGAACGCATTCGCCACCGCGAGCAGACTCGCCGGGCGTTGGCCGAGGAATAGAACTGGGCGCGCCGCCGCGGCGATTTCCGTTGGCCGCCGCTACGACGCCGGGTCCGCGTTCGACCGCTCGTTCCAGATACGGTCCTGTTCGAGCCGCCTGGCAGACCGTGCGGCAAGGCGCTGAGCGCGTTGGCGCTGCTTGGCAAGGCGCAACAGCAGCCATGTACCCGCAACGCTACCGGCAAGTAGGAGGATACCCAGCGTCGCCAACCCTCAATCCTCCAACGCGTGACGAACCGCCCGCACTGCTGCGGATGACGAAGCGCGCCCGCGCGGGCGCGGGGGCCCCCCGCGGTGTCCCCGCCCGCGGGGGGGGCGCCCCGCCCCC
>JBQCHA010000016.1:0-6503 GCA_051955175.1 Sphingomonas sp.
CACGCGAGTCGAAGGTAACACCATTGCAGGTGAAGTCGGCCGAGGCCGTGCCGTTGGTGGCGGCGGCGATCTCGGCGGCGGTCCAGAGATTCGTCATGCTCCCTCTCCCGCCTGCGGGAGGGGGCTGGGGGGTGGGCTCCCGCCGTCCCTGCAACTCGGCAATCGTTCGGGGCGGGAGCCCACCCCTAGCCCCTCCCGCGAGCGGGAGGGGGATAATGTCCCGCTCCCCCTCACGCCGCCGCCTCCCGCGCCACGGTCACGTCGTCGAACGGCAGCACCAGGTCGCCGACGATCTGGCCTTGCTCATGCCCCTTGCCGGCGAGCAGCACGATGTCTTCGGGCCGGGCCGCGCCGATCGCGGCGGCGATGGCGTCGCGGCGGCCGCCGATCTCGATCGCGGCGGGCGCGCCCTTCATCACCTCACGGCGGATCGCCGACGGGTCCTCGGTGCGCGGATTGTCGTCAGTGACGATGACAAGGTCCGCGCCGGTCGCCGCCACGCGGCCCATCGGCTCACGCTTGCCAATGTCGCGATCGCCGCCGGCGCCGAACATCACGATCAGGCGCCCGGCCGCGTGCGGCTTCAGCGCCGCGATGGCCGCCTCCAGCGCGTCGGGCGTATGGGCATAATCGACATAGACCGGCGCGCCGGCCCGCGTGATTACCGCGCGCTCCAGCCGCCCGCGTACCGGCGCGAGCCGGCCCAGCGAGGCAATGGTTGCAGCGATGTCACCGCCGGTCGCAATAACGATGCCGGCGGCGGTCAGCGCGTTGGCGGCCTGATAGGCGCCGATCAGCGGCAGCGTCACCTTGTGCTCGCGCCCCTCGGCCTCGATCACCAGTTGCTGGCCGAGCAGCGTCGGCGCGCGCGACAGCAGGCGCAGCGTCTCGCCGCGCTCGCCGACGGTCACCAGCCGATTGCGCCGCTCGCGGGCGAGGTCGATCACGCGCGCCGCAGGCTCGCTGTCCGCCCACACCACCGCGGTGCCGTCGGGATCGAGCACCTCGGAAAACAGCCGCAGCTTGGCGGTGAAATAGTCCGCCATGTCCTTGTGGTAATCGAGATGGTCGCGCGACAGGTTGGTGAACGCGGCGACGCGGACCGGCAGCCCCTCGGTGCGATATTGCGACAGGCCGTGGCTCGACGCCTCGAACGCGACATGGGTGACGCCCTCGCGCGCCAGGCCGGCGACGTTGGACAGGAACGTGACGATGTCGGGCGTGGTCAACCCGGTCGAAACACTGTCGTCGGCGGTGGTCACGCCGAGCGTGCCGATCGAGGCGGCGTGATGGCCGGCCATGCGCCACAATTGGCGGGTCAGCTCGACGGTCGAGGTCTTGCCGTTGGTGCCGGTTACCGCCGCAGTCACCTCGGGAAACGGCGCGAAGAACTTGGCGGCGAGCTCAGCGAAGCACTGCCGGGGGCTGTCGGCGGCGATGTGGACGGCGCCCTCCACCACCGCTTCCGGGCGCGCCACCACGGCGATCGCGCCGGCGGCGACCGCGGCGGAAATGAAGTCCTCGCCGTTCACGCGCAGCCCCTCGAACGCGCCGAACACGGTGCCCGGCGCCACCTTGCGATGATCGATCGCGAAGCCGGTGACAGTGGCCTGTTCGTTGCCGCCGGTGAGATCGCCCAGCCGCATCAGTCGGCGCTCACCGCGTCGCCGTCCTTGCTGCCCGGGGCATGCCACAGCAGCGGAAGCAGGTCGGATTCGTCGATGTCCTTGCTCATGTCGGGTATCACGCCCAGCATCGGGCCGATCCGCTGTATCACGCGACTGACCACCGGCGCCACCGTCCAGGCCGCCGTCGTCTGGCCATAGGATTGCGCATTGCCGACCGGTGCCGCGAGCATCGCCACCACGACGTAGCGCGGATTATCCATCGGGAAGGCGGAGGCGAAGGTCGAGACGTTGCTGTGCTTTTCATACCCGCCGCCCTCGGCGATCTCGGCGGTGCCGGTTTTGCCGCCCAGGCGGTAGCCCGGCACGTCCGCCTTGCGGCCGGTGCCCTTCAGCACGACCAGCCGCAGCAGCTGGCGGATGCGGTAGCTGGTCGCCGGCGAGAGCACCCGCTGACCGGCCGGCGCCGCGCCCGGCGCTTCCTTCAGCAGCGTCGTCGGCCGCCACACGCCGCCGTTGACCAGGGTGGCATAGGCGTTGGCGAGCTGCAGCGGGGTGATCGCGATGCCGTGGCCGAAGCCGGTCGTCATCGTCGTCGTGCGCGCCCAATAGGTCGGCCATAGCGGCCGCCCCTTCTCCTTGATCTCGATCGACGGCCGCTCGTTGAAATGCAGCTTGTCGAACATGTCCTTCATGCCCTGCTCGCCGATCAGGTCGGCGATGCGCGCGGTGGCGATGTTGGACGAATAGATCAGCGTCTCGGGAATGTTGAGCCAGCGGTTCTGCGCGTCGCTGGCATCGTCGTGGATGGTGAAGCGGCCGACGTGCAGCGGCGCGGTGGCGTCGAACCGACGAGCCATCGAGGTGACGGTGCCGCTCTGGATCGCCTCCGCCATGGTGAGCGGCTTGAAGGTCGAGCCGAGTTCGTAGACGCTCTGCGTCGCGTTGTTGCGCAGCTCGTCGGGCGTCGCGTGACGGATATGGTTGGGATTGAACGACGGCAGCGAGACCATCGCCAGGATCTCGCCGGTGTGCACATCCTCGACCACACCGACCGCCGCCTTGGCGTGGAACGAGGTCATCGCCGATTCCAGCTCGCCCTGCATCGCCGCCTGCACGCGCAGGTCGAGCGCCAGCTGCACCGGGGCGTCGCGAGTCGCCGGATCGATCAGCCGGTCGTCGAGCGCGCGCTCCATGCCGCGGGCGCCATGACCGTCGAAATCGACATAGCCGATGGCGTGGGCGGCGAGCGTCGACTGCGGATAGAGCCGCTCGGGCTCGCGCTGGAAGACGATCGCCGGCTCGCCGATCGCGTTCACCTTTTCGACGATGTCGGGCAGCGCGCGACGTTCCAGATAGGTGAACGGAACGTCCTGGGTGAGGCGCGCGTAGAACCACGCCGCGTCATGCGTCGGGATCAGTGCCGCGAGCTGCGCGGCGACGTCGTGCCGGTTGCCGATGATGTCGCGCGGATGCACGCCGATCGACCAGGCGTCGATGGTGCGGGCCAGCGGTGCGCCGTTGCGATCGGTGAGATCAGCGCGCAGCGGCACCAACGCCGCCGCTGCCTCCCGGCCGGTGGCCGGTGAGGTGAAGGCGGCAAGCCAGGCGAGCCGGAACACGATCAACGCGAAGCCGGCACCGAACAGCAGCAACAGCATCATCAGGCGCGCATGGCTGGTCGCCAGCAGCGCATGGCGCTTGCCCGTCAATTGCCGTGCCGGCAGGGATCGGGCGAGCGCGATGCTCACCGCAGCGCGACCCTCTCAGCGCGGGCGTTCTTCTGGAGGTCGCCCAGCGTGGCGTCGCTCAGCAGCTTGCGGTCCAGCATGGCCATCGCCTCGCCCTTGGCATGCCCGGCGGCGGCATGCGCCGACGCGGCAGCGTGCGCGACGACGGCGCGCACCGCCTGGTCGACGCGATCGGCCGAGGGCTTGAGGGCGGCGACCTGCACGGGCGCGGCAGCGGCCTTGGCCGGCGCCGGCGCGGCAGCAGGAACATCGGCCCCACCCGGCGCGTCGGGCGGCGGCAGCACGGTGGGCAGGCTGGGGATCACCATCGCCGCGGTCTCGATCTTGGCATCGCCGGGCATCGACGGGCCGGCAGTGAGCGAGGCGAGCGCCTGCTCGCCCGGCAGATACTGGCCCGCGGTCGGCGCGGCGAGCGCCAGCACCTGGCCGTTCCACTGTTCGAGCTGGGCGAGGTTGGAGCGTGTCGCGAATTCGGTCTGCAGCTCGCGGATGTCGCGATGCGCCTGCGCGATCTGGTGGTTCACCGTCTCCAGCTTCTTGCGCTCCACCGATACCTGGAGCGAGACCATGTAGAAGCCGAGCGCCGCGATCACGCAGATCGCCAGCCACCCCAGCCCCTTCAGCCTATGGGTTGCCGTCATCGCCTGTCTCCCTTCCACGGCGCCGCAGCCGTGCGCCGTGCCACCCGCAATGTCGCCGATCGCGCCCGCGGATTGCGCGCGACCTCCGCTTCGCCGGCACGCACCGCGCGGCCGACCGCCTCAAAACTCGGTTCCATCTTGCTTTCCGTTTGCGGCAGGTGCCGCGATCCCGCCGGCAGCGCGCCGGACCGCTCGCGCAGGAAGCGCTTGACCATGCGATCTTCCAGGCTGTGGAAGGTGACCACCGCCAGCCGCCCGCCGGGCTTCAGCACGCGCTCGGCCGCTTCCAGCCCCTGCGCCAGCTCGTCGAGCTCGCGATTGAGATGGATGCGAATCGCCTGGAAGGTGCGCGTCGCCGGGTCCTTCTTGTCGTGCGGACGATAGCCGAGCGCCTTGCGCACCACCGCCGCCAGTTCCGACGTGCGAGCGAGCGGCCGCGCGGCGACGATCGCCTTCGCCACGCGACGCGAGCGCGGTTCCTCGCCGTATTGATAGAGCACGTCGGCAATCACGTCCTCGTCGGCGGTGTTGACGAAGTCGGCAGCGGTTTCGCCGGACTGGCTCATCCGCATGTCGAGCGGCCCGTCCGCCTGGAACGAGAAGCCGCGCTCGGCCTGGTCGAGTTGCATCGAGGACACGCCGATATCCATCGTCACGCCGTCCATCGGCCCCGCCTCGAGCGCCGCCAGTTCCTCCGCCATGCGCGAGAAGGGGGCCTGGATCAGCGCCAGCCGCCCCTCGCCGTCGCGCACCAAGGTCTCGCCGGCGGCGATCGCGTCGGGATCGCGATCGAACGCGAACACCGTCGCGCCCTTGGCCAGCATCGCGCGCGTGTAGCCGCCGGCGCCGAAGGTGGCATCGACATGACGCTCGCCGGGCAGGATGGCGAGCGCGTCGATCACCTCGTCGACGAGCACGGGGATATGCGGGGCGTCGAGCGGCGCGGGAGAGGTGGCCGAATCGGGGGCGGTCACAGCTCGATCCCCTTTTCCGCCATAAAGAAGCGCGCCGCCTGCTTCTGGATATCGGTGGCGCTGTCGCATTCGATCAGCGTCTTCGGATCCCAGATCTCGAAGAAGTCGAGCACGCCCCAGAAGAAGGCATGCGCGCCGATCTGCGCCTGGAAGCGAGGGAACGGGGGCAGGATGAACCGTCCGCTCGCGTCGAAAGGCAGCGATTCGGCGGCGCCGCCGCCCTTCCGCTTGATGTTGTAGTCGATGTCGCCGTCGGCCGCCGGCTGGGCCAGCTCGCGGGCAGTCAGCCGCTCGGCCAGCGACGCGGTGTAGCGCAGGTCGTAGCCAATCAGGCAATTCTCGCGCGGGTGGGTCGACAGGATCAGCTTGCGGACCGACTTGCCGTCCTCGTCACGCGGATTGTTGGCCTCGACGGTGGCGCGCAGGGAGGACGGCACGGCGACGCGACCTTTGTCGTCGACCTGCTGCAGCCCATAGCCCTGATACAAGTCCCGATCGGACACGCCCACCTACCCCGGCATCGGCGCGCAGGGCCCTTTGCTCCGAAAAGCGGGTTCTCCCCACCTCGGCCACGCTGTCGTTAGCGAACAAAGGAGCCTGCCCCTTTAGTCGATCATGGATTATCAGGGCGGCCGTCGGGATGCAACGGGCGAATTGGGGATTTGGCGGGAATATACTCGGAAATTACGGCTCAGCTTGGGCCAAAAAGCGCTCTATTGGCCGTGTACTGCAAATGTTCCTGGGGAAATCGCGGGCGAGCCGGGTCGCTCGCCGCCGTCCGGGGCGACGAGACTTCGGCGATTGGGGGCGGGTTCAGCGCTCGGTGGTCGGCTGGTCGAGCGGCGGCGCGTCGACGGGCGGCACCGCCACCGTCTGATTTTCCGGCGCGGCGGTGTTGGCGCCGACGGTGCTGGGCGCCACACCGAGTTCGGCGAGCGGTTCGGACTTGCCGCTCGGCGCCGGCGCATTGTCGTTGGTGATCGAGATGTTGGCGACCACGTTGGCATCCGATCCGCCGGCGACGTCGATCGGCTTGTCCTTGCTGGTCCAGGGGAAGATCGCGCTGGCGAGCGCGATCAGCAACAGGATCACGGCCAGGCCGGTCATGCCGACCTTGATCCGCTGCATCGTCTGGCCGCTTTCGGTTTGGCTGCTATCCATTCGATCCCGCCCTTCTAAAGTGCGGGCAGAACGTGCGTCAATCGCGTCGAAGCCACGGGAACACCGGCAGCCCCTTCGCCTGCAGCCATTCCGGGTTGTAGAGCGTGGAGAGATAGCGGAAGCCGGTATCGCACAGAATGGTGGCGATCCGCTTGCCCGGCCCCAGCTCGCGCGCCAGCTTGACCGCGCCGGCGACGTTGATCCCCGACGACAGGCCCAGGCACAGCCCCTCCTCGGCGAGTAGGCGGCCGACCCAATCCAGCCCCTCCTCGTCGGTGATGCGGAACTGCGTGTCGACCGGCGCCCCTTCCAGATTGGCGGTGATCCGGCCCTGGCCGATCCCTTCGGCGA
>JBQCHA010000017.1:0-39344 GCA_051955175.1 Sphingomonas sp.
GATGCTCGGTGCGCAGCTCATGGCGGAACGCGACGAGGCGCGGACAGCGCGGGCAATTGTGTGGGGCTTCGGTGGCGGGCAGGGGGCTTGGCGGCGGCATCGCGCCTGCGATAGGCAGTCGGCCATGGCCGCGGCAACCCCGTCCCACCGCTACGTCGTCGCGATCGGCTCCAATCGCCCCGGGCGCCACGGCCCGCCGCGCCGCGAGGTCGCCGCCGCGATCGCTGCCCTGGGCGGGGTGGTCGCCGCATCGCCGATCATCGACAGCGCGCCGCTCGGCCCGTCGTCGCGGCGCTTCGCCAATGCCGCGGCGCTGATCGAGAGCCCCGAGTCGCCGCCCGCGCTGCTCGCCAGGCTGAAGACGATCGAGCACGATTTCGGCCGACGCCGCGGCCGGCGCTGGGGGAGCCGCGTGATCGATCTCGACCTCGTGCTGTGGTCGGGCGGCGTCTGGGCAGAGCCGGCGCTCACCGTGCCGCATCCGGCGTTTCGCGCGCGCGATTTCGTGCTGCGTCCGTTGCTGGCGATCGTGGCCGACTGGCGCGATCCGCTGACCGGCCTCACCGTGCGCCACCTCGCGTGGCGGTTGACCCGGCGCGCGCGCGATCATAGGGCAGCAGGGCCTGGTCGGGGTCCGTAGCTCAGTCGGTAGAGCAAGCGACTTTTAATCGAGAGGTCCCGGGTTCGAATCCCGGCGGACCCACCAGGCACCTCTCACAGCATTGGCACGAACGACATCAGTGGAGTCCCGGACGCCGATCCCACGGCGATGCCTTGCCACATATATGGTAACCGGAGTGGTGCCCGAGGAAGCGCCTCCTGGGGTTGCGCACGCGGCGCATTCGCATAGGTGGTGGCGGGCGGCGGCGGACGATGGCATCGCTGCGGCGCGCTGAGGAGGACCCGCGATGACCGACGCCGAGACGCGATTGACCTTGTTGGCGCATGGTGGCGGCTGCGGGTGCAAGCTCTCGCCGGCGGTGCTGCGCCAGATCCTCGAGCGGATGCCGGTCGGTGGCATCTTCCCCGACCTGCTGGTCGGCGCCGAAACGTCGGACGATGCCGCGGTGTACCGGCTCAACGACAGCCAGGCGATCGTCGCCACCACCGATTTCTTCATGCCGATCGTCGACGATCCGTTCGACTTCGGCCGGATCGCCGCGACCAATGCGCTGTCGGACGTCTATGCGATGGGCGGCCGGCCGATCCTGGCGCTGGCGATCGTCGGCATGCCGGTCGAGAAGGTCGGCGTCGAGCGCGTGCAGCGCATTTTGGAGGGCGGCGCCGCGGCCTGCGCCGCAGTCGGCGTGCCGGTCGCTGGCGGCCATTCGATCGACAGCCAGGAACCGATCTACGGGCTGGTTGCGCTGGGCATCGTCCACCCCGATCGCGTCCGGCGCAACAGCGCCGCGCGGCCCGGCGACGTGCTGATCCTGACCAAGGCGCTGGGCGTCGGCATCCTGAGCGCGGCGCTGCGCCGCGAGCAGCTCTCGGCCGCAGGTTATGACGCGATGATCGCCTCGACGACGCAGGTGAACGCGGTCGGCGCGATGCTGGCCGAGCGCGACGGCGTGCATGCCATCACCGACGTCACCGGCTTCGGGTTGCTCGGCCATGCGCTGGAGATGTGCCGCGGCGCCGGAACGGGCGCGCAATTGCGCGTCGATGCCGTGCCGCTGCTGCCCGAGGCGCTGGCCCTGGCGCAGGGCGGGGTGCGGACCGGCGCGTCGACGCGCAACTGGGCGAGCTATGGCGAGGCGGTGCGGCTGCCCGCCGGCCTGCCCGACTGGCAGCGCGACCTGCTGTGCGATCCGCAGACCAGCGGCGGGCTGCTGGTGGCGGTCGCGCGCGAGGAGGCGGACGCGACGCTCGCGATGATCCGTGACGCCGGGTTCGGCGCGGCGGCGATCGTCGGTGAGGTGGTGGCCGGCGAGCCGGCCGTCACCGTCGCATGAGCGACGCGGAGGGCCTGTCGGCGCGGTTGCGGGCCTTACCGCAGGTGCAGCGTCTGCTCGACCTGCCGGCGGCGCGCGCTTCAGGCGTATCGCATGTGAGGCTGGTCACGGCGATCCGGCAGTGCCTGGACGAGGCGCGGGCGGCGTTGCTGGGCGGCGATGCCGGGCATGTGGCGGTCGACGCGGACGCCCTGCTCGATCGCGCGTTGGCGATCGCGGCGGCCGATGCCGCTCCGGTGCTGCGCCGGGCGATCAACGCGACGGGGGTGGTGATCCACACCAATCTCGGTCGCGCACCGCTGCCCGAGGCGGCGCTGGCGGCGGTCGTCGAAGTGGCGCGCGGCTATTCCAACCTCGAATATGCCCTGGATGAGGGGCGCCGCGGATCGCGCACGCAAGGTATCGAGCCGCTGCTCTGCGCGCTGACCGGTGCCGAGGCGGCGGTGGCGGTCAACAATGCGGCGGCGGCCGTGCTGCTGGCGCTGAGCGTGCTCGCCGGCGGCGGTGAGGTGATCGTCTCGCGCGGCGAGCTGGTCGAGATCGGCGGCGGCTTTCGCATTCCCGACGTGATCCGCCAGGGCGGCGCGCGGCTGGTCGAGGTCGGCACCACCAACCGCACGCGGCTCGCCGATTATGCCGATGCGATCACGCCGGACACGCGCGTGCTGCTGAAGGTCCACCAGAGCAACTATCGGGTGACGGGGTTCACCGCTGCCGTCGGCCTCGATGCGCTCGGCCGGCTGGCGCGCGAGCGCGGGCTGTTGTTGGTGCAGGACCTGGGCAGCGGGGCGATGGCCGACCTTGCGCGGCTGGGCCGACCGCACGAGCCGACCCCGCGCGAGGCGCTCGCCGCGGGCGCCGACCTCGTCGCGTTCAGCGGCGACAAGCTGATGGGCGGCCCGCAGGCGGGGCTGGTCGTGGGCAGCGCGGCTGCGGTCGATCCGCTGCGCCGCCACCCGCTGATGCGCGCGATGCGGCTCGACAAGATGTCGCTGGCGGCGATCGAGGCGACCCTGCGCCTCTATCGCGATCCGGAGGTCGCGGCGCGCGAGGTGCCGGTGCTGCGCATGCTCGCGGAGACCGCAGCGACGACGCGGGACCGTGCCGGCCGGCTGGCGGCGCTGCTCGGCGGGTGGGATGTCGAGGTGGTGGCGAGCACGGCCTATGCTGGCGGCGGGTCGCTGCCCGAGGAAGCGGTGGCGAGCCACGCCGTCGCGATCGCCGCGCCCGAGGGCGCCGACGCGCTGGTCCAGCGGCTGCGCGATCATCGGCCGGCGGTGATCGGGCGGATCGCCGGCGGCCGCGTGCTGCTCGACATGCTGACGGTCAGCGACGATGAGGTGCCCGAAATCGCGGGGGCGCTGGAGGCGGCGCGGAGGTGACCAAGCGGCTGCTCGTCGGCGTCATCGGCCATGTCGATCATGGCAAGACCGCGCTGGTGCGCGCGCTGACCGGCATGGAGACCGACCGGCTGGAAGAGGAGAAGCGGCGCGGCATCTCGATCGCGCTGGGCTTCGCGCATGTTCGCGCCGGTGATGCCGAGATCGACTTCATCGACATGCCGGGGCACGAGCGGTTCGTCCGCACGATGGTCGCCGGCGCCAGCGGGATCGATGCGGTGCTGCTGGTCGTCGCCGCCAATGAGGGCGTCAAGCCGCAGACGATCGAGCATCTCGATATCGCCGGCCTGCTCGGCATCCGCCACGCGGTGGCGGTGGTGACCAAGAGTGATCTCGTTACTCCGGAGGCGGCGGCCGCACGGGCGACGGAGGTCGCGGCGCTGGTGGCACGCGCAGGGCTCGTCGCGCCGCCGCCGCTGCTCGCCTCGGCGGTGACCGGGGACGGGCTCGAGGCGGTGATGGCGGCGCTGGCCGCGCTGGAGGCCGAGCGTCGGGCGGACGAGGGCTTTCCCTATCTGCCGGTCGACCGCGCCTTTTCGATCGCCGGTCACGGCACCGTGGTGACGGGCACGCTGCGGCGGGGCGCACTGGCCGCCAGCGATACGCTGGTCGCGCTGCCGGGCGCGCTCGACCTGCGCATCCGCGCGCTGCAGGTGCATGGCGCGGCGGTGACGATGGCGTCTCCCGGGCAGCGCGTCGCCGTCAACCTGCGCGGCGTCGAGCCCGGGCAGGTGCCGGGGGGCACGGTGCTGACCCGCGCCGGCCAGCTGCAGCCGTCGTCATGGCTGACGATCGAACTGCAGGCGGTGTCGGATGCGCCGCCGCTCGCGTCGGGGGCGCGGCTGCGACTGCTGCACGGCACTGCCGAGACGGGCGTGCGCCTGCGCCTGCTCGATCGCGACACGTTGCAGCCGGGCGAGCGCGCCTTCGCTCAGCTCCGGTGCGAGGAGCCGGTCCATGTGCCGGCGCGCGCGGGTTTCGTGCTGCGCATCGAATCGCCGCCGGCGACGGTGGCGGGCGGGCGGGTGCTCGATCCGGTCAGCCAGCGCGCGCGCCGCAACAACCGGTCGGTGCTCGACCGGCTGGCGGTGCTTGCCGCGACCGAAGGCGCCGACCTCGCCGCCGCGGAGATCGCGCGGGCCGGCGGGCAGGGGGTGACGATGGCCGAGCTGGCGACGCTCGCCGGCACCACGCCCGAGCGCGTCGCCGGCTGGCACGACGACGCCGCGGCGGTGCTGATCGGCGGCCGCCGGTTCGTTGCCCGCGCGGCGTTCGACCGGCTGGTGGCGCAGCTGCCGGGCTTTCTCGCCAAGCAGGTGCCGGCGGACACCCCCGGCCTGTCGGTCGAGCAGATCGCCGGGCGCGTGCGCGGCTATCATGCCGAGGTGATCGCCCAGGCCGTCGCGCGGCTGGTCGCGGCGGGATCGCTGCGCCAGGAGGGCGGGCATGTCCGCACCCCGCAGCTGGTGCAGGAACGCCGCGCGGCGGAGCGTGAGGAGGCGCTGGTGCGGCAGATCGCCGCGACCTATCGCGCCGCCGGGCTGACGCCACCCGACCTGGCGGGGGTGAGCAAGGACCCGGCGGCGCGGCGCGTCGCCAACCGGCTGGTCCGCGACGGCGTGCTGGTCCGGACCACCGACCGCGTGCAGAAGCGCGAGATCCTGTTCCACGCCGAGGCGATGGCCCAGGCGCGTCGTCGCCTCGCCGCGGCAATGGGCAATGGCGAGGCGCTGCTGGTGCGCGAGGCCGGCGCGCTGCTCGGCTTGTCACGCAAGTACAGCGTGCCGTTGCTGGAATATCTCGATTCGGTCCAGTTTACCCGGCGCGTCGGCGACCGGCGCGTGCTTGGATCGGCCGCGCTCGGCTGATAGAGCGCAGGCATGCGGAGGCGATCGGGGTCTGGTGGCCCCCCCGGTCTTCAAAACCGGTGGTTCGCGAACAGCGAATGGTGGGTTCGATTCCCATCCGCCTCCGCCAGCGCCGTGGCTCAACCCTCCGGGTAGGGCAGCGAGCGATGGTCGGTGGCGGGGATGCGATTGTCCTCCACTGCCTCGGGCAGGTTTTCGGGCGAGGCGTAGCGGAAGCTGATTTCCGGCCGCTTGGCCGATTCGTCGCCGACGCCCATCACCGACGTGCGCAGGATGGCGCTGCCGGCGAGCACCGCGACGCACGCCGCATCCTCGGCCAGCGCGCGCCGCTTCTTGTCCTTGAACAGCCGCGACACGGCGAACAGGCCGAGCGGCAGCACGGTGCCCAGCCCGATCACGCCGATCTTCTCCGCGCGGCCCCAGCCGGTCCGCTTCGCCTCGTCGGCGCCCTTGCGGGCGATTTCCTTGTCCTGCGCAACCGTCGCGGCGGCTTCGACCAGCAGCGCGGTGGCGGTGATCGCGGTCAGCGCGCCGCGCATCGCGCCCGATCCGCTGCCGAGCGCCAGCGCGGCGCTGCCTGAGGCGACGGAGGAAGCGCCGAAGCGCACCGACAGCGCCTCGGGCGCGGCTGCCCAGGTCGGCGTACTGGTCGCCGACAGCAGGGCAGCGGTGTAGACCGACAGTCCCGCCCCGGCGATCGCCGCCGGCACCTGCGCGGCGCGTGCGGTGGTGCGCAGCCAGTCGGCCTGCGGAAACAGGTCGGCGAGGCCCTGTGCGGCGGCGCTCGGCAGGGCGGCGGCGCTGAAGCTCATCAGGATCCAGGTGCCGATCGACATCGGCGAGGTCGATTTCGCCACGCGCAGCATGTTGTAAAAGCGTTGCGGCGTGTGCAGGTCATAGACCAGTAGCCCGGCGCCGATCGTCGGCGCCAGCGTGCCGAGATAGCGGGCGCGCGCCCCGATTGCCGCGCCGCTTTCGCCGCCGGCGGCTTCGGCCAGGCTGCCGAGCAGCACCGACGAGCCCGACAGGCCCGCGAGGAAGATGTAGCCGCCGACGACGTAATTGTTGAACGGTGCCGCCTTCAGCTGCGAGCGGCCGTAATAGGTCGGCCCGTCCCATTTGCCGCGCGCCGGCATCGATCGATCCGACGTGGTCTTCGGCACCAGCGGCTTGTCGTCCGGGTGGAGCGTCGAATGTTGCCGCTCAGACATCGGCCGCCTCCTCGCTGCGCGCGCCGGCCATCAGCATGGCAGCGGCCACCGCGGCGAAGCCAGCCATTGCCATCATGCCCGTGCGAAGCGCCGGTGCGACCCGGTTCGCCGGGCGCGTCGGCGCTTCGGGCAGGTTGTAGACTTCGGGCCGGTCGGTCAGCAGGAAGAAGGCGTTGAGATGGCCCAGGTCCCCGGTCGCGCCGGGCGCACCGGGTGTGCCGTAGAGATAGGCGCTGTCGACGCCGCGCTCGTGCAGCGTCTCGACGCGCTGGCGTGCTTTTTCCTGGAGATCGCCAAGCTCGCCGAACTGGATCGAATCGGTCGGGCACGACTTGGCGCAGGCCGGCTCCAGCCCGCCCTTCAACCGGTCGTAGCAGAGCGTGCATTTGTGCGCCTTGCCGTCCAGCGCGCTGAGATCGACCACGCCGAACGGGCAGGCCGGCACGCAATAGCCGCAGCCGTTGCAGATATCCTGCTGCACGACGACGGTGTCGAACTCGGTCTTGAACAAGGCGCCGGTCGGGCAGGCCTCCATGCACGGCGCGTTGTGGCAGTGCTTGCACACGTCGCTCATCATCAGCCAGCCGCTCTGGAACGGCTGCTGGTCGTTCTCGCGAACGCCGAGATCGTCGGCCTTCTCGATGAAGTTGACGTGGCGCCACGTGTTGGCGGACAGCGCGCCGGTATTGTCGTAGCTCTGCCCGGTCAGCCCGACATTGTCGGCGGGCAGGTTGTTCCATTCCTTGCACGCCACCTCGCACGCCTTGCAGCCGATGCAGACGGTGGTGTCGGTGAAGAAGCCGTAGGATTTGCCCGGCTCGATCTTCACGCCGGCGGTCAGCTCGGCCTCGTCGGGGATCATCCGGTCGAGGTGCGACTCACTATAATCCTCGACCCGCGGGTTCATCTTCATGCCGGTTTCCCCTCGCTCGCGTGGTCGTTCAGGACATCCACCTCCTCGGCCATCATCCCGATGATATTGTGCGGTTCGGAATAGCGCACCCGAACGCGCGCCTGGCGCTTCATCAGCTTGCCCAGCTGCTGCGGCTCGGCCGCGGCGCGGTGGCTGAGCAGGAAGAGATGGCCGACGCCGAGATCGTCGACCAGCTGGAAGCGGCTTTCCTGGACGATCGTCACGACGCCATCCATCGTCTTCATGCGCCGGCTCCCGCCCCGTCGGCGGCGGCGACGTCGTCGATCAGGCCCTTAAGCCAGTCACGCGCCTTCGCGAACTCGTCCCACGGCGGCGAGCCGACGGGAAAATGCAGCCCCATCACCACGCTGATGATCGAGTTGAGCCGGGCAAGCCGTTCCTGCACGTCGCGCGGCGCGCTCGCCCAGTCGTCGGGCGCCAGCGTCTCGCGATACTCACTGAGGCACATCGTCGCCTGCGACAGCAGATGGCCGTCCTTTTCCGGGCGCTTGGCCAGCACCTCGTCCATCGCCTGCAGCGCCTTTTCGGCTGCCTCCTTACCGGTCACGGGGGCCTCCTCCGCCGGGGGGCAGGCGGCCGGCGCGAATGTCGCAGGTGATCGCCTTGGTGGTGTGGATGCTGACGTTGGGATCGCCGGTGATGACGAACAGCGCGTTGGCGATCGCGCCGCGGGCATAGCCTTCGGGCCCGAACAGCCAGGGCATGCCGATCTGGTGCAGCTTCTTGCCGTCGACGACGAAGGGCCGCATCCGCTGCGTGACCAGCGCCTTCACCTCGATCTCGCCGCGCAGCGTCGTCAGCACCGTCCAGTCGAGATTCTCGACGCCGATCTCGCGCGCCAGTTCGGGCGAGATTTCGACGAACGCCTCGGGCTGCAGCTCGGCGGTGTGCGGCATCACGCGGGTCGGGATGCCGCCGCAATGCAGCTCGGTCAGGCGATAGGTGGTGAAGATATGCGGGAAGCGCGGATCGCCCACCTCGTGCAGCTCGTTGCCCGGGCGCTGCCACAGGAACGCCGCGGGATTGCGCTGCTGATCGGGATAGAAGGCGTTGCGCACGGGGCTTTCGATCGGCTCGTAATGCGTCGGCAGCGGCCCGTCCTTCAGGCCCGACGGCACGAACAGCATCGCGCGCCCGTCCGCCTCCATGATGAACGGATCGGCGCCGCTCAGCGCATCCATGCCCGTTGGGTGCTTGCTCCAGTCGGGACGGTAATCAGGCCGCTTGCTCGTTTCGAAATCGGGCGTGTCGTTGCCGGTCCACTCGCCCTTTTCCTCGTCCCACCAGATCATCTTCTTCTTTTCGGACCAGGGCTTGCCCGCGGGGTCGGCGGAGGCGCGATTGTAGAGCGTGCGCCGGTTGGACGGCCAGGCGAACGCCCAGTCGCGATGCGAGCCGTCGCCGTCGGGACCGTCGGGCTTGCGCGAGCGCGCCTTGTTCTTGCCCTCTTCGGGGAAGACGCCCGAATACATCCAGCCGCCGCACGCGGTGCTGCCGTCGGGCTTCAGCGCCTTGAAGTCGGAGACCAGCTTGCCGTCGGCGACGGTATAGCCGTTGATCTCCTTCAGCACCGCCTCGGGGTCGATCTCGCCCTTTTCGTCGACCACCGGATAGTCCCAGGTCAGCGCCTGGATCGGGCGATCGCGCTCCAGCGTGCTGTCGGCATAGAGCTCCTTCAGCCGGCGGCCGAGATGATAGATGAACCACAAATCCGACCGGCTGTCGCCGGGCGAGTCGCAGACCTTGTCGTGCCATTGCACCAGCCGGCTGGTGTTGGTGACCGATCCCGCCTTCTCGCCCGGCATCGACGCCGGCAGGAAGAAGACCTCGGTATCGATCTCCTCTGGGGTCAGCTCGCCGCGCCGGACCGGGCGGCTGTCGTTCCAGAAGTTCGCCGTCTCGGTCAGCGCGAAATCGCGCACCACCATCCACTTCAGCTTGGCGAAGCCGCGCACGACGAGGTCGGAATTGACCGCGCCGACCACCGGGTTCTGGCCGAGCATGAACTGCCCCTGCACGATGCCGTCGACCATCGCCATGGTCATCGGCTGCTGGCTGGCATCGCCGGTCAGCTTGGGGATGTACTGGAAGCCGAACTCGTTCGAGCCGTGGGCATTGTCGCCATACCAGGCCTTGAGCAGGCTGATGGTGTATTCGGGCAATTTGGACCACCAGCCGGTGGTCGGCGTCTCGGCCTCCAGATATTCGCTCAGCGTCGCGCTCTGGTGGAAGATGTTGGGCTGCGGCAGGTAGGTCGGCAGCATGTTGTACAGCGTCGGGATGTCGGTCGATCCCTGGATGCTGACGTGGCCGCGCAGCGCCAGGATGCCGCCGCCGGGTCGGCCGACATTGCCCAGCAGCCCCTGGATGATGCTGGCCGCGCGGATGATCTGCACGCCGACCGAATGGTGCGTCCAGCCGACCGCGTAGCAGAAGGCGCCGGTCTTCTCCCGGCCAGAGTTGCGCGCGATCGCATCGGCGACCTTCAGGAACGTCTCCTTCGGGCAGCCGCTGACACGCTCGACCATCTCGGGGGTGTAGCGGGCATAATGCCGCTTCAGGATTTGATAGACGCAATTGGGATGCTGCAGCGTCGGGTCTTCGGGCGGCGGGCTGTCGGTCATGCCCTTGGAAGGCTCCTCCAGATTGCCCGCCTGCACGCGATGCTCGGCGATCGAGGAGGGCACCTTCTTGCCCTTATACTGCCAGGTGTCGTGCTTGTACGACCGCGAATCCGGATCGTAGCCGGAGAACACCCCGTCCTTGTCCTCGGTATCCTGATAGCCGTCGTCGATGATGTGCGCGAGGTTGGTGTAGGCCAGCGCATAATCCCGGAACCACAGATCGTTTTCCAGAATGTAGCGGATGATCCCGCCCAGGAAGGCGATGTCGCTGCCCGACCGGATCGGCGCATGCATGTCGGCCAGCGCCGAGGTCCGCGTGAAGCGCGGATCGACATGGATGATGGTGGCGCCGCGGCGCTGCGCCTCGACGACGAAGCGGAACGCGACCGGATGGTTCTCCGCCATGTTGGAGCCCATCACGGTGATGACGTCGCAATTCTCCAGGTCCCAAAGGGCCATGGTGGCTGCGCCGCGTCCGAACGAGGTCCCCAAACTGGGGACCGATGAAGAGTGTCAGATTCTCGCCTGGTTCTCGATATTGACCATGCCCAGGCCGCCACCGAACAGCTTCTTGATGAGGTAGTTTTCCTCATTGTCCATGGTGGCGCCGCCGAGCGAGCCCATGCCCAGCGTCTGGTTGATCACGCGACCGTCGGGCAGCGTCTCGGCGAAGGTCTTGTCGCGCGTCTCCTTGGTCAGCTGCGCGATCCGCTCCATCGCCCAGTCGAGCGGCTTGACCTGCCACTCCTTCGACTTGGGCGCGCGGTAGAGGACCTGGTTGATTCGCTTGGGGCTGAGCAGCATGCCGAGCGTGCCGGCACCCTTCGGGCACAGCGTGCCCTGATTGACCGGGCTGCGCGGATCGCCCTCGATATGGATCGGCTTGCCGTTCTTGGAATAAATGAGCTGCGAGCAGCCCACCGCGCAGAACGGGCAGACGCTGGTGCCGACCTTGTCCGCCTCTTCCAGCCGGGGGCGCAGCGACCGCGACAGCGAGCTTTCCGCCGCCTTGGACATCACGCTCTCGCCCGCGGCCTGCCGGGGGAGGCTCCAGTCCTTCAGGAAGCCGCTGACGCGACCGGGGATGCTCTTGCGGATCTTTCTTGCCATCGGATGCTCCTGCGCTCGGAGGGCTAATGCATCGCGCCGCGACAAAGTTCCCCCCGATTGTGCTCCTGCGTCGGGGTGCGGTCTGGCGCTGTCACGACGCTGTCACAACTTTGCCGGTTAAGCGAGACGAACCGAACTGCTAAAGGCGCCACCACGGCGCACGCAGCCGTCAGTTGGGAGATCGCCTCAATGCCTCGTCTATCGGCGCGCCTGGCAGCGCTCGCTGTTTCCTTGTCGGCGCTCGCCGCGCCGGCGGCTGCCGCGTCACCCGCCGCGCCCGCGGCAGCCGCGCCGACCACGACGCCGATCAAACATCTGGTGGTGATCTTCCAGGAAAACGCCTCGTTCGACCATTATTTCGGCACCTATCCGGTCGCCACCAATCCGCCGGGCGAGACGCCGTTCCACGCCCGGCCCGGCACGCCGGGGCTGCCCGGGGCCGGCACGATCGACACGCTGGCCAGCGCCAACCTGCTCGACGGCAATCCCAACGCGACCAATCCGGCCAACGGCAAAGGCGCGACCGGCCCGTTCCGCCTCGACGTCACGCAGGCCGCGACGCAGGATCAGGATCACGGCTACACCGCCGAACAGGCGGCGTTCGACGGGCTGAAGATGGACCTGTTCCCGCGCTACACCGGTCGCGCCAGCTCGGGCGGCGTCGGTGCGTTCGGCACCAAGGGCCAGGTGATGGGCTATTTCGACGGTAACACCGTCACCGCGCTGTGGAATTATGCGCAGCATTACGCGCTCAACGACAACAGCTTCGGCAGCACCTTCGGCCCCTCAACGCCGGGCGCGATCAATCTGGTGTCGGGCCAGACCAACGGCGCGGTGCTCGCCGCGATGTCGGACATGACGCTGGCCAAGCAATATGTCGCGCCCGACGGCAATGGCGGACTGACGCTGATCGCCGACGCCGATCCGGCGGGCGACGTCTGCTCGACGGGCAAGGTGCAGGTGACGATGGCCGGCCCCAACATCGGCGACATGCTGAACGCGCGGCACATCAGCTGGGGCTTCTTCGAAGGCGGGTTCGACCTCACCCGGACCAACGCCAATGGCACCACCGGCTGCACGCGCAGCACGCGCTCGGCGATCACCGGCGGCACCTTCGGCGACTACATCCCGCATCACGAACCGTTCCAATATTATCCCTCGACCGCCAATCCGAAGCATGTGCGGCCGAGCTCGGTGGCCGCCATCGGCACCGCGCACGACGGCGGCGCCAACCACCAGTACGACCTGGAGGATTTCTTCGCGGTGCTGAACACCGGGCGGCTGCCGGCGGTGAGCTTCGTCAAGGCGGTGGCGGTGGAGGACGGGCATCCCGGTTATTCCGATCCGGTCGACGAGCAGCATTTCCTGGTCCGCGCGATCAACGCCATCCAGAAGTCGCCGCGCTGGAAAGATACCGCGATCGTCGTGCTGTGGGACGATTCGGACGGCTGGTACGATCATGCGCACCATGTGGTGAACTCCTCGGCGGCGGCGGGCTACGATGTGCTGGACGGCGATCGCTGCGGCAGCGGCACGCCGCTTCCCGGTGTCGACGGCAAGCCCGCGCAGGGCCGTTGCGGCTATGGCACGCGCCAGCCGCTGCTGGTGATCTCGCCTTATGCCCGGCAGAACCATGTCGATCACACGCTGACCGACCAGACCTCGGTGATGCGCTTCATCGAGGACAATTGGCTGGGCGGCGCGCGGCTGGGCAAGGGGTCGTTCGATGCGATCGCCGGCTCGCTCGATGGCATGTTCGACTGGCACGGCAAGCCGGCGCCGCAGCTGCTGCTCGACGTCCGGACGGGCGCGCCGCAATAAGACGATGCGCCGTGCCGACGCGCTGCTGATCGCGCTCGGCGCGCTGCTGCTGGCGGTGGCCGCGGCGCGGGCGCCGTCGCCCGCGACGGCCAACCGTGCGCAGCTGAGCGCGGTGGCGCAGCTCGGCGAGAAGATGTTCTTCGATTCCGCGCTGTCGGCCTCTGGCCGGCAGTCGTGCGCCAGCTGCCACGATCCCGCGCATCATTTCGGACCGCCCAACGCGCGATCGGTGCAGCTCGGTGGCGCCGACGGGCGGTTGCCGGGGATCAGGGCGGTGCCGTCGCTTGCCTATCTCGACCGTTCGCCGCCGTTCGGCATCGGGCCGCCGAGCCTGTACGACACCGACGCGATCGTGGCGGTGCCGAACTCGGTCGACGCCGGCGCTCGCCCCGCGACGCGGCCGCTCGCCGGCCAGCCGGCGCATAAAAAGGGCGGTCAGCCCAACGACGTGCCGCAGGGCGGGCTGTTCTGGGACGGGCGCGCCGACACGTTCCAGCAGCAGGCGATGGGGCCGCTGCTGTCGCCGTTCGAGATGGCCAACCGCAGCGAGGCGGCGCTGCTCGCCAAGCTGCGCCGTGCCCCCTATGCGCGCGATTTCAAGGCGCTGTTCGGCGAGGGCATTTTCGACAACCCCGAACTGGCGCTCGACGAGGCGGGGTTCGCGCTCGCCCGTTTCCAGGTCGAGGACCCGCGTTTCCACCCGTACAGCAGCAAATACGACGCCTATCTGCGGGGGGAAGCGACGCTCACGCCTGCCGAGGCGCGCGGACTGAAGCTGTTCGACGATCCTGAGAAAGGCAATTGCGCCGCCTGCCATCTCGACACCAACACGCCTGACGGTCGGCCGCCGGCGTTCACCGATCACGAGTACGAGGCGCTGGCGGTGCCTCGCAATCGGGCGATCCCGGCCAATCGCGATCCTGCCTATCACGACCTCGGCATCTGCGGGCCGTTGCGTGACGACGCCTATGCCAAACAGGCGGCCAATTGCGGCCTGTTCAAGACGCCGACGCTACGCAATGTCGCGACCCGCCGCGTGTTCTTCCACAACGGCGTCTATCACAGCCTGAAGCAGGTGCTGCGCTTCTACGCCGATCGCGATGCGCGGCCGGGCGCCATCTATCCGCGGCGCGCCGATGGCACGGTCGCCCAATTTGACGATGTGCCGGCACGCTATCGCGCCAATGTCGACCGCATCGACGCGCCGTTCGGCCGGGCGCCTGGCAGCCTCCCGGCGCTGACCGAGCGTGAGATGGACGACATCATCGCCTTCCTGAATGCGCTGACCGACCAGTGAGGCGATGTCTCAGTGGCGGACGGCGGTCGACGCCTCATCGTGGGCGAGCGGCAGCAGGTGGTCCATCCGCTCGCGCACGCGCTGTTCGTAGGCGGCGTGCGTCTGCGAGCGCGGGCGCTGCTTGGCGAGATCGCAGATGATCGCCTCCTTGATGCGCTCCACAGCGTCGCCGCCCAGCACGCCGGCGGCGAGCAATTCCTTCAGCAGCTGAAACAACCCCACGGCGGTGCCGGAGGCGCGGATGCCGATCGCTTCCAGATCGGCATGAATACGATCCTGCTCGTTTCTCATGGCCTCTCCTTCGGGATCAGGTCGTGCCTGTCCCTTGTAGGTATAAGCCTATCGCGTCGTTGCGCGGAATCAAGCGGGCCGGTCAGCCGCGCCGTTCGGCGAGCTTGCGTTCCCACGCCAGCGCGTCGCGGACGATGAGGTCGAGGTCGTCGCGCTGCGGGCGCCAGGGCAGCGTCTGCAGGATACGGCTGTTGTCGGCGATCAGCGCATCGGGGTCGCCGGCGCGGCGCGACTCCAGTCGGCGGTCGATCATCATGTTGGTCACGCGGTCGACGGCGTCGAGCACCTCCAGCACCGAATAGCCGCGGCCGTAGCCGCAGTTCATCGTCAGGTTGCGCGTCGGTTCGGCGATCAGCGCATCGAGTGCGTCGACGTGCGCGGCGGCGAGGTCGCTGACATGGATGTAATCGCGCACGCCGGTGCCGTCCGGCGTGGCGAAATCGGTGCCAAATACCGAGACGTGATCGCGCCTGCCCGTCGCCGCCTCGACCGCGACCTTGATCAGGTGGGTGGCGCCGGCGGTCGATTGGCCGGCGCGGCCCAGCGGGTCGGCGCCGGCGACGTTGAAATAGCGGAGCGCAGCATAGTTGATCGGGTGCGCGAAGGCGGTGTCCTTCAGCATGATCTCGGTCATCAGCTTGGACATGCCATAGGGGTTGATCGGCGCCTTGGGGCTGTCTTCCGATACCGGCACGACCTCGGGAATGCCGTAGGTCGCCGCGGTCGAGGAGAAGATGAAATGCTTCACCCCGCAGGCGACCGCGCTCTCGATCAGTGAACGGCTCGCCGCGGTGTTGTTGCGATAGTATTTGAGCGGATCGCTGACCGATTCGGGCACCACCACCGAGCCGGCGAAGTGCATCACCGCGACCACGCCGTGACGGCGCATCACATCGCGGACGCCGGCATCCTCCACCGCCATTTCGACCAGCGTGGCGCGGGGATCGACCGCCCAGGCGAAGCCGGTGACGAGATTGTCGATCACCACCACGTCCCAGCCCGCGTCGAGCAGCGCCAGCACGGCGTGACTGCCGATATAGCCGGCGCCGCCGGTCACCATCACGCTGCCCTTGGCCATCCGCTTTCCCTTTGCCCGGCTGCTTCCTACATTCGGCGTCAAATAGAAGGAGTATGACAATGGCAAGCGAAACCGCGGTCCTGGCGGGCGGCTGCTTCTGGTGCACCGAGGCGGTGTTCAACGACGTGATCGGCGTCGAGAAGGTCGAAAGCGGCTATATCGGCGGCACCAAGGCCAATCCGACCTACAAGGAAGTGTGCTCGGGCGACACCGGCCATGCCGAGGCGATCCGTATTACCTACGATCCCGACCGGGTGCGCTATGCCGACCTGCTCGACATCTTCTTCGCGACGCACGACCCGACGCAATTGAACCGGCAGGGCAACGACGTCGGCACGCAATATCGCTCGGCGATCTTTCCGCAGGACCAGATGCAGCATCATGCCGCGCTGGAAGCGATCGAGCGTAACCAGGCGCACTGGCCGGCGCCGATCGTCACCACGATCGAGCTGGCCGAGGATTGGTGGCCCGCCGAGGATTACCACCAGGAATATTGGGAAGGCGAAGGCCAGCGGAACCCCTATTGCCTGGCGGTGATCCCACCCAAGCTCAAGAAGCTGCGCAAGAGCTTCGCCGCGCGGTCGAAGGCGGAGACCGCCGCCTGATCAGCGGTGCGCGGCGCGGCGCAGGCGGTCGTTGATCGCCGCGCCGACGCTGTCTTCCGGAATCGGCGCAACCGCGATGCGCGGCGGGGGCGCGGCATCGGCGCGATGCAGCGCGTCGAACAGGCGTGTGGCGGCTTCGGTCAGGTCGCCCGACGCAGACAGCGTGTCGTTGCCCGCGACGATGCCGAAGCCGATCAGCCATTCGTCGGGTTCGGCGCGCTGGGCATTCAGCCGGAGCGGCTTGGTCGGCGCATAATGGCTGGCAAGCTGTCCCGGCGCTTCCACTTCCGGCCTCCCCGGCGAAGGCCGGGGTCCAGGAACGGGCCGTTTTCCAACTGGACCCCGGCCTTCGTCGGGGAGGAGGCTCAGGAGGTCGGCCTCAGCAATCGGACCCGGGCGGAGGATCGCGCCGTCCTTGACGATTGTCGATTCCAATCCGGCCGTTGTCGGCCCGTCGTCGATGATCAGCGCGATGCGGCCGCCGAGCGTCGCCAGCACATGCTCGGCGCGCGTCGGGCTGATGCGGTTGGAGGCGTTGGCCGACGGTGCCGCCAGCGGCTTCCCGGTCGCGGCGAGCAGCGCCTGCATCGCGCGATGCGCCGGCACGCGGATCGCGATCGTCGCGAGGCCTGCGGTGACCAGCGGGCTGATCCCCGCCTCGGGCCTAACCGGCAGCACCAGCGTCAACGGCCCCGGCCAGAACGCCGCCGCCAACGCCCGTGCCGCATCGTCGAACACCGCGATCCGCTCGGCAGCCGCCAGGTCGGGCACGTGCACGATCAGCGGGTTGAAGCTCGGCCGTCCCTTGGCGGCGTAGATGCGCGCGACGGCGTCCGACTCGGTCGCGTCGGCGGCCAGGCCGTAGACCGTCTCGGTGGGCACGGCGACCGGTTCGCCGGTGGCGATCAGCCGCGCGGCCTCGGCAATGGCGGCCGTGCCGTAGGGTAAGGTTCGCGTGTCGAAAGGCCGGTTTGGCGCCACCATCGCTGCGGGCTATAGCGCATGGCCGAAGAGGACAAGAGAGGCCGTCATGCCGTTCACCGCCGCCAGCGCCGACCAGCGCTTCGTGCTCGACCATGTTGCCGGGATCGGCGAGCTCGCCGCCAGCGACCGCTTCGCCGCGGCCAGCGACGACGTGATCGATGCGGTGCTGGAGGGAATCGGCGCCTTCGCCGCCGGCGAATGGGCGCCGCTCAACCGTCCCGGCGACGTTGCCGGCGCCCAGCCGACCGATCATGGCGTGGTCATGCCCGAGGGCTTCGCCGCGGCCTACCGCGCCTATGTCGACGGCGGCTGGGGCACGATCGGCGTCGCCGAGCGGTGGGGCGGGCAGGGGCTGCCGTTCGTGGTGCAGACCGCGGTGCTGGAGACGCTGGGCAGCGCCAACGTGAGCCTGGCGCTGGCGCCGACGCTGACGGTCGGCGCGATCGAGGCGCTGACGCACCATGGCTCGCCGGAGCAGCAGGCGCTCTACCTACCGCATCTCGCGACCGGCGCCTGGACCGGCACGATGAACCTCACCGAGCCGCAGGCCGGCTCGGATGTCGGCGCGCTGAAGACGCGGGCGACGCCGCGTGAAGACGGCCGCTGGTCGATCACTGGCACCAAGATCTTCATCTCGTTCGGCGACCACGACATGGCCGACAACATCGTCCATCTGGTGCTCGCCCGCACGCCCGATGCGCCCGCCGGCACGCGCGGCATCTCGCTGTTCCTGGTGCCCAAGTATCGGCTCGACGCCGAGGGGCGGCCGGGCGCGCGCAACGACATCCGCGTCGTCGGCATCGAGCACAAGATGGGGCTGCACGCCTCGCCGACCTGCATCCTGTCGTTCGGCGACAATGGCGACTGTATCGGCGAGCTGATCGGGCCGGAGGGCGGCGGCATGCGCGCGATGTTCACGATGATGAACAACGCGCGGCTCAACGTCGGGCTGGAGGGCGTGCAGGTTGCCGAGATGGCGACGCAGGCGGCGGTCGCTTATGCCCGGCAGCGCATCCAGGGCGGCCGGGGCGGCCAGCCGGCGGCGATCGTCGAGCATCCCGACGTGCGGCGCATGCTGATGCGGATGAAGGCGCAGACGCAGGCGGCCCGCGCGCTGGTCTATTATGCCGCGTCGCAGGTCGATCGCGCGGCGCTGGGCGACGCGGCGGCGCAGGCGCGGCTGGAGTTGCTCACCCCGCTCGCCAAGGCGCATGGCACCGATCTCGGCTGCGAAGTGGCGAGCCTGTGCGTGCAGGTTCACGGGGGCATGGGCTATATCGAGGAGACCGGCGTCGCCCAGTTCTTCCGCGATGCGCGGATCACGCCGATCTACGAAGGCACCAACGGCATCCAGGCGGCCGATCTGGTCGGGCGCAAGCTGGCGATGGAGGGTGGGCAGGTGCTTGCCCGCCTGATCGGCGAGATGCACGGCGAGGCCGAAGGGGCCGCCCTCAAGCGTTTGATCGACGCCTGCGACGCGGTCGCGCGCCACATGCTCGCCGCGGACAGCGATGACCGACTGGCGGGCAGCTATCCGTTCCTGACGATGCTGTCGGTCGCGGTATGCGGCTGGCTGATGGAAAGGCAGGCACGCGTGGCAGGCGAGGACGCGTTCGGCACCGCCAAGCGCGCGGTCGCCCGCTTCTACGGCGCGCAGATCGTGCCCGAGGCGCTGGGGCTGGAGGCCGCGGCGACGGCGGGCGCCGAGATGCTCTACACGCTGTCTGCCGAGGCACTGGCCGGCTGATGTTCGACCTCGACGCTTACCTTGCGCGCATCCGGCTGCCGGCGCGCCCGACGCTCGACAGTTATGGGCTGGAGGCGGTGCAGCGTGCGCATCGCCTCGCGATTCCGTTCGAAAGTCTCGACGTGCGGCTCGGCCGCGGCATCCGTATTGACAGCGCGTCGGTGTTCGCCAAGCTGGTGACCGCCAGGCGCGGCGGCTATTGTTTCGAGCAGAACCGGCTGTTCGGCGACGCGCTGGCCGCGTTGGGCTTTTCGGCGCGGCCGCTGCTGGCGCGCGTGCTGCTGGGCGCCGGCGGGACGCCGCCGCTGACGCACACGCTGTCGTTGGTCACCATCGACGGGCAGGACTGGATCGCCGATCCGGGGTTCGGCGGCAGCTACAGCCCGCCGATGCCGCTGGTTGACGGGGCCGAGGCGACCGCCCCCGATGGCGCTCGGTTCCGGCTGACGCACGACGCCGCGCGCGGCTGGCTGCTGGAGCGCAACGGGGACGAGGCGAGTACCGATGGCCGTGGCGGCGGCGCGGGGTGGCAGCCGCAATACAGCTTTCATCTCACCACCGTCGAACAGCCCGACCTGGAGATGGCGAACCATTGGACCTCGACGCGGCCGGGGACGCGGTTCCTGGAGGTGGCGGTGGTCAGCATCGCGCTGCCGGCGGGGTTCGCCAGCCTGACCGATCGCGACTATCGCCGCCGCACGCCGAGCGAGACGCTGGCGACGACGATCGATGATCCGCGCGTCTATCGCCTGCGGCTCAGCATGATGTTCGGGATCGATCTCACGGCCGAGGAGGTGGCGGCGCTGGACCTGTTCTGATCGTGCGGCAGCGCCGGTATCAGGCCTGCGCGCGTTCCAGCAGGTCGCCGGCGTCGAGGCCGAGCAGGTCGATATGCGCCTTCACCCGCGGCCAGACGCTGGTGACGAAATCCTCGCGCTCGGCGACGCGCAGCCGCTCCACCGCGCCGGGCAGCACGAACATGCCGACGCCGCGCCGCACCTCGATATAGCCGTCGTCCTGAAAGCTCTGATAGGCCTTGGCGACCGTCAGCGGATTGGCGCCATGCTCGGCGGCGAACGCCCGTACCGAGGGCAGCTGGTCACCGGCGCGATAGTCGCCGCGCAGGATCGCCGCCGCGATCACCGCCCGCAGCCGGAGGTAGACCGGCCCGTCTTCGCTGCCCAATACCGTCATGCTGCTTTAATACACCAATTGTGCACCGGCGCCACCCCCTATTCCTGGCCGGTCCCCGGCCAGTGCCGCACGACGTCGGCGAGGTCGGGGCGTGGCCGCTCGCTCATCGCGCTGCCGGGGGTGCCGAGGAACAGGAAGCCCGCGATCCGTTCGGGTGCTGCGCCGAACGCGTCGCGCACCACGTCCGAATAGGCCGCCCAGCCGGTCAGCCAGCCGCCGGCAAAGCCCAGGGCATGCGCGGCGTGGAGCAGGTTCATGCAGGCGGCACCCGCCGACAGCTCCTGCTCCCACAAGGGGATCGGGCTGTCGGGCCGGGGCGACGACAGCGCCACCACCAGCGCGGGGGCCTGATGGGCGAACTGCTCGACCGTAGCGAGATCGGCGTCCCTGGTATCCGGCCGCTCGGCGAGGAATGCGCGGCGCAGCAGCGCGGCGAACGCCTCGCGATCGTCGATCAAGACGAACCGCCACGGCGCCAGCTTGCCATGATCCGGGGTGCGCGCGGCGACCGCCAGGATGCGGTCGAGATCGGCGGCATCCGGCCCCGGCGCAACGAGATCGCGCGGCTTTCCGGAGCGGCGGGTGGCGAGCGCGGCGAGCGGGCTGGAGAGATCGTTGAACATCGCCCGCGCAGATAGGTAGCGACGGGCGATATTTACACCCGGCGCTTTGCCGTTAGTCTCCGCCCCCATACGCGCGCCTCGCGCGCCACAAGTATCCAGGGGAGTATCCAGCCACATGGCGACCGTTTCACCAGTCCCGCGCCGGGGCGAAGAACGCACGTTCCTGGGCCATCCGACCGGCCTCTACACCTTGTTCTTCGCGGAGATGTGGGAGCGCTTTTCCTATTACGGGATGCGCGCGCTGCTGATCTTCTACCTCACCGAACACTGGCTGTTTTCCGACGGCAAGGCGAACCTGATCTATGGCGCCTATACCTCGCTGGTCTATATCACCCCGGTGCTGGGCGGCTATCTCGCCGACCGCTATCTCGGGCAACGCAAGGCGGTGCAGTTCGGCGCGGTCCTGCTGGCGTTCGGCCATTGCCTGATGGCGGTGGAGGGTACCGGGGGGCAGGGCGACCCGGTGATCAACGTGTTCTGGCTGGCGCTCGCCTTCATCATCGTCGGCTCGGGCTTCCTGAAGGCCAACATCTCCGTGATCGTCGGCCAGCTCTACGATCTGCGCGACGTGCGGCGCGACAGCGCCTACACGATCTTCTACATGGGCGTGAACACCGGCGCCGCGCTGGGCTCGATCGTCGTCGGCTATCTCGGCCAGACCTATGGCTGGGCCTGGGGCTTCGGCTCGGCGGGGATCGGCATGCTGCTCGGCCTCATCGTGTTCGTGCTCGGCCGGCCGTCGCTGCGCGGCCAGGGCGAAGCGCCCGATCCCGTGCTGCTCACCAGGCGTACCGCCGGCATGTCGACCGAATGGCTGCTCTACGCCCTCAGCACCGCGTCGGTGGTGGTGATATGGGCGCTGATCCAGTTCCAGGCGGTGATTGGCTGGCTGATGGCGGCGGCCGGCGTGCTGCTGATCGGCTATATCGTGGTGACCGCGGTCAGCAAGCTCGACCGCGACTCCCGTCATCGCATCTACGCCGTGCTGTTCCTGCTCGCCTGCGAGCCGATCTTCTGGGGCCTTTACGAACAGGCCGGTGGGTCGCTCAACCTGTTCACCGATCGCTTCGTCGACCGCACCATGTTCGGCTGGGAAGTGCCCGCGTCGATCTTCCAGGCAGTCAACCCGATCTACATCCTGCTGTTCGGGCCGGTGCTCGCCTGGCTGTGGCCGATGCTCAGCCGGCGCGGATGGGAGCCGTCGACCCCGGCGAAGTTCGGGCTGGGGCTGCTGCAGGTCGGCTTCTCCTTCCTGGTTCTGGTATGGGGCGCGGAGGCCGCCGGCATGGGGCGGGCGACGCCGGTCATCTTCATTTTCCTGATCTATCTGTTCCAGACCACCGGGGAATTGTGCCTGTCGCCGGTCGGCCTGTCGGCGATGAACCGGTTGTCGCCGCGGCACATGGCCGGTCTGATCATGGGCGCGTGGTTCTATGCGACCGCCGGCGGCGAATATCTTGCCGGACTGATCGGCCAGGCGACCGGCGCCGATCAGGGCGAGGGCGCGGCGGCAGCCAAGGAGCTGACCATCTCGATCTACAACACGATCGGCTGGGTTGGCATCGGCGTCGGCGCGGCGGTGCTGGTGCTGGCGCCCTTCGTTAAGCGGCTGATGCACCTCGACACGCTGGGGCTGGACGAGGTCGATCACGCCATGGCGGGCGAGAAGGAACTCGCCGAGCCTCAAGCGGCGGGATATAACATTTCGACGGAGACTCGCTGAGGGGGGACGGCATGGCGGATGTGCTGGCGGCGGTGGTCGCGTTCGTTGGAACGCACTTCCTCCTGTCGCATCCGCTGCGCCGGCCACTGGTGTCGGCGCTCGGCGCGCGGGGGTTTCTCGGGCTCTATTCGCTGGTCGCGGCGGCGACGCTGGTGTGGGTGGTGCTCGCCTATCGCGCCGCGCCGGCGACACCGCCGCTGTGGCCGGTCGGCGACGTGCTGTGGGCGATCGTCTCCGCGGTGATGCTGGTGGCGAGCGTGATGCTGATGGGCTCGCTGATCGGCAATCCGGCGATGCCCGATCCCAACGGCCAGCCGAAGGTGCCCGCGGCCGCGCGGGGCGTGTTCGCGATCACGCGTCACCCGATGATGTGGTCCTTCGCCCTATGGGGACTGTGCCACGTCGCGGTATACCCGATCGCGGCCAACATCGTCGTTGCGGCGGGCATCGTCGTGCTGGCGCTGGTCGGCGCGGCGCTGCAGGACCACAAGAAAGAGCGGCTGGAGCCGCAGGCCTGGCGCGACTGGGAGGCGAAGACCAGTTACTGGCCGTTCGTCGCGATCGCCGCCGGCCGCGCGCGGCTCGGCGGATTCCGTCCGCACGATTGGGCCGGCGGGCTGGTCATCTGGCTCGTCGCGACCTGGGCGCACATGCCGATCGCCGGCTGGGCGGCGGGTGTGTGGCGTTGGGTGTAGCGACGGCCATGCTTCGATCCTCCCCGGCGCGGGGAGGGGGACCGCCGGCGAATCCGGTGGTGGAGGGGGGCTGCAACTGGCGGGCCCCGGGTGGTAAGCCCCCTGCGTCAGCCCTGCAGGCTGCCACCTCCCCTTGCAGGGGTGGAGGGGGAGATTACAGCCGCGTCATCGCCAGCACGCGTTCGTCGCCGTAGCGCGCGCCCGCGGTGCCGCCGCGCGGGCTGGCGCGGTCGAGTTCGGTGAGATCCTCGGCGGTGAGCGCGACGTCGACCGCGGCCATCGAATCCTCCAGCGTCGCGCGGCGCTTCGAGCCCGGGATCGGCACGATGTCGTCGCCCTGCGCCAGCAGCCAGGCGAGCGCGATCTGCGCCGCGCTGACCTGATGCCGCTCGGCGATGCGCTTCACCACGTTCACCGTCTTCATGTTGCGGGCGAAATTCTCGTCGGAATAGCGCGGATCGTTGCGGCGATAGTCGCCCTCGGCAAGCTCGTCGCGGCTGCCGATCTGGCCGGTCAGGAACCCGCGGCCGAGCGGGCTGTAGGGCACGAAGCCGATGCCGAGCTCGCGCGCGGTGGGCAGGATCTCCTCCTCGACGTCGCGCTCCCATAGCGAATATTCGGATTGCAGCGCGGCGATCGGGTGCACCGCGGCGGCCTTGCGCAGCGTGCCGGCGCCGGCTTCGGACAGGCCGATGTGGCGGATCTTGCCTTCCTTCACCAGGTCGGCGAGCGCGCCCATCGTGTCCTCGATCGGCGTGTCGGGGTCGACGCGATGCTGGTAGAACAGGTCGATCACGTCGATGCCCAGCCGCTGCAGCGACTCGTCGCACACCTTGCGCACATTGGCCGGCGAGGAATCGGTGCCACGCACGCCGTCGCCGATCCTGAAGCCGAACTTGGTGGCGATCACCAGGCCGTCGCGCTTGCCCTTGATCGCGCGGCCGACCAGCTGCTCGTTGGTATAGGGGCCGTAGACCTCGGCCGTGTCGAAGAAGGTGACGCCCAGATCGATCGCGCGGTGGATGGTGGCGATGCTCTCGTCGTCATTGGCCTGGCCGTACATGCCGGCACCGATGCCGGCCATCGGCATGCAGCCCAGCCCCAAAGCGGAGACCTTCAGGCCGTCGCCCAGCATACGGTATTTCATCGCGCATCCTCCTTCAGCAAAGCGTCCCCCTCGCTCTCCACATGGGTCGCGCCGCCGCGGCCCGCAACGGTGGCGGTGACGGCGATGTCCATCGCGACGTTGCCGACGGTGCGCACCAGGTCGGGCAGCGTCTCGACCGCGATCAGCAGGCCCAGTGCCGCGATCGGCGATCCCATCGCGATGCAGATCGGCGCGATCGAGCTGATGTAGCTCACCTGGCCGGGGAGCCCCACTGCGCCCATCGTCGTCACCGCGGCGACGGCGATGCCGGCGGCGATCTGCGCCGGGCCCAGCGTCACGCCGTAGATATGCGCGACATAGATGGCGACGGCGAGATTCATCGGCGGCCCGGTCACGCGGAACAGCGCGACGGCGAGCGGCAGCACGATGCCCGACCGCGCCACCGGCACGTCCAGCTCCTCGGTTGCGCGCAGCATCGCCGGCAGCGAGGCGAGCGAACTTTGCGTGCTGATCGCCACCGCGTGGCTGGGCCCCGTCGCGCGGATGAAGCGCATCAGGCCGACCCGGGCGCCGATTGCGCCGAACGGAAAAGCGGCGATCCACACCACGATGCCGACGCCCGAGACGATCGCGACATAGTGGACCAGCGCGCCGATCGCTGCCGTACCGGCCTTGGCGCCGAACACCACGGCCAGCGCGAACACGCCGATCGGCCCCAGCCACAGCACCCAGTTGATGATCACGATCATCGCGTCGGCGATCACCTGGAAGAAGTCGGTCATCATCTTGCGCTGCGGGGCCGGCAGTCGCGTCAGCGCGAAGGCGAATACCAGCGAAAAGACGATCAGCGGCAGGAAGGCGTCACTGGCCGCGGCGGTCACCACATTGGTCGGCACCAGCGTGGTGATGAACTGCGAGAATGGCGCGATCTCGCCGACGGGCTTGGCGTGCGCCAGCGCGTTTTCGAGCGCGGCCGCCGCGCCGGCCGGCATCGGGAACAGCTGCAGGAACAGCGGCGTCAGCAGCGCCGCCAAAGCCGAGGCGATCCACAACAGCACGACGAAGGTGACGATCGCGCGCGCCGTCAGCCGGCCCGCCCTGGCCGCTTCGGCGCCTGCCGCGACGCCGGTGATCAGCAGCGCCACGACCAGCGGCACGATCGTCATCTGCAGCGCGTCGAGCCACGCGGTGCCGACCGGCTGCGCGATGCCCGTCGCGGTCGCTGCCCAGCCCGGCGCCAGCGCGGCGATGGCGATGCCGAGCACGAGCCCGGCGGCCAGCGCCAGCAGGATCCGGCTGGTTTGTGACATGCTCCCGATTTCCTTATGAGACGTTATCTGGGGTCGATCTTCCTTCAACGGCATAGCGGAACGAGACGAAGGCGATGGCAAGAAAATATTTCGGCACCGACGGAATTCGTGGCCTCACCAACAAGGCACCGATGACTGCGGCGATGGCGATGAAGGTCGGCATGGCGGCGGGCGCGCATTTCGTGCGCGGCGATCACAAGCATCGCGTGGTGATCGGCAAGGACACGCGGCTGTCAGGCTATATGCTCGAAAACGCGATGGTGGCGGGCTTCACCGCGGTGGGCATGGACGTGGTGCTGGTCGGGCCGATGCCGACGCCGGCGGTGGGTATGCTGGTGCAGTCGATGCGCGCCGACCTGGGCGTGATGATCTCGGCCAGCCACAACCCGTTCTACGACAACGGCATCAAGCTGTTCGGGCCGGACGGCTACAAGCTTTCCGACGCCGACGAGGCGAAGATCGAGGCGCTGATCGAGGGCGACATTCCGCTGGCCGAGCCGGGCAACATCGGCCGCGCCCGCCGCGTCGAGGATGCGCGCGGCCGCTACATCCATGCCGCCAAGATGACTTTCCCCGAAAACATGCGCCTCGACGGGCTGAAGATCGTGGTCGATTGCGCCAATGGCGCCGCTTACCAGGTCGCGCCGTCCGCCCTGTGGGAACTCGGCGCCGACGTCGTCACGCTGGGCATCGAGCCCAACGGCAAGAACATCAACCAGGGCGTCGGCTCCACCGCGCCGCAGGCGATGTGCGAGACGGTGGTCGCCTCGGGCGCGGCGCTGGGCATCGCGCTCGACGGCGATGCCGACCGGCTGATCGTCGCCGACGAGAACGGCCGGATCGTCGACGGCGACCAGCTGATGGCGACGATCGCGACCAGCTTTGCGCGGCGCGGGAGGCTCGGCGGCAAGGGGCTGGTGGCGACGGTGATGTCGAACCTCGGTCTCGAACGCTATCTGGAGGGGCAGGGGCTGGGGCTGATCCGCACGGCGGTCGGCGACCGCTATGTGCTCGAGGCGATGCGCCGCGACGGCTACAATGTCGGGGGCGAGCAATCCGGCCACATCATTCTCAGCGACTATGCGACGACCGGTGACGGGCTGATCGCTGCGCTGCAGATCCTGGCCGAGATCGTGCGCGCCGGCGCGCCGGCGAGCGAAGTGCTGCACCATTTCGACCCGCTGCCGCAGCGGCTGAAGAGCGTGCGCTATACCGGCAGCCCGCTGGAGAACGACCGCGTCAAGGCGCTGATCGCCGACGCCGAGGCCGAGCTGGAGGGCAATGGCCGTCTGCTGATCCGCCGCTCGGGCACCGAGCCGGTGATCCGGGTAATGGCCGAAGGCGACGACCCCGCGCAGGTCGAGGCGGTGGTGGAGCGCATCTGCGAGGCGGTGGCGGCCGACGGCGGCTAAGGGGGAGGCGGCCGGTTTTGCGGGACGGACAACGCGCGGCACCGCCTTGTGCCGCGCTGTCTGGCTCGTTTGTCCGGCTCACCGCTTCCTGGCGGATGCCTTGGTAAGCGCCCAGCTTCCTTTGCTGACGTTCGGCTGGTGGAGAGGGAGGCGCGTAGCGCCGGAAGGGGAGGCGAGCCTACGCGATCGGCTGTCGCGTCAGTCGCCCGCGGCGGCAGTCATCGCGCCTTGTAGCCGCAAGCTCGGGAACACCTCATCGATCGGCTTGCTGTCGGGCAGCACATAGACATAGCCGCCCTTCTTGCGGAAAGACGGGCTCAGTTGCTTGCCGTAGAACGCCTTGGGCACGTTGATGCAGCCGAAGGTGATGCGGTTGTCCTTGTAGGTCGCCGACAGCATTCGGCGGCGCCGATGCTCCTTGGGGCCGACGTCGGTCGGGATCGGGTGGAGCGCGACCGAGTCGGCATAATCCACCCACAACACGCGGTGCCCCCCGAAGGGGAGGCCGAATTTGGCGAGGAATCGCCCGGCCGGCGTGGTCTTCTCGGCCGGACCAAGCTCGGACAGCTTCTTGGTGCCAACGCCGGGGCTGGCCTCGTCACCCTTGGTGATGCCGATCAGCACCGGCTCGGACGCGAGTTGCTTGCCCTTGGCGTCGAACAGGAAGATCGCCGCGTGCGGCTTGTCGACGATCGCCCAGGGCAGTCCGTGATTGTCGCCCGACGCCATCACCCATTGCGCGACCCGCGTCACGTCCGCTGACGGCGCAACCTTGGGAATGGCCGCCGCGTGAGAGTGCTTCTTCGCGTGCGCGGCCGGTTGGGCGGCGGCCAGCGTAGGAACGGCCAGCGCGAACGCGGCCATCAGCCGCAGGGAATGGCTCATCTGTCGGGAATACTCGAAAAAAAATCGGCCGCCCAGACCGGGAGGCCGATAAAGGATCAGTTATCGTATGGAACGCGCGATCAGTGGCGCGGGCGCTTGGCGCGCTTCTGTTCCTGCGCCGTCAGCCGCTGGTCCATGCCGTCCACGCGGCCGTTGAGCTGATCGAGCCGCTGCCCGTTGTTCTGCGCCTGCTGCGAGGCGGCCTGCGCCTGGGCCAGTGCGGACTTGGCCGTGCCGTCGGTTTCCTGCAGCCGCGTCTCGAGCGAATCGACGCGCTGGCTGACCGGCGCGATCTGGTCGCGGACATAAGACTTCGTGGCGCAGCCGCTAAGGCCGGCAGCACCCGCCAAGGTGATCAGGGCGACAGCGGATTTAGACGTAAAAGTACGCATCACATTTCTTCCAATCGTTGACCAGTCGGAACAAGAATGCCGAGGTGCGGTATCACGGCAATCCGTATTCTGACCGGCCGTGCATCTTCTTCGTCAGACCGATGACTGGCAGAAATACGGCTCATATTTGGGGCGTTTCATCGCACGCCCCCTGCCGACATGTTCGTTAGTTTCTTGCGAAAGGATCTCTCGGAATGTCGCTGTGACGAGGCTTCTTCGCCGCGGCGGCAGGCTTTTTTCGTTGCGTCGCGACGCAGCGCCGCAACGCCGCCACCGCCGCGCCGCTGCCGTCGAGGTTCAGCCGCTCGACCGGCACGTCGCCGCGATCGATGTCCAGCATCCGCGACGACGCGAAATAGGCGGGAAACTTCGCCTCGAAGCTGGTGACGAACCCCTGTTTGCCGTCCGATGCCATGCCGATCGCGAAGTGGTCGGTATAGGCGCCCTTGGAGAGGCGGAAGGTGAGTTTCAGCCGCTCCTTGGGCTTGATCGACCAATTGGCGTTGAGCACCGACAGATGGTTGCCACCGTCGCGATCGAGGCCGAGGAGCACCGTCGTATCGCCGACATGCTTGTAGACCTTGGTCAGGAAGCAGCCGTCGCCGTCGCTGCTTGCCTCGACGGTCCAGCCGTCGGCATTGCGCGGCGCATCGTCGCGGGCGCTCGCGCCGGTGCCGATCAGCAGCCCGGCGGCGCAGGCCAGGACGCACAAGGATCGGGCGGTGGCTTCGATCGGGCGGGGCGGCGTTGGCATCGGCATCATTCTCCACATATCCTGACCGGCGGCACGGCAGTTGCCGAGGGATCGTCGCCTTCGATAGCGGATGGCGCGGCCGCCCGGAAAGGCGGAAGTCGCCGCTACAAATGCCGCAAAAGACCTGCCACAATCCAGGCATGACCATTCGCCCGTTCCTTCCGCCGCACCGCGCGCGGCAACGCGACCTGACGGCCCGTGCCGTCGCCGGCCGGTGCCGGTCATGAACGCTGCGGTGCCACGCGTCCTGATCATCGCCGGGTCCGATTCGGGGGGCGGCGCGGGGATCCAGGCCGACATCAAGACGGTGACCATGCTGGGCGGCCACGCGATGACGGCGATCACCGCGATCACCGCGCAGAACACCACCGGCGTGCAGCGGGTCGTGCCGGTGTCGCCCGACATGGTGCTGGCGCAGATCGACTCCGTCGTCCGCGACATCGGCGTCGATGCGGTGAAGATCGGCATGATCGGCTCGGCCGAGACCGCCGATGCGGTGGCGGATTATCTGTCTTCGCCGTCGTTTCTGGCTGGTGCGGACGCGGGGAGGCTGCCCGAATCGCATGAGCAGGCGCCGGAGCTCGGCTCACGCTATGGGGCCGGTGACGCGACGGTGCCGATCGTGTTCGATCCGGTGATGGTCGCCACCTCCGGCTCGGTGCTGGCCGACGAGGCGACCGTCGCCGCGTTCGGCCGGCTGATGCGCCTGGCGACGCTCACCACGCCGAACCTGCCCGAGCTCGCGGCGCTGGGCGGCGAGGCGGCGGTGCGCGCGACCGGCACCGCACTGCTCGTCAAGGGCGGTCATGGCGAGGGCGACCTGATCGAGGACCGGCTGGTGACGCCGGCCGGGACGATCCGGTTCACCAACCCGCGTATCGACACGCGCCATAGCCACGGCACCGGCTGCACCCTGGCGAGCGGCATCGCCACCGGGCTCGGCGCCGGCCTGCCGCTCGGCGAGGCGGTGGCACGGGCCATCGCCTATGTCCGCGCGGCCCTTGCCAAGGCCCCGGGATTGGGCGCAGGGCACGGGCCCATGGGACATGCGCTGGGATTGGCTCCGTTCGACGCGCTGCGGAGCGACGTCTGATGCCGAGCCGCAAGCACGAACAACTCTATGCCGCGCCGGTGGTGGGCGTCGACGAGGCGGGGCGCGGACCGCTCGCCGGGCCGGTGGTCGCCGCGGCGGTGATCCTGCCGGAACGCGGGTGCCCGCGCGGTATCGACGATTCGAAGAAGCTTTCGGCGGCCGAGCGCCATCGCCTGCACGACCGGCTGATGGCCTGCGCGATCGTCGGCGTGGGCGTGGTCGAGGCCGACGAGATCGACCGGCTCAACATCTATTGGGCGACGATGAAGGCGATGACGCTGGCGGTGGATGCCGTCGCGGGGGCGCTGGGCTGCGCGCCCGGCCATGTGCTGGTCGACGGCAACCGCCTGCCGCGCTGGACGTACGCCGCCAGCACGATCGTGGGCGGCGACGCGGAGGCGATGTGCATCGCTGCCGCGTCGATCATCGCCAAGCACACGCGCGACACGATCATGATCGCGCATGCCGAATCATATCCGCTCTACGGCTGGCATTCGAACAAGGGTTATTCGGCGCCTGAGCACCTGCGCGCGCTGCGCGAACACGGCCCGTGCCCGCTGCACCGCCGCAGTTTCGCCCCCGTGGCGCAGGCAGAACTGCCGCTGGTGAATCAACTCGCCGGGTGAGTCTTTCGAGTCACACCACCATCCCTTGCGCCTGTGGATAACTTTCGGACTCAACATCTGGCAGAGTTCGGAAAATGTTCCGCCCGCTCAACGGAACGGCAGGAAATCGCGTTAACTAAACTCTGCTTGACCCGGGCGCGGTCCTCCGCAGGATCGCGCGTCCAAGCAAGGGGGGTGATCGATGGGCGTTCTCGAAAAGGTCAAAACTGCGCCGCGCGCGGCGGCAGTGGCGGACCTGCCGCTCGATTCGATCCTGCGCGGCGACTGCATCGCCGAGATGAAGAAGCTGCCGGCGAAGTCGGTCGACATGATCTTCGCCGATCCGCCGTCCAACCTGCAGCTCGCCGGCGAGCTGTTCCGGCCGGACGGCAGCCATGTCGACGCGGTCGACGACGATTGGGACAAGTTCGATACCTTCGCCGCCTATGACGCGTTCACCCGCGCCTGGCTGGCGGAAGCGCACCGCATCCTGAAGGACAACGGCACGATCTGGGTGATCGGCAGCTATCACAACATCTTCCGCGTCGGCACCGCGGTGCAGGATCTGGGCTATTGGATCCTCAACGACATCGTCTGGCGCAAGGCCAATCCGATGCCCAATTTCCGCGGCACGCGCTTCACCAACGCGCACGAGACGCTGATCTGGGCATCGAAGGGCGAGAAGGCGAAATATACCTTCAACTATCGCAGCATGAAGACGCTGAACGATGAGCTGCAGATGCGCAGTGATTGGGAATTCCCGATCTGCGGCGGGCAGGAGCGGCTGAAGAAGAACGGCGTCAAGGTCCACCCGACGCAGAAGCCCGAGGCGCTGATCTATCGCATCCTGCTCGCCTGCACCAAGCCGGGTGATGTGGTGCTCGATCCGTTCTTCGGCACGGGTACGACCGGCGCGGTCGCCAAGCGGCTCGGCCGGCGCTGGATGGGGATCGAGCGCGAGGGCGATTATATCGAGGCGGCCGAGGAGCGCATCGCCGCCGCGCTGCCGCTCGACGAATCGGCGCTGGCGACGATGCAGAGCCCCAGGTCGCAGCCCAAGGTGGCGTTCGGCGTGCTGGTCGAGAACGGCTATCTGGCGCCGGGCGCGGTGTTGACCGATGCCAAGCGGCGCTGGCAGGCGACCGTCCGCGCCGACGGCAGCCTTTCGTCGCCGTGCGGCAAGTCGGGCTCGATCCACAAGCTCGGCGCCTTGCTGCAGGAGGCGCCGGCGTGCAACGGCTGGACCTTCTGGCATTATGAGGATCAGGGCGGGCTGAAGCCGATCGACGCGCTGAGGCAGACGTACCTGCTGGCGACGCAGCCGTAGCGGCGCGTATACCGCCACCCTGGCGAAGGCCGGGGTCCAGCATCGGGCCGGCCGCAACTGGGCCCCGGCCTGCGCCGGGGAGGGTCTAAAAGATGAGTCTGTACCTGCGCCCCGTTCAGTTCGTCGACACGCCCGTCGGCCGCGACGGCGAGGTGGCGCGGCTGGCCGGCGGAATGCTGTGGTTCGCCGCCTATGAGGTGATCGAGAACGGCACGCGCCGCACCGTGCCGATCGCCGAGGTCGAGCGCGCGTTCGGCGACAATGGGCGTGCCGCCCGGCTCCACGCCGCGATCACCGCGCCGCGCGCCGCGCTGCAACTGGGCGAGCGCACGCTGCGCTTCGACCAGCCGCAGGTCGCCGGCATCCTCAACGTGACACCCGACAGCTTCTCGGATGGCGGCGGGCGGCAGGACGATCCGGCCAGTGCCGCGGCCGCCGGCGTCGACATGGCGGCGGCCGGCGCCACGCTGATCGACCTGGGGGGCGAATCGACGCGACCCGGCGCGCAACTGGTGTGGGAAGGCGACGAGGTGAAGCGCGTCGTGCCCGTCGTCGAGCGGCTCGCCGCCAGCGGCACGCCGATCTCGATCGACACGCGCAAGGCGCCGGTGATGGAGGCCGCGCTCGCCGCCGGTGCGCACATCGTCAACGACGTGTCGGCGCTGCTGTGGGACGACCGCTCGGCCGAGGTGGTGGCGAAGGCCGGCTGTCCGGTGATCCTGATGCACTCGCCCGATCCGAAGAAGGGTCCGCATGGTGGCAGCGGCTATGACGATGTCGTGACCGAGGTGTTCGACTGTCTGGAGGCGCGCATCGCCGCGGCGGTCGCGGCGGGAGTCGACGGCGCGAAGATCATCGTCGATCCCGGCATCGGCTTCGGGAAGTCGCTGCAGGACAATCTCGCGCTGGTGAACGGGCTGGCGCTGTTCCACGGGCTCGGCTGCCCGATCATGCTGGGCGCCAGCCGCAAGCGGATAATCGGCGCGCTGTCGAACGAGGCGCCGGTGGGCGGGCGGCTGGGGGGATCGGTGGCGCTGGCGCTGAAGGGCGCATCGCTCGGCGCGCAGCTGCTGCGGGTCCATGATGTCGCGGAGACGGTGCAGGCGATCCGGGTGTGGCGCGGGCTGCAGGACCAGGCGCTGATCGCAAGATGACCGCGCCGTCGCGCCGCGAAGCGCTGGCGCTGGCGGCGATCCTGCTCGCCGCGGCGGCGATCCGCGTTGCGCTGGCCGGCTTTCCCTTGTGGTTCGACGAGCTCGCCTCGCTGTTCTTCGCGCACCAGCCGCTCGGCCACCTGTGGAGCGGCTGGATGACGCGCGAGACCAATCCGCCGCTTTATTACACGCTGCTGCGCGGCTGGATCGCGTTGGTCGGCGATGGCGACCGTGCGTTGCGGCTGCTGTCGATCCTGATCGGCCTCACCGGCATTGCTGCGGCCTGGGCCTTGGCGCGGCGGCTGGGCGGAGTGTTTGCCGGCCTCGCCGCAGCGGCGATGATGACGCTGTCGGCGGCGCATGTGGCGACGTCGATCGAGGTGCGTGGCTATATGCTCGCCGACGCCGCGGCGCTGATCGGGCTGGTGGGCGTGATCGATTATCTCGGGAAGCGGCGCGCTGCGGCGCTGCTGCTCTATGCCCTGTCGGCCGTCATCGCGCTGTATTCGCACACCACGATGATCGTGTTCGTGGCGCTTGTCGGCGGGGCGACGTCGTGGCTGCTGCGGCGCGATGCACGCGCGCTTGCCGGGTGGATCATCGCCAACGCGGCCGTCGCGCTGAGCTGGTCGTGGTGGGCGTGGATCAGCCTGGGCCAGGTCCGCTCGGCGAGCGGCGTGAACTGGATCGCCCCGGTCACGCCGGGGAGCGCAGTCCGGATCACCGAAGTCGCCTATCTGCCGCCTTATCTCGCGGCGCGCGGCGGTGCCACGGCGCTGCTGCTGGTCGCGCTCGCGGTGGGGATCGTGCTGCTCGCCTGGCGGGACCGGCGGCCGCCTGTGATCCTGCTTGCCGTCCTGGCGCTCGCCGCGCCGGCCACGCTTTATGTGCTGAGCCTGATCAAGCCGATCTTGCTGCCGCGCACGCTCTATTGGGCGGCCGGGCCGGTGGTGGTGCTGGTCGCACTTGCGCTGGCGCGGCTCGCCTCGCGACGCGTCGCCGTCGCAGCCTTGGGCGTGCTGCTGGTGATAGAGGCGGCGTTCGTCATCCACTGGATGCCGGTGCGCCAGGACGAGGACTGGCCCGGGGCGCTGCGCGCAGTGGCGGCGCGCGATCCGCACGCGGTGCTGCTGGTGGAGGGCGACGCCATGGCCGTCGCCGCCGCCCATTATCAGGCGCTCGCGCCCGGCGTGCGCCTGGTCATGCTGCGCCAGCCCACGGGCGGCGACCGCTGGGCGGTCGATGGCTTTTCAGGGCGCAGCCTCGATGCGGCCGAGGCTCGGATGCTGCTGCGCCGTGAGCATCGCCTGTTCGCGCTGGTCCGCGCCGATCACGACCCCGGGCCCGCTCTGGCGGGCGCAGGGCAGGGCCGCCTGATCCGATCGGCGACGCGCAACCGCCAGCCCTGGCTATGGGAGTGGCAGGCGTCCTCGCCCGCCGCGCCTCATGCCGCGTTGTCGATGCCCAGCTCGCCGAGCTTGCGGTAGAGCGTCGACCGGCCGATCCCCAGCCGCCGCGCCACCTCTGTCATGCGGCCGCGATAATGACCGATGGCGAGGCGAATCACGTCGGCCTCGATCTCCTCCAGCGCACGCAGATTGCCGTCGGGGCGGAACAGGGTGACGCCGCCGCTGGTCATCACCCGGGCCGGTTCGGCCCGATTGGTGCGCTTGCCGTCGAGCGCGGCGATCTGCGGGAAGTCCTCGCGGGTCAGTGCCGGCGCGTCGCACAGCACGGCGGCGCGGAACAGCGCGTTCTGCAGCTGGCGGACGTTGCCCGGCCAGTCGTAGCCGACCAGCAGCTGCAGCGCGTCGTCGGTGATGCCGATCGGCCGCAGCCCCGGCTGCTGCGCGATCCGCGCCAGCAGATGGCGGGCGAGCGCCGGAATGTCGCCGGTCCGTTCGCGGAGCGGCGGAATGCTGACCTGAACGACATTGAGCCGATAATAGAGATCCTCCCGGAAGCGGCCGGCCTCGACCTCCTCGATCAGCTTCTTGTTGGTCGCGGCGATCACGCGGATGTCGACCTCGCGGGCATGGCGGGCGCCCAGCGGGTGGATCTCGCCGGTCTGCAGCACGCGCAGCAATTTCACCTGCGCCTCCAGCGGCAGCTCGCCCACCTCGTCGAGCAGGATGGTGCCGCCCTCGGCCTCGACGAATCGGCCGACCTTGCGTTCGAACGCGCCGGTGAACGCGCCCTTCTCGTGGCCGAACAGCTCCGATTCGATCAGGTTGGTGGGGAAGGCACCGCAATTGACGGTGACCATCGGTTTCTTGGCGCGTGGGGACGCGGTGTGGATCGCGTCGGCCACCACTTCCTTGCCGACGCCGCTTTCGCCCTCGATCAGCACCGGCACGCGCGCGCGCGCCGCCTTGGCGGCGATGGCGAGTGCGGCACGGAACATCGGTTCGGAGCCGACGATCTCGTCGAAACCCAATGTCGCCGGAATCTTCTCGGTAAGCGGGCGCAGCTCGCCGGCCGCCTTGCCGCCGACCGCCGCCTCCAGCGCGGCGAGCAGCCGTTCGGGCGCCAGCGGCTTGACCAGGAAATCGGTGGCGCCGGAACGCATCGCCTCGACCGCCTGGCCGACCGAGCCGTTGGCGGTGAGCATCAGCACCGGCAGCGCGGGACGACGCGCGCGCAGTTCGGCGATCAGCCCGGCGGCGTCGGCCTCCGGCGTCCAATGGTCGAGGATGATGGCGTCGAGCTGCATGCCGTCCTGCGTGCCGAGCATGGCGATCGCCATCTCGCCGTCGCTGGCGAACACCGACCGCCAGCCGCCGCGGGCGGCCAGCGCGGCCACCAGGCGGCGCTGTGCCGGCTCGTCGTCGATCAGCATCAGCAGGCGCTGGCCATTGCGCATCATCGAACCCACCCTTTTTTCGTCCCGGTTTGAGACGGCAGCAATAGGGGCGATCCGTAAAGGCGCTCTTAAGCGCGTCCTTAAACATGGCGCGCGAGGGACTTGAGCCGCCGCCGCCTGCTCTATAAGGTCGCGTGCAGGGGAAAAGATGGGAGGTGCAGCCATGGCGGGCAGCGGCGACATCCAAGCGCATGAGCAGACCTATCACACCATCGTCGGCCTGATTCGCTGGGGCGCGGTGGTGGTTTTCCTGTTGGCCTTCCTCGTCATCTTCCTGATCGTCTGATCGGGCATGAAGATCGCCGCGCTGAAGGAAACCACCCCGGGTGAGCGGCGCGTTGCGGCGACCCCCGAAACCGTCAAGAAGCTGATCGCGCTGGGCGCCGACGTCGCCGTGGAGCGCGGCGCAGGGGTCGCCTCCTCGATATCCGACCAGGCCTACCAAGAAGCGGGCGCGACGCTCGATGAGCGCGTCGGCGTGCTCGGTGGGGCGGACATCGTGCTGGCGGTGCAGGGGCCGGAGCCGGCCTCGCTCGCCGGGGTGAAGCCGGGCGCGTGGCTGGTCGCGATGCTCAATCCCTTCGGCGCGCGCGATCGCGTCGATGCCTATGCCGCGGCGGGCATCGAGGCGCTGGCGATGGAGTTCATGCCGCGCATCACCCGCGCGCAGTCGATGGACGTGCTGTCGTCGCAGTCGAACCTTGCAGGTTACAAGGCGGTGCTGGACGCTGCGGCGGAATATGGCCGCGCTTTCCCGATGATGATGACCGCGGCCGGCACGGTGTCGGCGGCGCGGGTGTTCGTGATGGGCGTCGGCGTCGCCGGGCTGCAGGCGATCGCCACTGCGCGACGGCTGGGCGCGCAGGTCTCCGCCACCGACGTGCGCTCGGCGACCAAGGAGCAGATCCAGTCGCTCGGCGCCAAGCCGGTGTTCGTCGAGAATGTCGCCGGCATCGAGGGCGAGGGCAGCGGCGGTTATGCCGGCGAAACCAGCGAGGAATATCGCAAGGCGCAGGCCGAGCTGGTCTCCGGCCACATCGCCAAGCAGGACGTGGTGATCACCACCGCGCTGATCCCCGGGCGCCCGGCGCCGCGGCTCATCACCGACGCGCAGATCGCGACGATGCGGCCGGGCAGCGTGATCGTCGACCTGGCGGTGGAGCAGGGCGGCAATGTCGAGGGCGCCATCCCCGGCGAGATCGTCGAGCGGCACGGCGTGAAGATCGTCGGCCACCGCAACGTGCCCAGCCGCCTCGCCGCCGACGCCTCGGCGCTCTACGCGCGCAACCTGTTCAATTTCCTGGGCGCGTTCTGGGACAAGGAGGCCGGCCGGCCGATGCTCGACGAGGAGATCGGCAACGCCGTGCGGCTGACCCGCGAGGGCAAGGTGGTCAACGAAAGGCTCGCGACGTGATCCTCCCCGGCACGGGGAGGGGGACCGCCGAAGGCGGTGGAGGGGGTGCACCGCGAACGCTGCGGCCGGAGGTCGCGACGGCGCGGATGCTACGGCGTCGGATGAGTTACCCGGAGGTGCTGCTGTGGCAGCGCCTGCGCGGCGGGGCCACCGGCGCGAAGTTCCGCAAGCAGCACCCGATCGGCCCCTATGTCGTCGACTTCTGCTGTCTCCGCCGGCGGCTGGTTGTCGAGGTGGACGGCCAAATCCACGATGAAGGTAGGCAGACCGAGCAGGACGCAAGACGGGACGCTTTTCTGGGCGAGAATGGCTATCAGGTCGTGCGCGTTCGGGCGGCGGACGTCCTGCGCGATGTTGAGTTCGTCGCCGGCTCGATCGCGGTGCTTGCCGCAGCCCCCCCTCCACCATGCTTCGCATGGTCCCCCTCCCCGTGCCGGGGAGGATAAGGAGTAGCCCATGGACTTCATCTCCATCCTGTCGATCTTCGTGCTGGCGGTGTTCGTCGGCTATTACGTCGTCTGGTCGGTGACGCCGGCGCTGCACACGCCGTTGATGGCGGTGACCAACGCGATCTCCTCGGTGATCATCGTCGGCGCGCTGATCGCAGCGGCGGCGGCGGGAAGCGCGGCGTCGAAATGGCTCTGGCTGGTCGCGGTGATGCTGGCCAGCGTCAACATCTTCGGCGGCTTCGCCGTCACCGCGCGCATGCTGGCGATGTACAAGAAGAAGGAACGGCCGGCGGCCGGGCAGAAGTGAGACAATACGTCGTCATTGCGAGGAGCGGAGCGACGCAGCAATCCATGGCGCCGATCGCTGCGTTGGATTGCGTCGCTGCGCTCGCAATGACGGATAGGGGGAAGACCAGCCATGCATGAAGCAACACCGGTAAATCCCTGGGTCGCACTGGCCTATCTGGTCGCGGGCGTGTGCTTCATCCTGGCGCTGCGCGGGCTGTCGAGCCCGGAGAGCAGCCGCAAGGGCAATCGCTTCGGCATGATCGGCATGACCATCGCGATCGTCACGACGCTGGTGACGCACTCGCTGGGGCTGAACGTCGCCGTCGGCGCCCATGCGGCGACGGCCGGTATGTCGATCGACATCGGCTCGCTGGCCGAGATCCTCGTCGCGATTGCGATCGGCGCGGTCGTCGGCATCACCATCGCGCGGCGCATCGCGATGACGGCGATGCCGCAGCTCGTCGCCGCGTTCCACTCGCTGATCGGGCTCGCCGCGGTGGTCGTCGGGTGCGCCGCGTGGCTCAACCCCTCGGCGTTCGGGATCGCCGATGCCGCCGGGCATGTCCTGACCGTCAGCCGGATCGAGATGGGGCTGGGGGTCGCGATCGGCGCGATCACCTTCTCCGGCTCGGTCATCGCCTTCGCCAAGTTGAACGGCAACATGTCCGGCAAGCCGATCCTGCTGCCGGCGCGCCATGTCATCAATCTGGGCGTGCTGGCGGCGATCCTGGCGCTGATCGGCTATTTCACCGCGGCCAGCGACGCGTCGACGATCTTCGTTCCCGTCGTCATCCTGTCGTTCCTGATCGGTTTCCTGCTGATCGTGCCCATCGGCGGGGCGGACATGCCGGTCGTCGTTTCCATGCTCAACAGCTATTCGGGCTGGGCGGCCGCCGCGATGGGCTTCACGCTGCACAACAGCGCGATGATCATCACCGGCGCGCTGGTCGGCTCGTCGGGTGCGATCCTCAGCTACATCATGTGCAAGGCGATGAACCGCAGCTTCGTGTCGGTCATCGCCGGCGGCTTCGGCGCCGAGAACGGCAGCGGCGCCAACGGCGAACGGATCGAGCGTCCGTGGAAGCGCGGCTCGGCCGAGGACGCGGCTTTCCTGCTGGCCGAGGCCGAGC
>JBQCHA010000018.1:0-12088 GCA_051955175.1 Sphingomonas sp.
ATAGCCGTCGAAATCGTACACCGGATCGTACACCCCCGGCGCCTTTTCGAACCGGCGCGAGAGGTAGAATTGCGACTGAACCCGCGCCGAGAGCGGCCCGCGGGCATAGGTTCCCGCCAGGTTGAGGCGATCGGGGGAGATGTTGGCGCCGTCGAGATCGCGATCGACCTTGTCCACCCCGTCGTCCGACCCGTCGGTGCGACCGTCGAGATGCGCATATCCCGTCGACAGCTTGAGGCCGGGGAGCGGCGTCCGCACGGCCAGATTGACTTCGATGCCCTGCAGTTCGACCCGCTGGCGCTGCACCTCATAGGTCCCGCCCTGCAGCACCAGCAGCGAGCCGTTCTTGCTCGTCGACCAGAAATAGGCCGCGCTGGCCTCGATCGGCCCCCGCGTCACCTCGACCCCGACCTCGCGATTGTTGGCGACGATCGGCGCGATGTTGACGTAAGTATCGATGTCGACGCCCGGCCGGTTGACCGCGCGGGCGATGCGGCCGACGTCGGGAACGGTATAACCCTCGGCATAGCTGCCATAGGCGCGGATGCCATGGATCGGCTCCAGGATGATGCCGCCGTTGAACAGTGTGGCGTGAAAGGTTGGGCTGCCGCCCGATACCTGGTAGCCGCCGTAGCTGGCCAGCGTCCTGTAATCGTCGATGGTGATCCTGACGTCTTCGTAGCGAACGCCGCCGGCGAGCCGCAGCTTCTTGTCGAACAGGCCGAGGTTCAACTGCCCGAACGGCGCCAGGCTGCGATAGTCGGTCGGCGGCACCCAGGCGCGATCGGTGGCGATCAGCACCTGCTCCGTGCGATCGTACAGCGCGTCGAAGCCGACGATCGCGCTCAACGCGTCGAAACCGGGGATCGCGCGTTCATAGCTGATCTTGCCGCCATATTTGCGTGAGCGGTTCTGCGATTGGTCGAACAGCGTACCGACCGGCGCGATCGCAGGGTCCTGGAACGTCTTGATCGGGTCGACCTCGCCGCCATAGGTGTCGCGCGAGCGATTGAAGAAGACCTGGCCGATGAAGTTGCCGCCGTAGAGGCTGGTGTCGGTCAGCGTCAGCGCGGCGCTCTCGGTGCGATTGGTGGCGGGAACGCCGGGCGGGTCGCCGCGGACCGATCGGGTGGGCACATCGGCGGCCGGGACGCCGGCGACCGAAACATAATCGCCATCGCCCTGCAGTTCGAAGCGGTTCAGCATCAGGTCGAGCCGGGTCGTGCTGCCAAGCGCGTAGCCGAACCGGCCGAACACGGACCAGCTGTGCGAATCCTGTGTCTCTCCCTGCGTCAGGTCGGTACCGATGCGATCGCCGTGCGCATCGCGATAGCTGCCCCGCGTTTCGAAAGCGGCGCCGACGACAGCGTCGAGCGCCCCGCTCTTCCACCCGATCAGCCCCGCCGCCTTGCCGCCGAGCCCGTCCTTGTGGAACCCGGTATCGGCGGCCCCCCGCAATTCGGCGCGACCGGAGACCCCGTCGCTCGTCGGCGGCGAGACCGTAACCTGGTTGATGATGCCGCCGGTGCCGCCGATCCCCTGCAGCGCGTTCGAGCCATAGATCACCTCGACTCGATCGACGAAGAACGGGTCGATCGTGAAGCCGTCGCGGCCGCCGTCACGCAGCGGTGCGGTCTGCGGAATGCCGTTGATCGCATAGAGCGGCGAGCGGCCGCGCAGCGTCTCGCCCGCGCCCGAAAGCTTCTGGCGCGTCGGGGAGAAGGACGGCGTCAGGTTCGACACCGCATCGACGGTCGAGCCGGCGATCGCCACCTGCTGGTCCAGCGCCGCACGATCGATCACGTCGATCGTCAGCGGCAATGCGTTGGCGGGCAGGATCGACCGCGCCGCGCTGACGACGATGTCGCCGCCGGAAGCTGCATCGAGGTCACTGCTATCGGTGCGGCTATGCGCCAGCACGGGCGCGGCCACCACGCACGCGACACTCGTCAACAACGCCTTCTTGAAACGATCCATGCGATCCCCCGTCGAGTTCGGAGACCGCCTATCGAACCGAAGTCGCTATTGCAAGTGACTTGCATTATGACATGGCAGAGCTGTCCTGCCGACGGGGTCGAACGATACCGATCGCTCGCGCAAACGAACGATCGGCACTGCTCAGCTTTTCTTGGCGGCGTTGAACAAGTCGATCCCTGGCGACTTAAACCACCTGATACTTGCGAATGAGCGGGTCCAGCACGCTCTCCATCAGCGCATAGCCGGCGGGGGTCGGGTGAACGCCGTCATAGGACAGGCCAGGCTTCATCCCGTCCTTGGCGTCGGCCAGCACCGGGTGGTAATCGACCCAGGTCGCGCCGGCACCCGCGGCATAGCCCTGGATCCACTGGTTGATCATCTCGATCGGCCGCGTAACCTCCAGCCCCGGTTTCCACGGAAAGTTCGACGAGGGCGGGATCGACGCCAGCAGCACGTCGATGCCGGAGCCTCGCGCGATCTCCGCCATCATGCGGATATTGTCTTCGGACTGCTGCACGGTCATCGGGCCGGTGTTGCCGGCGATGTCGTTGGTGCCGGCCATGATGTGCACCGCCTTGGGCTTCAGCCGTACGACGTCGGCCATCATCCGAAGCACCATCTGCGGCGTTGTCTGACCGCTGATGCCACGGCAGACGTGGTTCTGCGTGGCGAAATAGGGCGCGCGGTGCACCTTCCACATCTCGGTGATCGAATCGCCCATGAACACGACGCCGACCGGCTCGCCCGACCCGATCAGGGCCGCATTCGCGTCGGCATAGCGCGCCAGCCAGGGGAAATCGGTGCGCAATTCTTCGGCAGTTTCCATCCGCGCCCGCGCCGGTGCAGCGACGGCGAGCGGCAGCAGCGCGGCGGCACCGAACAGCGCGCGGCGGGAAAGGTCGGCGGTCATAAGCGGTCCATCCATTGGCAGGGAAGCGTGCGGAGGTGGTCCTCGACCCTCACGCCATTACGGTCGATTTCGGCGTAGTGCTGACCATCGGCGGTAAAGCGCGGCCAGTCGGGTAGCCTGGCGCCGTTGGGATCGCCGGTCTTGGCGAAATTCACCCAATAATCGGCGAGCGACAGGCCGGGCTTGATCTGGCTGTCGCCCAGCGCATAGCCGATCTCCGAGCCGTGGCTGGAGATGCCGCCCTCGGCAGCGAGGTCGAACTGGTAGCGCCAGGTCGGCCAGCCGTTGGCCGAGGTCAACGCCGCGACGTTGTTCGCCGGGCAGCGGAAGATGACGTCGGTGCCGACCTCGAGCACGCGATCGCCCATCCGCGGATCGGCAGGCGGCGCGGGCTGGTCGAGATGGTAGAACGCGCGCGCCTGGGCGGCCTTGTCGCCGAACGCCACGTCGACCGCGTCATCGAGATGCGTCACGCCGCCATCGATGCCGAATTCGGCGCGATTGGTGCCGACGATCACCGGGCGCTTGGGCGCATCGGCGTAGAGGTCGCGCGGGCCGGCGGGCAAGACCTTGCCGTCGATCGTTGTGTGCAGCCACAGGAATCCGTGCGTCTGGACGCCGGGATCGTGCAGCTTCAGGTCCGCCGCGAGCAGCGCCGCGACCGAGTCATGGCGCAGCTTCTCGACGTTGCCGCCCGATTGCAGCAGCGCGTCGAGCTGGTCGCCCAACCTGAAGGCGTGGTCGAGGCTGCGGAACGGCAGGCCGAAGCCGGGCGTGCCGCTTTCCATGATCGCCTTCTCGAACAGGCCCTTCGTCTCGGGACTGGCGAGCAGCAGCGACACGTCCTGCGACCCGGCGGATTCGCCGAAGATGGTGACGTTGTCCGGGTCGCCGCCGAACCTGGCGATGTTCGCCTGCACCCATTTGAGTGCGGCGATCTGATCCATCAGGCCGTAATTGCCCGATGCGCCGCCCTGCTCCTTCGCCAGCCCACGATGCGACAGGAAGCCCAGGATGCCGAGGCGGTATTGGATGGCGACCAGCACCACCCCCTTGTCGGTGATGTGCGACTGCACCGTGCCGCCGGCACCGCCGGCATAATTGCTGCCGCCATGGATCCACACCATGACCGGGCGCTTGCCGGTCAGCGACGGCGTCCGCACGTCGAGCGTCAGGCAATCCTCGCTGGCGTAAATGTAATCGTGCGTGTTCCAGTCATAGTCGTTCTGGATGCACGCCGGCGCCTCCGTGGTCGCCTCGCGTACGCCCTGCCAGGCGACGACCGGCTGCGGCGCCCGCCAGCGGTTCTCGCCGGTCGGCGGTGCCGCGAAAGGAATGCCCTGGAAGACCAGCGCGTGACCGTCGGCGCTGGCCGCCCCCTCGATCGTGCCGCCGGTCACCGCCACCCGCGGCGGCGCGGCGGCGCCTATCAAGACGAAGGCGGCCAGTAACAGGCCGCAACGCTCTTTCAATGTGCGTCTCTTGAGCGGAGCTCGGCGCGCGCCGGGGCCGGTAGAGTACTTATTCACCCGCCTTCACCGACTGCTGCTCGACGTTCCAGCCGCGCAGGTTGAGCGTCGCGCCGTCGACCGTGTTGGTCGCAGGGTAGCGGATGTCGATCGTGCGCGTCTCGCCGGGCAGCAGGGAGACATAATTGTCCTGATAATAGGCCGGCAGGACCTGCGTACCCTTGCCGTCGACCAGCGTCAGCTTGGCCTCCAGCGCCGGCACCGGGCCTCGATTGGCCAGCGTCACCTGCACCTTCATGTCGTCGCCGTCCCGCACCGGCGCGGCGGCGCTCAGCTGCAGCGGTGCCTGCGCCAGTCCGTCGAGCGCCCGATACGCCGCCTCGTCCTTGCCGCGCCAGTAGAAGTTGCGGTCGACCTCCTGGCCGTCGCCGTCCTTCAGCACCAGTTCGACCAGCGCGGCGCCATGTTGCGCCAGGATCGGCGCCAGCGGCACGTCGGCCAGATCGGTCTTGCGGTTGGCCCTGGCATCGAGCCGGTCGGTCCGAGTGAACAGCGACGCGCCGTCCAGCCCGACCACCCTGGTCCCGACCGTCATGCCCGGATGGTCGTGAAGCGTGGTGTTCAGCACGACCAGCTTGTTGTCGGGCAGGTTCAGCTGCACGTGGAGCGGCTTGTTGGCTTCCTTGGCGCCGAAATAGGCCGCCGACATGTCATAGTCCCAGCTGTACAGCTGCCAGATGTTCGACGGCCAGGCCGGGTGGCTCATCCACAGCAGATGGCCGCTATTCTTGGTCCACAGATGGCCGAGGAAGCCCTCGTACATCGCCTTGTGGTCCTCCATGTTCATCATCTGCGCCTTGCGCTCGAAATCCTCGAGGCTGTCGGGCGCGCCGAACATGGTGCCCAGCGCCTTCATGAAGCCGTGGGTGTCGCCATTCCCGCTGAAATGCCAATCGTGATAGGCGAGCGTGTCGCTGAGCGGCCAGCGGTCGGCCTTGGGTATCCAGCGCTTGATCGATTCAAGCGTCGACAGGCTGGGCGTTCCGGATTCGACCGAGAAGCCGGTGGCGAGATCGGTGAAATAGCCGACCGGCGGACGGTAATCGTAAGGCCCCGATCCCTGCAGCTCGACCGAATTGGACGAGCCGGTGTACCACCGGGTGCCGTCGAGATCGGCAACCGCATCGTCCAGCCCTTCGTTCAGCGTCGGATAGGGCACGCCCTCGTTGCGGCCGAACCAGACCACGATCGACGGGTGATTGCGGTAGCGCTTGATCACGTCGCGCGCATTTTTCAGGAACAGCTGCGGGTCTTCCGGCTCGATCTGGTAATTCTGCGTCGATTGCCAGAAGTCGTTCAGGACCATCATGCCGTTCTCGTCGGCAAGCTCGTAGAAGGTCTCTTCGTCGTTATTGCCCATCCAATTGCGGATGATGTTGAGGTGCGCCTCGCGCTGCAGCCGGAAATAGGGCGCGAGATGGGCGCGGCTCGACTGCTTCATCGCGTCGTCCATGCCCCAATTGCCACCGCGCGCGGCGATCTTCACGCCGTTGACGCGGATCGTCAGGTGCGGCTCGGGCAGTGCGTCGGCAGACGCGTCGGTGACCGCCGGCGAGTGTTCGCCAGCCGGTGTCAGCGACTCCGCCCAACCGTGCGGCGTTTCCTTGATCCCGGCATGCGTGACGTCGATCAGCTTCTCGCCATCCAGCCAGCCGTTGGTCGGCTGCACATTGACGCGGCGCAGATTGCCCTTCGCATCGAACAGCGACAGGTCGTAGCTGACCTCACGGATGCCGAACTTGAGCGACCTGGTGTCGGACACCGCACCGCCCGTCGCGACGGTGAGCGTCAGATCGTGCAGGTTCGGCGCGCCATAGCCGTTGGGCCACCACAGCTTGGGGTGCAGCACATGAAGCTGGCGGAACTCATCGGGTGCGAGTTTCACCTTGGTCTCACCGGGCGGAGCGGTGACCGTCTTCTCGACCGTCACGTCATCGAACGCGGCACGGACGGTGACCTGCTGCGCCTGCCCGGTCGAGTTCTCGACGGGTACGGTGATGTAGACGTCGGCGCTGTCGGTGTTGGGCAGCGGCAGATCGGTGACGACGTGCGGATCGCCAATGGTGACCGTGCCGTGCGCCTCCAGATCGACCGGCAGCCACAGGCCGGTGTCGCGGTCGCGGATGCCGGGGATCCAGTCCCAGCCCTCGGTCGCGATGAACGTCGGGCCGTCGATCGCCAACTGACCGCCATTGGGGCCGACGCCGGCGGCGATCGACTGTTCGTGGGGGATGCCGGGATGCGGCGGCGGCGAGACCTTGACCGCGATGACGTTCTCGCCGGCGACCGGCGTAACGGCGAACTTCCCGCGGATGAACGCGCCCTCGGTGCCGCCGATCCGCTGGCCGTTCAACCAGACGTCGGATGCATAGTTGATGCCGTTGAAGACCAGCGTCAGCTTCTTGCCGGCAGCTTCCGGCGGCACCGTGAAGCTGGTGCGATACCAATAATCCTGCTGCGCCAGCTTCTCGGGAATCGCGAGATTGTCGAGGCCGTAATAGGGATCGGGATAGACCCCGCGATCGACCAGCGTCTGCAGCACGGTGCCCGGCACCGTCGCGGCGTACCATTTGCCGGCATCATAGCCCGGCCGCGACAGCGCAGCGCCATCGGCTTTCACATCCGGCGCGGCGGCAAGGCGCCAGCCGTTGACCTGCCAACGATCCGTCCCGACCGGCTGCAGCACCGGGACATCCGGCACCGGCTTGGCGACCGGCTTCTGGTCGGGGCCATTGCCGTGCGGCAGCGTCCAGGCCGGCTGCTGATGCGTCAGGCCGATATTGGCGCTCTTCTGCAACGGCCAGCCGACGCCGACCTGGTCGAGCTGCACCAGATCGAAGTCGGGCCTGGCCGCGACCGCCCGCCGCAGGGCCGCGGCCTGGAGCGCGGTGTCGTCAGCCTGCGCATCGACCAACGTGCCGCCAAAATGGGGCTGCCCGTCCAGCGCCGGCGCAACGGCAATCGTGTTGGCGACCTGCTGCGCCGCCGAGGCGCCGCCGCCTACCCGCTTGCCGTCGACATAGAGCGTGACGGCGCTGCCGTCCGAAACGGCAGCGACGTGATGCCAGCTGCCCGGCGCAATCACTGCGCGCGAAGAGATCGTGCGGGCGCCTTGATATACCAACTTGCCGTCGACCAGTTCGAGCCGACGGCTGGTGCCGGCCGGATCGCCGAGCGCGATCAGCGTCACAGCCCCGTCCTGCCGCGCTTCCGGCTTGACCCAGCTCGACAGCGTGAAGGCGTGCCCTGCCGCGCCGATCGCCGACTGCGCTGGCAGGTCGTTGCTGACGCCGATGCCGCCGGCGAGGAAGTGGCCATTGTAGGGGCCAGCCTGATCGGGCACGCTCGCATGTGCCGCCAGCGCCCAACTCGCAGCGCAAGCCAGCAGGATCTCTCGCTTCAACAGCCCCTCCTCATCCCGATTGTCAGCCCCGATTTGCCCGCAGCCGATCAACGCTCGTTAATGCATCAATTTTACTTATTCAACGCAGGCGCATGAGAATCGCCGCCGTTTCGCCTCGAGACTCGCGCGCTAGTCAGTCGCCCGTTCGGCCGGCAGGTCTCGGAAGCGTTCGCACGTGCGGCGGCAGGTGGGCCACCGATGCCGGCGCATCGTCGTCGAAGACATAGCGTTCGAACCAGCGCCGCCAGGCATCGCGGTGCGGCTTTGGCAGGTCACGGATCGCCAGCACGCTGCGCATCAGCGCATCGATGCCGGAGACGGCGTCGGCCGCTTCCCACCAGAAATTGACCATGACGTTGAAGGATGCGGTGGCCTTCACATTGTGCCACCAGATCGGCGGGATGTAGATCGCGTCGCCCGGTTCCAGATCGGCGACCAGCGCATGCTTGGCCGCCTCCGCATACCGCGGAAAGCGATCGAGGTCGGGGTCGTCGATGTCCACCATGCTGACCGGCGGCCCGGCGATGGTGAAGTGCAGTGGGCCGACGTAGAGATTCTCGAACTGTTGCGGCGGAAACAGCGTGAAGCGGCGCCGGCCGGCGACAACCACCGCGATGTTGCTGGCTTCGTCGAAGTGCGTCGACACATGCGTCGCGTTGCCGATCCACACCCGCGCGACCGCCGTCGACAGATCGAACGGCAGCGCGTTTTCCTCATTCCAGCCCGGCCAATGGTCCCCCGTCGGTGCTGCGCCGGCATAGAGCGCATCCGGCGCCGGCGCGCCGCGCAAGTCGAGCAAGCGGTCGATCAGGGCAGACAGCGCGCCGTAGCGCTTCTGGAAATTGCAGCCGGTGAGCGCGTCGTCATAGAAGAATCGCCCCGCGATCTCGGGTGGGCCGACCAGCACTTCGGCCGGTTTGCCGCGGTCGAACCGCTTCAGATAGGTGGCGAGCGTCTCATCGGACTGGCGCCCAGCCGCCACCGCCGGCCAGTCGCGCGCCAGCCCGCGCATCACCACCGGGCGATAGCCGCCGACGATCGCCGCCAGGTCCGCGTCGCCTGCGACGGCGTCGACCTCATCCATGGCGTTGCTGCTGGCGCTCGGCATATCGGCAGCAGGCTTAGGCGCCTTGCCAAGCGAGGCCAAGGGGATCATCGGCTCCAGCCATAGCGCCTCGCCCGCCCTTCCCGTCCCGCCGGCACTCGGCTGGGCTACGCATGGCTTCGGGTCGGCGAAATCGAGATATTTAAACAATTTTTTGTTTTACTCATACCAGCACCTTTAGTAGCGCGTGCGGCCCGAGAGGCGGCAGAACCGCCCGGATTGTGGAAGAGGCGGATCGGCTGCGCCGGCTCGCAGCCCGAACGTCGCTTCGGCTGCACGCCCGTCGTCGTCACCGGCGAAGGCAAAGAAGAAGACTTTTGAGGGGATCCCTTTTGATCAATCGTCACATCACCATCCGCTCCGCCCTGCTGGCCGCCGTTTCGGTCGCCGGCCTGACGGGCACCGCCGCGTTCGCGCAGGACGCCGGCACCGCCGCGCCCGCTCCGGCGGGGCAGACCAACGGCGCGGCCGGCGGCCAGGACATCGTCGTCACCGGCATCCGCGGCTCGCAGCAGCAGTCGGTCAACATCAAGCGCAACGCCGCGTCGGTCGTCGACGCCATCTCGGCCGAGGACATCGGCAAGCTTCCCGACGTCACCATCTCCGACTCGCTGCAGCGTATTCCCGGCGTCGAGATCCGCCGCGACGCCGGCGAAGGATCGTCGATCAACATCCGCGGCCTGCCTGAGGTCACCACGCTGCTCAACGGCGAATCCTACCTCGGCGCCAATTCGATCACCAGCGTGCAGCCGAACTTCAACGACGTTCCGTCGCAGCTGTTTGCCGGTGCCGACGTCATCAAGTCGTCGACCGCCGACCTGCTCGATGCCGGCATCACCGGCACGGTCAACCTGCGCACCCGCCGGCCGTTCGACCTGAAGCAGGGGCTGACGCTGTCGGCCGCCGCAGAGGGCCAATATGGCGACAAGGTCAAGAAGTGGGATCCGAACGTCAACGGCCTCGTCTCGTGGCACAATGACCGCGTCGGCCTGCTCGTGTCGGCCGCCTATACCGACGAGCATCTGTCGAATTCGCAGAACGGCATCCTGAACAATTACGGCGCGACGATCCACGACGAGAGCACGGCCGACGCGACGGGCACGCAGGGCTTCTCCCCGGCGACGCGTCCGCATGGCACGCCGGTCGCCGGCGGCATCGACGTCAACGGCGACGGCGATGCGAATGACGCGTTCATCGTGCCGCAGGGCTTCGACGCGTTCAACACGGTGACGCAGCGCCAGCGCCTGGGCATCAACGGCTCGTTCCAGGCGAAGCTCGGCGACTCGCTGCGCTTCACTGCCGACGGCTTCTACACGCACCAGACGCAGTACAACCACATCGCCGGCTTCCAGCAGCAGGACATCAACTGGCAGGCCGCCGAACTCGTGCCCGGCCAGTCGCACGACACCGGCACCACGATCATGCGGGGCGGCACCCCCTACGATCTCAACACCACGCAGGTGTACGACTACGATCTCGGCGACTTCTCGTCCTATTCGCAGAACGATCATTATGTGTCGCAGTCGCAGAACTATAATGCCGAGCTGAAGTGGGATAACGGCGGCCCGTTCACCGCAACCGTGCGCGGCATTTATGCCAAGGCGCGACAGAGTTATGACCAGAGCTACGCCCAGTTCAGCCCGTCCAACGGCCTGCAGTGGGAACCGGGCGGCATCGGCCATTACCCAAGCGGCGACGTCCAGTTCAATCCGGGCGGCTATACCGTCGACACGCTCGCCGGCGCCAACGCGCTGCACTCGATCGTCGATTTCACCGGGAACCAGCCGGTCTTCACGCTGCCGGGCCAACTCGAGAGCGAGCTTGGCGACATCAACAATTATGCGCTGAAGACGCTGTCGTCGGAGGGCAATTATCGCCGCAAGGCGACGATGAAGGTCGTGCGGGCGGATGCCGCCTACACCGCCAACGACAGCCTGAAGTTCGAGTTCGGTGCCCGCTATTCCGACCGCTCGGCCGACAATTTCGCGTTCGACCGCGCGGCGCCGCTGTACCAGGGCCAGGCGCAGGGCACCGGCGTCGTCAACGGCGGCTGCCTGGTCAAGTGGAAGGGCTTCGACGTTCCGATCAACGACGCGACCTGCCACGCCGGCACGGGCGCCTACGGCCCAGGCCCGGGCGGCGCCCCCACCTTCCAGCCGTACACCGCCGGGTTCACCCGCACGGCCAACGACCCGGCGTTCAACGGCGACGTCAAGCAGTTCTCGGTGCCTGCCAACGGCGTGCCCGCGCTCTACGTCCTCGATCCCGCCGCGATGGACAACGCCCAGGCGTTCCAGGACAGCTTCTATCCCGGCAATGTCGAGATCGAGAATCCCGGCGCGTCGTTCAACGTCGGCGTCAAGCAGATCTCCGGCTACGCCCAGATGGACGTCAACGGTGAGGTGTTCGGCATTCCGGTGAGCGGCAATGCCGGCCTGAAGGTGATCAACACCAAGCTCGACGTCCTGCAGTACATCACCGGCAATCCGCGTCCCTACGGCCTTGCCGGCCTGATCGCCGGCACCACCGAGACGAAGCGGGAATTCACCGATTACCTGCCGTCGTTCAACCTGGCGTTCGACCTGTCGCACAGCCTGAAGCTGCGCCTGGCGATGACGCGGACGATGACGCTGCTCAACCTCGATCAGTGGGGCGGCGGTCTGACGCCCAACTACGCGATCGACACCAGCGGCCCGACGCCGGTGTTCCGCGTGACCGGCGGCAACTCGGCGGGCAACCCGAACCTCGATCCGTGGCGGGCGACCAACTTCGATGCCTCGCTGGAATATTATATCGGCAGCGCATCGCTGGTCAGCCTCGGCGGCTTCTACATCAACGTCGACAGCTTCATCCAGGCGGGTTCGGAGATCCGCACCGACCTTCCCGACAACGACGGTGTCGTTCGCGGGCGGTCGGTGTCGATCAGCGTGCCGGTCCAGGGCGCCGGCGGCGTGCTGAAGGGGCTGGAGGCGCAGTGGCAGCAGTCGTTCCGCGATCTGGGTTTCATGCCCGGCTTCCTGCGGAACTTCGGCATCGACGCGAACATCACCTATTCGCCGTCGGATTCGGGCCAGACCGACCTCGCCGGCAACACCATCCCGTTCCAGGACAATTCGGAGCTGCAGACCAACCTGGTCGGCTATTACCAGGCGCACGGCCTGCAG
>JBQCHA010000019.1:0-14711 GCA_051955175.1 Sphingomonas sp.
CGCGGCCGCGAAGCCGTCGCCGATCTCCACGCCCTTCACGGCATTGATCGACATGCAGCCCGCCGCCAATTCGCTGTCGAGCTTGGCATAGATCGGCGCACCCCATCCGGCCGGCACGCCGGTCGCCTCGCATACCACGACGGCGCCGATCGACGAGCCCGCCTTGCGAGTGCGGTCGATCAGTTCCTCCCAGCGTGCGGCGGCATCGGCATCGGGGCAGAAGAAGGGATTGCGGTCGATCTCTGCCGCATCGAAGCGGCGATAGTCGATCGCGTCACCCCCGATTTCCACCACCCAGCCGCCGCTCGTGACCGCCGGGTCCACCGCTGGCGCGACCGCCCCGGCGGCGACGCGCGCCACGGTCTCGCGTGCCGAGGAACGGCCGCCGCCGCGATAGTCGCGGAAACCGTATTTCGCGTCGTAGGCGTAATCGGCGTGGCCGGGGCGATAGGCCTTGGCGACGTCCGAATAGTCCTTCGAGCGCTGGTCGACATTTTCGATCATCAGGCTGATCGGCGTGCCGGTGGTGCGTCCCTCGAACACGCCCGACAGGATACGGACCGCATCCGGCTCGCGCCGCTGTGTGGTGAAGCGCGAGGTGCCCGGGCGCCGCTTGTCGAGCCACGGCTGGATGTCGCTCGCGTCCAGCGCAAGGCCGGGGGGGCAGCCGTCGATCACCGCGCCCAGCGCCGGCCCATGGCTTTCGCCCCAGGTGGTGAAGCGGAATACGCGGCCGAAGGTGTTGTAGCTCATGCCCGTCTCCCCGGATGCCGGTCCATTATTCTTCCTCCGACAATGCGGCGAAGGCGGCGGCGTGATCGGCAAGGCCGCGCGGCCCGCAGGGGAGGCCGCCCTGTAGCTCCAGCGCCAGCAGATACGGTCCGGCGTACGGCGATTCAAACCCCTCGGCGCTTTGCGCGGTGAAGCCGAAGCGGCCATAGAAATCCGGATCGCCGAGCACGAACATCAGGAGCGCGCCCGCGCTGCGCATCTCGTCGATCGCAGCGACGACCAGCGCCTCCGCCACGCCCGAGCGACGATGCGCCGGCATCAGGGCCAGCGGCGCCAGCGCCACCGCGGGGACAGGGTCGCCGCCGATCGCCACCAACGTCCGGCTCAGCGCGACCAGCCCCAGCGCCCCGCGGGTCTGTTCGTCGCGCGCGAGCAGCACCAGCACGAGGTCGCCGTCGATCGCCAGCTGCTTCACCAGCATCGCCTCGGTCGGGCGCGGGAAGCAGGTGTTCAGCACCGCGTCGATGTCGAACGCGTCCTTGGGCGCGGCTCGTTCGACAACGACACCGTCCATGTCAGGCGAGGGCGATGTCGGGCGCATCCTCGGCCTTCATGCCGATGACGTTGTAGCCAGCGTCGACGTGATGGACTTCGCCGGTCACGCCCGATGCCAGATCACTGAGCAGATAAAGGCCGGCGCCGCCGACATCCTCGATGGTGACGTTGCGCTTCAGCGGCGAGTTGAGCTCGTTCCACTTCATGATGTAGCGGAAGTCGCCGATCCCGCTTGCCGCCAGCGTGCGGATCGGGCCGGCGGAGATGGCGTTGACCCGGATGTTGTCGCGGCCAAGGTCGACCGCGAGATACTGCACGCTCGTCTCCAGCGCAGCCTTGGCGACGCCCATCACGTTATAGTGCGGGATCACCTTCTCGGCGCCGTAATAGCTGAGCGTCAGCAGGCTGCCGCCATTCGGCATCATCGCCTGGGCGCGCTGTGCCACCGCGACGAACGAATAGACGCTGATGTTCATCGTCATCAGGAAATTGTCGAGGCTGGTGTCCATATAGCGGCCGCGCAGCTCGTTCTTGTCCGAAAAGCCGATCGCATGGACCAGGAAGTCGATCGTCGGCCAGTCCTCGGCCAGCGCGGCGAACGCCGAGTCGAGTGCCGCCATGTCGGCGACGTCGCACTCGATCAGCTTGTCGCTGCCGAGTTGTTCGGCGAGGGGGCGGACGCGCTTGGCCAGCGCATCTCCCTGATAGCTGAACGCGAGCTCGGCGCCCTGGTCCGCCAGCTTCTGTGCGATTCCCCAGGCGAGGCTCTTGTCGTTCGCCAGCCCCATGATGAGGCCGCGTTTTCCCTGCATCAGTCCGGTCACGGCGCCGGTTCCTCCTTGTCTGCGTCCCCGGTATCGGCCTCTAGGCCGTCATCGGGCTCCTCCGCCAGCGCGGCGTTGAGGTGAGCGCCCATAACCAGCCCGAGCCCGACGAGGAAGAAAAAGATCAACGCAATCATCACGCCAGCCAGGCTGCCGTAGGTGAGATCGTAATTGCCGAGCAGCGACAGGACGGGCGGCAGCAAGGCCGTGACGGCGAGCCACCAGCAGGTGGTGAGCGCCGCGCCGGGCCATTTGGGGCATGCCGAATAGCGGTATTTGCTGGGCGTGAGCGAATAGAAGACGAGGTACAGCGCGACGAACAGTGCGAGGGCCGGCGCGATCCGCGTCAGCGACACTGTGTTGGCGGTGTTCTGCGAAAACGGCAGCACGCGCAGCACGAATTGTTCGATCGCGACGAGCAGCACCTGCGCCGCGAAGGCGACCAGGGTCAGGATCACCGACGCGATGATGAGGCCGATCGAGGTCAGCCGGTACTGCCAGAACGCCTTGCGCGACTTCACGCCATAGGCGCGGCGCAGGATGTCGCGGATCGTCTCGATGAAGCTCGCGGTCGACCACAGGCCGACCAGCGCGCCGAGCCACAGCAGCGTGCCCGATCGCGCCGCCAGCACGTCGGCGATCGGTTTGGCGAGCAGGTCGGCAACGCTGGGCGGCACGGTGCGCAGGAACGCCTCGACCGTGTGTAACCCCTGGCCGGTCTGCCCGAACAGCCGCGCCACCGCTGCGGCGACGATGAAGAACGGGAACAGCGTCAGCAGCGACAGATAGGCGAGGTTGCCGGCGTGGATGAAACCGTCCGACCAGGTGCCGACAAGGACGCGCTTGGCGAGTTCATAGGCGTAGCTGCCCGGCCTGATCTTCGCGAGATGCCGGTCCAGGCGTATCCGCGCACCCCCGCCGTGCCTGCGGCGCTCCTCGGGCGAGACGGGGGAGACGTCCTCCACGCCGGCCGCTTAGACGCCCAGCTTGCCGCGCGGATTGTGGCTGTCGCGGCCCGGCCAGCTCTCGACGAACTGACGCAGCGCGGCGTCGTCGGCGGGCACGTCGATCATCAGCGTCACCAGCTGGTCACCGCGGCCGCCGCCTTTCTTGTGAAAGCCCTTGCCCTTCAGGCGCAGCACCTTGCCCGAGGTCGATCCCTTGGCGATCGTCAGGTTGACCGCGCCATCGACGGTCGGCGTCCGCGCCGAACCACCCAGTACCGCCTCCGACAGGCTGATCGGCAGGTCGAGCCGCACGTCGTCGCCATCGCGGGTGAAGAAACGGTGCGGCTGTACCTCGACGGTGACGATCGCGTCGCCATTGCCGCCGGGGCCGGCCTGGCCCTTGCCGGCCAAACGCATCTGCGTTCCCGTCTCGACACCGGCGGGCAGCTTGAGGTCGATCGTCGCGCCATCCGACAGCGTGATACGCTGCGGCGCCAGCGTGGCGGCGTCGACGAACGGCACCTGCAGGCGATAGGCGACGTTCGCGCCCTTCGGCCGGGGTGAGCGGTTGAAGCCGAAGCCGCTGGAAAAGCCGCCGGGGCCGCGCTGGGTGCGCTGCTGCCCGAACAGGCCCTCGAAGATATCGTCCAGGCCGCCGGCCTCGCCGCCGAAATCGAACTGCGCGCCGCCGGGGCGGAAGCCGGCGCTACCGGCGCCACCGCCACCGCCGCCGAAGCCGAACGGGGCGGTCGGGTTGCCGTCGCCGTCGATCTCGCCGCGATCGAACCGCGCGCGCTTGTCCTTGTCGGTCAGCAGGTCATAGGCCTGCGTCACCTGGCTGAAGCGTTCCGACGCCTTGGGATTGTCCTTGTTGCGATCGGGATGGAGCTCCTTCGCGAGTTTGCGATACGCCTTCTTGATGTCCGCCTCGCTCGCGCCTCGCGCCACGCCCAGCGTTGCATATGGATCCGCCATGTGTGTCCCTGTTGAAGGTGTGTTGGTCGCCTATGTGGGCGATCGACGGGCGCAGCGCAAATGCGATGTGCGGGCGCGCCGGAGGGCTACACGTCCGGAAGCACCTGGGCCGCTACGCCCCAGCCGGCGAGCGAGCGGCCGTTGGCGCGCTCGATCAGCTTGTCGGCGTCGGTGACGTGGAAGATGTTGGCCGCCTCGAGGTCGCGCAATTCGGTCCAGGTGACCGGCGCCGCCACCGGCCCGCCGGCGCGCGCACGGGCGGAATACGGCATCACCGCGGTCGCGCCGCGCTGGTTGCGCAGCCAGTCGAGGAAGATGCGGTCCTTGCGCTTGGCCTTCGACATGGTGGCGGTGAACCGCTCTGGCTCGCTCTGCGCCAGCGCGCGGCAGAAGCGGTCGGCAAAGCTCTTGACCGCCGGCCACTCGGTCTTGGGCGTCAGGGGTACGATGACGTGGACGCCCTTGCCGCCGGTCAGCATCGGGAAGCTGACCAGGCCTATGTCGGCGAGATGCTGCTTCACGTCGGCGGCGGCCTTCTTGACGACGTCGAAGTCCAGCCCCTCGTCGGGATCGAGATCGAACACCAATCGGTCGGGCGTCTCCAGCGCCGTCGCCGGCGAGCCCCAGCCGTGGAATTCGATCGTGCCCATCTGGACACAGGTGAGCAGCCCCTCCGCATCGGCGACGTAGAGGTACGGCTGGACGCTCCCGTCCTTCTCGCGCACGTCGACGTGGCGCACGGCGTCGCCGAAACTGCCGGCGTCGTGCTTCTGGAAGAAGCATTTCTTGGCGCGGCCCTGGGGGCAGCGGACCAGGCTGATCGGCCGGTTGGCCGCCCAGGGCAGCATGATCGGCGCGACGCGCGCGTAATAATCGGCGAGGTCGCCCTTGGTGACGTTGCTGTCAGGGAAGATCACGCGTTCGGGATGCGAAATCTTGACGTTGACCGCCGGCGGGTCCGCGGCGGGCGCAGGCGAGGGCGTCTCCGGTACCACCTCTTTGGCCGGCTTGTCCTCGCGCAGGCCCAGGAAGCTCGGGTGGCGCAGCACGCCGTCGGGTGTGAATTCGGTGAAGGCGATCTCCGCAACCAGCTTCGGCGTCACCCATTGCGTGCCGCGCGCCGCCGCACGCGGTACCTCGGCCGGCGGCGTCTTGCGCGCCAGCCGGTCCAGCTTGTCGCGCAGGTCGTCGATCGTCTCGCGGCCGAAGCCGGTGCCGACCTTCCCCGAGTAGGTTAGCGCGGCGTCACGATATTGGCCCAGCAGCAGCGACCGGAAGCCGCGCCCCTTGGCCGAACTGCGCGTCCAGCCGATGATGACGAATTCCTGGCGTAGCGTGCACTTGATCTTCAGCCAGGATTTGGTGCGCGTACCGCGATAGGGCGCGTCGGCGCGCTTGGCGACGATGCCCTCATAGCCTTCGCGGCACATCGCCTCGAACAGTTTTTCACCCGACCCGATGACATGGTCGGCGAACTGCAGCCGCGCGTCGGCACCGTCGAGCAGCGGCCGCAGCCGTTCCTTGCGCTGGACATTGGGCAGTGCGGTCAGATCCTCGCCGTCAATTTCGAGCAGGTCGAACGCGAACAGGGTCATCGGCCCGCCGTTGGAGATCGCATCCTTCAGGGTGGAAAAGTCGGGCTGCCCGTCCTTGAAGGCGACGATCTCGCCGTCGATCAGCGCGCTGCCGACGGGCAGCGTAGCGGCAGCTTCGGCGATGCCGGGGAACTTGTCGGTCCAGTCGAGGCCGTTGCGGGTGAACACCTTCGCCTTGCCGCCGCCGATCGCGATCAGCGCGCGATAGCCGTCGTATTTGACCTCGTGAATCCACTCGCTGCCCGACGGCACCTCGTCGACCAGGGTACAGAGCTGCAGGTCGTGGAAGGCGGGCATCTTGCCGGCTTTGGCCCGGGTTGGCGGCTTGGGCTTGGCCTTGCCCCTGGCCGATGACGCCGGGGCGGGTGACGGGTCGCCATCGTGGGCAGGCGCATCCTCGGCGATCTCCTGCATGGTGCGGCCGGTCTTTACGCTGGTCAGGCCGGTTTCGACCAGGTCGTCGGCGCCGCCGGCCTCATTGTCCTCCAGCTTGCGCAGCAGCCAGTTCTCGCGCTTTTCGCGGCCGCGCGGCTTCAGCCGGATCAACAGCCATTCGCCCTTCATCCGCTCGCCGTTCAGGATGAAGTGGAGATGGCCTTTGTCGAGGTCTCGCGCGCTCTTGCCCTTGATCGGCGCCCAGGTGCCTTCGTCCCACAGCATGACGGTGCCGCCGCCATATTCGCCCTTGGGGATCGTGCCCTCGAACTCGGCATAGCTCAGCGGGTGGTCCTCGGTACGTACCGCCAGCCGCTTCTCGGCCGGGTCCAGGCTCGGGCCGCGGGTGACCGCCCAACTCTTGAGCACGCCGTCCAGCTCCAGCCGGAAATCCCAATGGAGGCGCGTCGCGTCGTGCTTCTGGACGATGAAGCGGTTGCCATGGCCGGGCGCAAGCGTGCCGGCGGGCTCCGCCGTCTTCGCGAAGTCGCGTTTGGCATTGTAGAGGGCGAGGGGGTCGGTGCTCATGACGCGGCCGCTCCTGCGTCTGTGACGTCAGGCACGCTTCTTCTCCGCCGGCTTCTTGGCGCGCGCCGGCGCCTTTTTCGTCGCGGTGCGCTTGGTGGTCGTCGAGCTGCGCTTCTGCGCCGGCGCGGCGTCCGGTTTGTCGAGCGACTTCTTGAGCGCGGCCATCAGGTCGACGACATTGGAGGCGCCGCGACCCGAGGTCTCCTCGGCCTCCTCGATCACCTTGCCGCCCTTCGACTTGCGCTTGCGCTCGATCAGGTCCTTCAATGCGTCCACATAGCGGTCGTGGAATTCCTGCGGGTCGAACGGCGCGCTCTTCTTCTCGATCAGCGTCTCGGCGAGATCGAGCAGGTCCTGGTCGGGCTTGGTGTCGGGGATTTCGCGGAAATAGCTCTGCGCCTTGTTGACCTCGTCGGCGTAGCGCAGCGTCTCGAGCACCATGCCGCGCCCGCACGGCTTCAGGCTGACGACATATTCCCGGCCCCTGAGCGCCAGCTGGCCGAGTCCTACCTTCTTGGTTTGGCGCAGCGCCTCGCGCAGCACGATGAACGCTTCCTCGGCAAGGTCATCGGCCGGCACGACGAAATAGGGCTTCTCGAAATAGAGCACGTCGATCTCGTGCGCGTCGACAAACTGGGTGAGTTCCAGCGTCTTCTTCGATTCGAGCTTTACGGCATCGATTTCGTCCTGGTCGAGCAGGACATATTCGCCCTTGGAATATTCGTAGCCCTTGACGATCTCGTCGGTGTCGACCGGGCCGACGCCGTTCACCACTTTCTCGTAATGAATGCGCTTGCCGGTCGGCTCGTGAATCTGGTGGAACGACACCGCCGCGCCGGACTTGGTCGCGGTGTAGATCTCCACAGGGATGGAGACGAGCGCCAGCCTGATCTGTCCCTGCCAATAGGCGCGCGCGGCCATGAAACCATTTCCCTTGATGTTACAGCCCCGATTCAATCGTCGAACCCGAGAGTCGTTCCGCGGCTTCGCACGGGCGCTCGCTTTGGCTATGAGCGCGGCCGACACCTGCGTTTGGGCGCGGGGCCAGCGACTTTGCCTGAACGCTGCAGGACGCAACGAGAGCGGATGATGAGCGAGACCGATCCTTTCGAGCTGTTCGACACCTGGTACGCCGAGGCGCGGGAGACCGAGCTCAACGATTCCAACGCGATGGCGGTGGCGACCGCCGATGCCGACGGGCAGCCTTCGGTGCGGATGGTGCTGCTCAAGGGGCATGGCCGCGACGGCTTCGTGTTCTACACCAACCAGCAGAGCCGCAAGGCCGGCGACATCGCCGCCAATCCCAAGGTGGCGCTGCTGTTCCACTGGAAATCGCGCCGCCGCCAGATCCGCATCGAAGGGCCGATCGCACCGGTCAGCGCGGCGGAGGCCGACGCCTAGTTCGCGACGCGCAGCCGCGATTCACAGCTCGGCGCCTGCGCGTCCGACCAGTCACGGCCGCTCGCCGATCGCGCGACGTTCGAGGCGCGGTTCGACGAGATGAAGGCGCGGTTCGAGGGCGGTGACGTGCCGCGGCCGCCGCATTGGTCGGGCTATCGCGTGGTGCCCGATCGGATCGAATTCTGGCAGGACCGCGCGCACCGCCTGCACGAGCGGCGGCTGTTCGTCCGCACGGGCGACGGCTGGACCGAAGGGCTGCTCTACCCATGACGCCGGCCGCCGCCGAACAGGTGAAGCGCGCGTTGCCGCTGGCGACGCGGGCGGCGCTCGCCAGCGTTGCGACGGCCTGTGTGCTGATCGTCGCCAAGGCGGTCGCCGCGTGGCTGACGGGATCGGTCGCGATGCTGGGCTCGCTGGCCGATTCAGGGCTCGACCTGCTCGCCTCGCTGGTGACGCTCTATGGCGTGTGGCTGGCCGCCGCGCCGGCGGACGAAGACCATCGCTTCGGCCATGGGAAGGCTGAGGCGCTGGCGGCATTGTTCCAGGTGGCGCTGATCACCGCGTCGGCGATTGCCATCGCGTGGCGGGCGATCGAGCGGCTGAGCGCGCCGGCGCAGACCTCCGAAGCCGGCGTCGGCATCGGCGTGTCGCTGTTCGCGATCGCCGTGACGGCGTTGCTGCTCGCCTATCAGCGCGCGGTGATCCGGCGCACCGGATCGGTCGCGATCCGCGCCGACAACATGCATTACCAGAGCGACGTGCTGCTCAACGTTTCGGTGATCGTGGCCATCGCCATCGACCAATATGTCGGCTGGCGGCAGGCGGATCCGATCTTCGGCATCGGCATCGCGCTTTGGCTGGCCTGGGGCGCGTTCCAGGCGTCGCTGGAGGCGATCGACCAGCTGATGGACAAGGAATGGCCGGAAGAGCAGCGCGCAGAGTTCCTGGAATTGGCTGCGCGCCATCCCGAACTGCGCGGCATCCACGATTTCCGTACTCGCCGCTCGGGCAGCCACGATTTCGCGCAATTCCACATGTATGTCGCGCGCGACATGACGGTGGCCGATGCGCATGAGGTGATGGACGCCGTCGAGGCCAATATCCGCGAGGTCTTCCCTAAGGTGGAGATCCTGATTCACCTCGATCCCGAAGGGCATGTCGACACTGACAACCCGCTGATCGAGGCCGACGTGACGCCACATTGGTTCGGCAAGCGCCTGTAACCATAGCCCAAAGGAGCCCGCTTTCATGAGATTGCCCTTCGCCCAGGTCGATGCCTTCGCGCGGCAACCCTTCACCGGCAATCCGGCGGCGGTGATCCCGCTCCATCACTGGCTCGACGACGACCTGCTGCAGAAGATCGCGGCCGAGAACAACCTGAGCGAAACCGCCTTCCTGGTGCCGATCGGTGGCAGCGAGGACGAAGGCGGCGAGGGGCCGGACTTCGAGCTGCGCTGGTTCACGCCGACCTCGGAAGTCGTGCTGTGCGGCCATGCCACGCTGGCGAGCGGCCATTATGTGCTGACCGCCGACCCGCAGCGCCAGCGGGTGCAGTTCCAGACGCGCCATTCGGGTGTGCTGGAGGTCGCGCGCAGCGATGGCGGCGGATACCGCATGGCGCTGCCCGCCTGGCGTGCCGAGCCCAGGCCGCTGCCGGAGCTGGTCGCCGCGCTGGGGCTTTCGGGCGACCTGCCGACCTTCTGGCATCCGCATCGCTATGGCCTAGTGGTGGTCGACACGCCCGACCAGGTCCGCGCGCTGGAGCCCGATTTCCGGCGCATGGCGGCGCAAGGCGACGTGCTGACGATCGTCACCGCGCCGGGCGAGGACACCGACGTCATCAGCCGGGCCTTCGCGCCGGGCGCTGGGATCGACGAGGACCCGGTGACCGGTTCCGCCCATGCCGTGCTGGTGCCTTACTGGGCCGAACAGCTCGGCCGCGACCATTTCACTGCCTATCAGGCGAGCAAGCGCGGTGGCTATCTCGATTGTCGGGCCGACGGCGATCGGGTGATCCTGGGCGGCGACTGCGTGACGGTGATCGAAGGCGTGTTCTCGCTGTAATCCGGAGCGCTTGCCGATGCTTTTCCTCGCGCTGAAGGCGGCGATTTCGGGCGTGCTGATCGCCGTCGCCTCGACGCTGGCGAAACGCTACCCCGGCTTCGGCGCCCTGATTGCGTCGCTGCCGCTGGTCTCCGTCCTCGGCATGATCTGGCTCTGGTCGGAGAAGCCGGACGCCGAGAACATGGCCGCGCATGCCGGCGCGACCTTCTGGTACGTGCTGCCGTCGCTGCCGATGTTCCTGCTGATCCCCGCGCTGCTGCGGCATGGGGTCGGATTTTGGGCGTCGCTCGGCGCCGGATGCGTGCTGACAATCCTGCTCTACGCGGCGATGACGTGGATCGGCCCGCGCTTCGGGCTGCAGTTGTAACGCGGGCGGTCAGCGCCGCTGCAGCGTCGCGTCGAGCGCGTGGTCGGTGCCGAAGGCGAGCTCCAGATTGATGCCGTTGGGATCGCGCAGCACGATCTGCGTCAGGCCGGGGACCAGCGTTTCGCGGCGGCGATAGGGGACGCAGAGGCGGCGCAGGCGTTCCTCCATCGCCTCAAGATCGCGGCAGTCGAAGGCAACATGGTCCATCCGCCCGCGCGCGCCGGGCGCCGGCACCGGCTCGTCGTCGCCCGGCATGTTGAGGTGGATGATGCCGCGGCCGTCGCGATCGTACAGCCAGGCGTTGCGCGTCTGGTCCGCCATGGTCGCCGCCCGCCCGCGCACGAGATCGAACAGCGCCTCGTAGAACGCCAGCGTCTCCTCCAGCAGCGGCGTGCGGATGTTGATATGGCCGATACGGTCGATCATCGGATCAGGGCTCCCACAGTCTCTCCCATTGCCCTGCGCACCGGATCGAGCGCGGGCCCGTCCTCAGTCTTGCCAAGGCGAACCAGCACCACGTCGTGCGTGACCCCGGGGCGTGCGGGATCGCGTCCGCTGCCGGCCATCACATATTGGCCGAGATGGCCGACCATCGACACGACGTTCCCCGGTGCGGCGCCCGGAAACAGCGTCGGCTGGCCGTCTAGCCCGCCCGGCCGGTTGAGCCACAATTGCGCGCCATATTCCGGGTTGCGCGGGGAGGGGCTCTTCATGAACGCCAGCCAGTCGGGCGGCACCACCTGCGTTCCGTCCGCCGCCTTGCCGTCGATCAGCAGTCGGCCCATGCGGGCCCAATCGTCGAGCGTCATGTAGATCAGTGAGCCGCCGACCTGCGTGCCCGCGCCGTCGAACTCCAGAAAGGCGCTGGTCACGCCGGCCGGCTTGAACAGCCGCTCTTCGGCGAAGCGACGATAGGCGGCGGCGCGCACGCGCGGATCGTGGCTCGCGGTCAGCGTGCGGGTGATGATTTCCGACAGGATTACCGAGGTGAGCGTCGAGTAGTTGAACCTGGCGCCGGGCGGCGCGGCGAGCGGCTTGGCGATGGCGCGCGCCGCCATGCCCTGCGTGCCGCCGACGAACAGAACCTGATTGGTGTCCGAACGCTGCACCGGCTCGCCGACCTCGACATGCTGCAGGCCGGAACGCATCTGGAGGAGCTCGCGCAGCGTGATCGCGGCGCGCGGGTCGCCGGGACGGTGCCACTCCGCGATCGGTGCCGGCGCGTCGAGCTCCAGCCGGCCGTCATGGACCAGATCGCCGATCAGGAAGCCGGTGATCGTCTTGGCCATCGACCAGCTGATGAAGCGGTTGCCGTCCGAAAAACCGGGCGCATAGCGCTTGGCGAGGACATGGCCGTCCTCGACCAGCAGTACCGCGCGGGTATCGCCCTGGTCGGCAGCGAACAGCGGCGCGACGAGCGTTCGTGCGTCGCCCGGTCGCGCCGATCCGCCGGTCGCGAGCAGCGCCGCCAGCGGCATCACGAGAAGCGTTTTCATCCGCACCAAAGCAGCTTAGACCGGCAATTGATGAAGGCAAGCCGCCGCAGACTGCTGATCTGGACGCCGATCGCGCTGGTGCTGACGCTCGCGCTGGCGACGGTTGGCTATGCGCTCAGTCAGAAGCCGAAGCTGCAGCTCGGCGTCGGCTACGCGGCGCGGGTGGCGTGCGGCTGCCGCTACATCGCCAACCGCCCGCTCGCCAGCTGCTACAAGGATTTCGAGCCGGGCATGGCGGTGATCCACCTGTCCGACGACACGGCGACCCGCACCGTCACCGCATCGGTGCCGCTGCTGGTGAGTCGCCGCGTCAGCTTCGATCCCTCGCTGGGGTGCCAGCCGGAGCCTTTGAGGGATTGAGATGTCTCGCCGGAAAGCTTGCGACTCGACGACGAAGAGGCCGTCGCCGTCGTAATGGATTGGCTGGCTGAGATCTTCATTCAGGTCGTTTGGGAGGGGCTGGCGGAACTCGCCTTTCACAAGTGGGGATGGGCCGGCGGTATCATCGTCTTCGTCACCCCGTTACTCGTGATCGGACTCTTTATCGCGTTCTTGCTGCTTGTCTGACGGGCATTGTGGCTGGGCTACGCCTCCGAACTCGCTCACGCTGAACTGGCCAAAACTCCAGCTTCACCAACCTCAGCCTCACGCCGCCAGCGCCACCTCGGCGCGATCGGTTTCGGCGATCCAGCCGCCGCCCAGCACGCGCTCGCCGGCGTAGAGTACTGCCGCCTGACCTGGCGCCACCCCATATTCGGGCGAATCGAACAGCACACGATCCCCCGCGAGCCGCGCCGGCACCGGCTTCGCCAGCGACCGCACCTTGGCCGTGATCGGCCCCTGATGGTCGCCGCCGATCCAGTTGATGTCGGTAAGCCTTGCCGCGGAGACCGCCAGCGCGCGCTTCGGGCCAACCACGACACGCTGCGTTTCGGGATCGAGGCGCAGGACGTAGAGCGGCTCGGGATGGCCGCCGATCTCCAGCCCCTTGCGCTGGCCGACGGTGAAATGGATCAGCCCCTTGTGCTCGCCCAGCTTGCGACCCGCCTCGTCGACGATGTCGCCGACGCTCGCCGCCTCGGGACGCAACTTCTTGACCAGGCGCGCATAGTCGCCGTCGGGCACGAAGCAGATATCCTGGCTGTCGGGCTTCGCAGCGACGCCGAGGCCCAATTCGGCCGCGATTTCGCGCACCCGGGGCTTGGGCAGGCCGCCCAGCGGGAAGCGTAGAAAATCGAGTTGCGCCGCGGTGGTTGCGAACAGGAAATAGCTCTGGTCGCGTGCCGGATCGAGCGCGCGGTGCAGTTCGGGCCCGGCGGCGCCTTCGACCCGGCGGACATAATGGCCGGTCGCCAGGCAATCGGCGCCAAGTTCGCGGGCGAGGCGGAACAGATCGGTGAATTTCGGCCCCATGTTGCACTTCACGCACGGAATGGGGGTACGGCCGGCGAGATATTCGTCGGCGAAGTCGTCGATCACCGCCTCGCGGAAGGCGGTTTCGTGATCGAACACATAATGCGCGATGCCTAGCCGGTCGCACACCGCGCGCGCGTCGCGGATATCGCGGCCGGCGCAGCACGATCCGGCGCGACCGACCGCTTCGCCATGGTCGTAGAGCTGCAGCGTCACGCCGATCGTCTCGCCGCCGGTCCGCGCGGCGAGGGCGGCGACTACCGAGCTGTCGACGCCGCCCGACATCGCGACCACGATGCGCTTCGCCGCGGGATTGGGGCCGAGTTGGAATTCGCCTTCGATCATGGCGGCGCCATAGGCCAAGCCTGCCACTATGGCAAAAATAGCGGGCCGGTCGCCAACATTACTCCTTCGGCTTTACCCTCCGTTGACAACCGGCCGTTACGACACGTCGCTCAACCTAACCCTTTTGAAGAGCGCCTACCCCCGTGAACCAGTCGTTTCCCCCAATCGGCAAGGATGCAGTCGTCACTGCGCTGCCTACCGATTTTGCGGTGATGCTGGTCGGCGCGGCGGCGCGGCAGGCGGCCAGCCCCACGGCGATGTTCTTCCAGGCGCGGCTGGCGCCGGGCCCGGACGACTCGTCGCTGCTGCTGCCGATGCACGGCGCGTTCAATCGGGCGATGGCGGAGCAGATGAAGCGGTGGAGGGCGCCCTGAACACGATGAGCCGAATGATTAGCAGATCGTTTACCTTGGCATTTTAGCCGATCTTCAAGACGGCCGCGTTACGAAAGCCAGGAGTAGTGAGGGAGCCCCCGCTCCAATGAGGACCGCCATGATCGAGAATCAGAAAATCCGACCCGCGAAGGTCATCGGCCCGCTCGGCGAGCCGCTGACGCTGGACACGCTGCCGCCAGCCGACACCACGCGCTGGGTCGTGCGGCGCAAGGCCGAAGTCGTCGCCGCGGTCAACGGGGGGCTATTGACCGTCGACGAGGTTTGCGCTCGCTACGGGCTGACGGTCGAGGAATTCGCCAGCTGGCAGCGCGCGATCGACCGCGTCGGCATGCCGGGCCTGCGCGTCACCCGCATTCAGCATTATCGCTCGCTCTACGAACGGCAGCAGAAGTACTGAGCGAAAGCTGTACTATCGAAACGCCACCGGAACTAAAGCATCCGTCACGCGTCCTTTTCGCAACCCCGATATCGGGGCTCAACGGAGGGACGCGACATGAGCATTATCGGTTTCATCATCTGGATTGTCATCGGGGGCATCGTCGGTGGGCGCGCCAGCCTGGTGGTTCGCACCGATGCGCCGCAGGGCGTCCTGCGTAACAACGTCCTGGGCAACGTCGGCGCGGTCAACGCCCGCCAGAT
>JBQCHA010000020.1:0-10476 GCA_051955175.1 Sphingomonas sp.
CGATCTCCTCCGGCCTACCCCATCGGCCCAGTGCGGTGCGGCGGGCGAGATGCGCGGCGATCGCCGGATCATCGACCATGTCGCCGTTGGACTCGGTGGCGAAGAACCCCGGCGCCACCGCGTTCACCGTGATGCCGCGCGGGCCCAGCTCGGCGGCGAGCGCGCGGGTCAGCGCGTCGAGACCGCCCTTCGATGCCGTATAGGCCGCGTCGCCGCCGCGCGCGATCTGCCCGGCGATCGATGTCACGTTGATGATCCGCCCGCCGTCGCGCATCCCCGGTGCCAGCCGCCGCGCGAGATCGAACGGCGCGACCAGATTCACCTCCAGCACGCGGCGCAGGGCCTCCCGGTCGAGATCGGCCAGCGCGCGCCGGTCACGCCGACCGGCGTTGTTGACCAAGATGTCGACCGTCCCCAGCCCGGCCAGAGCAGCGCCCAGCGCCGCCTCGTCTTCCAGGTCGACGACCAGCGCCTCGGCAACGCCGCCGGCACCTGCGATCCGCGCAACCAGCCCCTCCAGCGCCGCGCGCCGCCGCCCCTGCGCCACCACGTGCGCCCCGGCCGCGGCGAGACCGCACGCGATCGCCGCGCCCAGCCCGCCGCTCGCGCCGGTGACCAGCGCGATCTTGCCGGCCAGGGTCACTTCTTCAGATATTTGTCGAACCAGGCGATGGTGCGCTGCTCGACGTCGGCGCGATGTTCGGGCTCGCGGATGCCATGGCCTTCACCGGGGTAGATCACCAGCGTCGTCGGGACGTTCATCGCCTTCAGCGCGTGCCACCATTCGATCGACTGCGTCGGCGGCACCTCGATGTCGCGCTCACCAACATAGATGAAGGTCGGCGTGTGCGCCTGCTTGACGAAATCGACCGCCGATACCGCGCGATAGGCGGCGGGATCGTCGTACATCGACTTGCCGAAATAGGGCAGCATCCACTGATCGATGCCGTTGGTGCCGTAATAGCTGATCCAGTCGGACAGGCCGGCCCCGGCGACCAGCGCCTTGAAGCGATTGGTTTGCGTGTTGGCCCACATCGCCATGAAGCCGCCGTAGCTGCCGCCCATCAGCCCCAGCCGATCGTCGTCGACCGGCGCCACCTTCTCCACCGCGGTGATCCCGGCCAGGATGTCGCGCAGGTCGCCGCCGCCGAAATCGCGACGGTTGGCGCGCACGAACGCCTCGCCCTGGCCATAGCTGCCGCGCGGATTGGGCAGGAACAGGTCGTACCCCGCCTTGATCAGGTCGACATAGGTGCCGGCGGACGCGAAATAGGGCACGTTCGCCGCCGCCGGGCCGCCATGGACGACGGTGACCATCGGCACCTTGCCGCCGCGCGGCGCGTCGACCGGGCTCAGCAGCCAGCCCTGCACCTGATAGCCTTCGTTCTGCCAGGTGATGCTCCGGGCGTGGACCAGCGGCTTGATACCGTCATTCTCATGGCTGATCTTCACCGGCGCGGAAACCGGGCCGGCATAGATCGCCGGCGCATGTTCGAAATCCTGCACCACCGTCGCCAGCTGGCGACCGTCGGCGCTGAACGCGACGCGCCCGTCGGCGGCCGAGAAGGTCGCCGGGCGCTGCCACAGCGTCGTCGGCGTGCCGTCGCTCGCCAGCGCGTTGACCTGCAGCGTGTCGCCGGCCAGCGCCGTGGTGCGCAGCCCGCTCTTAAGCCAGTAGAGCGAGGTGTTGGTCGAATGCGAGCCCTGGGTGATATCGGTCGGCGTGCCGCCGGCGAACGGCACCGTGTAGATGTCGCCGCCGACCGAGCCGAAGTCGCTCATCAGCCCGCCGATATAGGCGACCGTCTTGCCGTCGGGAGAGACGCGCGGGAAGTTCAGCTGCGTGTCGGGCTTGGCGATCTGCCGCACCGCGCCGGTCGTCGCGTCGATCGCGTCGAGCGTCGCCACCCACCAATTGTCGTCGCCGTTGCCCAGCGCGGTGGTGGCGGCGAAGCCCTTGCCGTCCGGCGTCCAGTCATATTCGTAGATATAGCGGCCGGCCGGCGACACCGGCTTCACCGCGTCGCCGCTCACCGTGCCGGCAACGTCGAACACCGCCAGCCGCCGCTCGTCATTATGCTCGCCGATCTCGCCGACCTGGCGCACGCCGGGCTGCGTCGCACCGGCGAGCTTCTGCGCGCCCAGCGTGACGAGCAGCGCGATCCGCTTGCCGTCGGGCGAAAAGCGCGGCGACGAGGCGATGCCGTTGATCGTGGCGACGGTATGCACCGCCTTGCCGCTGGCGGTTTCGAGCATCACCGACTTGCTGGCGGAATCGCTCGCCAGGAACGCCAGCGTGCCGTCGGGCCCGAACGTCAGGTCCGAATAGCTGCACGCCGCGCAGGGATCGACGGTGGCGAGCACATGGCCGTCGCGCGCCGAGCGTTCGGTGATCACCGCGTGATCGCTGCCGCCCCCCGCCTCCTCGATCGCGGCGATCCGGCTGCCGTCGGGCGACAGCGCGAGGTCGCCATAACCGTGCGGCATCGCCGCCAGCGCGGGCGCGGACACGGTAAGCAAGGCGGCGGCAAGAACGAAACGCATCGGCAAGGCATCTCCGGGCGAGAGAAGGGAGGACCGGCGGCATAGCACAGCGTGCTGCCGCCGCAATTCCCTGGCGCTTCCCGGCGAGGCGCCTGCCCCGCGCCTAGGCCTCCTTGGTGCCGCCGTCGGACTTCGCGCGGCCGGACGCACCGAGCAGCTGGTCGAACGCGGCGCTGGCCGCGGCCCCGACGATGCCGCCGATCTGCGTCGCCACCCGCGCGCCCGCGGCGGCGGCGTCCTCCGCCCCCTCCGCGCTATCCGCCACCGCGCGGCGCACCTCGTCACGCCGCGCCAGCGCGGTGCCGGCGGCGACCAGGCCGGCGGCGATCAGCTCGCGCCCCAGCGGCGTGTTGATCTGGGCGAGCAGCGCGCTGCCCTGCTTGCGCAGCGGCTTGGGGATCGTCACGCCGGCGATCTCCTTGGGCAGCTTCGCGCCCTTCTGCTTCTTCTTCTTGTCCTTGGCCATGATCCAGCTCCCGGATTGTCGCTCGGCGGCGGATGCGGCGCCTGCCTCATCCCTCATTCATCGGCTTATGCCATAGTGGACGAGATTTGCCCCTTGTTCCTTGCCATGGAGTTGACATGTCGATCGCCCTTCTCGCCCTCGCGCTGGCGGTGCCCGCCCCGGCGCCGGCCCCGAAGCCCGACAGCGCCGACATCACCGGCGTCTGGCGCCTGCAGAACAAGAAAGCGCTGGTCCGGATCGGCCCGTGCGGCCAGACGTGGTGCGGCCGGATCACCAAGATCCTCAAGCCCTTGCCCTATCGCAAGAGCCACGACATGCATAATCCCGACGCGAAGCTGCGCGGCCGCTCGATCGTCGGCATCGCCATCCTGTCCGAACTGAAGCGCGATGGGCATGAATGGCGCGGCCGCGTCTACGATCCCGTCCACGGCCACAGCTATCGCGCGATCGTCGAGCGTGACGGGCCCGACCGGCTGAAGGTGAAGGGCTGCATCACGCTGTTCTGCAAGACGCAGATCTGGGACCGCGCGCGATAAGCGCAGCGATCACGCGCGGCCGAGATAATCGAGCTTGCCGATCGGCACGCCCTTCATCCGCAGCAGGGCGTAGGCGGTGGTCAGGTGGAAATAGAAGTTCGGGATGGCGAAGCCGATCGCATAATCGCGCGCGACGAACGGCACGTCGCCCGACGGGGTATGCAGCACCACCTCGGCCTCCTCGCGGCCCTCGAAGGCGTCGGCGGGCACCTCGGCCAGAAACTGCACGGTCTTCTCGATCCGCGCCTGCAGGTCGTCGATCGTCACTTCCTCGTCGGCCATCGCGACATTCTCGACCTGGCCGATGCGCACCGCGACGCCCTTGGCGGTATCGCTGCAGCGCTGCACCTGCGCGGTCAGCGGCGCCATGTCGGCGATCAGCCGCGCATTGGTGAGCTCGCTCTCATCCCATCCCTGCTCGCGCGCATGTTCGCGCCCCTTCTCCAGGATCGCCGACAGATTGTCGAAGCCGCGCAGGAACGCCGGAATGGTGATGTCGTAGAGCGAGAGCATGGGCCGGTTCTCCAGTGATGAAGCCGGAAAGTGGGGAGCGCGCCGCCCCCGGCCAAGCCCCCTGCGATCAGACACACGCGCGTCAGATACACGCGATCAGATATCGGCGAAGAACGCCGGCACCACCGTCACCTCCTCGGTCACCACCGGGCGCACCTGCACGCCCAGCCCGCGTTCCTTGAGCAACTGGCACAATGCCTCGCCGTCGATCAGGTCGATCGCCGGGGCGCCGTCACGCGTCGCTTCCCGGCGTGCGTCGGCGGTGAAGGTGCCGGTGGTGATGATCAGCCCCTTGTCGGCGCGTCCCTGCATCGCCCCGCGGAAATCGCGCACCGTGCTGGACGGCACCGATCCCGCATAGCGCTTGCACTGGAACAGCACCTGGAAACTGATCAGGTTCATGCGCAGCACGCCCGACCCGTCGATGCCGCCGTCGCCCGACTTGCCCGTCACCTCGACGCGCACGAACCCGCTTTCGCGCAGCAACCGCTGCGCCAGCCGCTCGAACGCGTCGGGCCATCGTGCGGAGCGTCGCCAGCAGCGCGTCTTCCCAGGTCGCCGCCGCCTCCGCCGCCTCGCTGTCCGCCTCGTCCTCCAGCACCAGCGCGGAGTCGAGGTCGCCGGCCATCGCTTGACGCTCGGCAAGCTGTTCCTGCCGCCGCTTGGCCTTGGCCTCGTAAACCGCCCGCCGCACGTCCTCCAGCGGCCAGTCCGCCACCTGCCGCCCCGCCTCGGTCAGCACCCACACCCCGCGCGTCTCGTTCGCGACGAAGGCGGGAAACTTCAGGTAACTGCGCGCCCACGACATCTTGTCGGTGACGATATTGTCGCCGCTGACGTCATAGGTCATGTCGAGCTGGTCCTGGCCGAAGCCAAAGCGCTCGATCAGCCGCTCCTCGATCTCGTCGAGCGACGCCGACCCGCCGAGATCGCGCAGCACCTCCAGCGTCGGGATGAAGAAATCAACCTTGCGGATGTTGAGCGGGTTCATGCGGCCTTCCTCAATCGATAGCTGTCACCCTCGGCCACCACATGCCCCAGCCGCTCCAGCGCGGCGAGCGTCGCGGCGATGCGACGTTCGACCTTGCGGCCCTGGGCATAGCGGCGCGAGATTGCCTCGGCGGAAAGCGCCGCGCCGCCGCGCAGCTCGGCGATGACGGCGGCGGTCTGGCCGATCGCGTCGCGCGGGAAGCTCGGCTTCTTCGCCTTGGCTTGCGGCAGCAGCGCCTCGATCTGCTCGGCCTCGGCGCGCGCGGGCAGCTGCGTCAGCCCGGCCTTGGGGATCTGGTAATCGGGGCGCAGCCAGCGGACCTTGCCCTGCTGCTCCTCGGCATGGCGCTCGGCATTGAGCGCGACCAGCCGCGCGACGATCTCCTCGTCGGACAGGTCGGCCGGCCAGCCATAGGCCTCGGCGACCGCGGCATCGATGCGGTCGTGCAGCTCGGCGATGATGTCGACCCGCCCGCGCGTGCGCTGATCCTGCTCGGCCTCGCTCAATGCCGCACCCGCCACCAGCTTCTCGCGCAGATTGTAGAGCCCGGTCAGCGTCAGGTCGGGATGCAGCGCCAACACCTCCTTGCGCGTCGCGTCGAGCTCCTCGGCGAGATCGCCGATCACCGCGCGCTGCGCGGGGGTGGCGTCGGGGAAGGGGAAGGGGTCGAAGCACGCCGATTTGATGTAGCGTGGCCGATCCTCCAGTGTGCTGCCCGTATTCGAAATCCAAACCGCCGAAACGCGGCTCGATAAAACGCCGAGTAGCGAGATATCTTCGCTGGCGATGACCATCAGCGCGTCGTCGGGTAGGATATCGCTCCCCAAAAACGAGAATACCCGATGTTTGGTAGTTACGGGTGTCACAACGTAGCGGCTAATCTCCTTGAGTGCCGGTCGGAGATCGGACCGTGGTTCGCCAAAAATCCACCAGTTCTCTCGATAGGTCGCGCGGTTGTTGGCGTCGCGCTCGGGCTTAACGTGACGAGCAAGTGCTGATACACCTCTGGAAACCGCTGACGCACCGTCCGCTCATCAAGACCGAACAGGTCTATGACCATCACGCCGCGCGCGTGTGCCGTCAGATCGCGGCCATTCCGATAGGGCCGGATGTACTGATCGAGCCCTTCACGCGCACCGAGGCCAAGCGCTGCGGCCTCGCTGGGCGTGACGATGAAGCCTGCCCCGTGCAGTTTGACGCCGGGCGAACAAAGCCACTCGTTTGCCAGCAACGGTTGGCCCTGTGTGACGTCGACGCCAACAGTCAAATCGGCATGAACCTCGCCGGTCTGCGATTTCAGCGCGATCTCCGGCGCATCGCTATCTAGCCCGCTCTCGGACACTAGCTCCAGCAACGCCCCCTCACGCTTGCCGGCTTCCACCACCGTAATCGCGATCCGCACCGCCGCCGCATCTTTGGTCGCTTTGGTCCATGGATGGTCGGGGATCGCCATCACCAGGCTGATGGCGTTACGCGCGTCGAGTCGCTTGGCGATCACCCGGCGGCTGAATTCCTGCGTGATCGAATTGGTCGTCACGAATCCGAAGCGCTTCAGTCGCGTGCCCTTGCGCGTCAGCAGATCGGCGGCCTGATCCCACCAATACATCACGAAATCGGCCGATTTGTTGATCTTGGGATGCGCCTTCCACAGCGCCTCGGCATAGGCGTCGCCCAGCCGCGACCTGAACCACTTGGCGCCGATGAACGGCGGGTTGCCGACGATGTAATCCGCCGCCGGCCAGTCGGGCTGGCGCGGATCGGGCAGCTCGGTGCCGCTGCCGTCCGCCTTGGGCCGCTCGGGGCCGTGCTTCAACACCGCGTCCATCGCGGTGATGTTGCTCAATTTCTCCAGCACCGGATCGCTGATCGAGGTGCCGTTGCGCATCTGCCATTGCAAATAGCCCAGCCATAGCACCAGCTCGGCGATCGCCGCCGCGCGCGGGTTGAGTTCCAGCCCCAGGAAGTTGCGCGGATGCACCGTCGAGGTCTCCAGCGCCAGCGCCTCCTGCCCGCCCAGATCGGCCAGCACTTCGAGCACGTCGCCTTCCAGCCGCTTCATCAGCTCCAGCGCGACATAGAGGAAATTGCCCGTGCCGCATGCCGGATCGAGCACCTTCGTCCCCGCCAGCTTCTCGTGGAAATCGTGCACCGCCTTGATCGCCGCCGCGACGTCGCCCTCGCGCTCGCGCTCGACGGTGCCCAGCACCGCGCCTTCCCATTCGGCCTGCAGCGGATCGATTAGCGTCGCGTTAACCAGCCGCTCGACATAGGCGCGCGGCGTGTAATGCGCGCCGAGCTGCCGCCGCTCCCTGGGATCGAGCGCCTGTTCGAGCAGCGTGCCGAAAATCGCCGGCTCCACCTCGGTCCAGACGTGCTTCGCCGCCTCGTACAGCTCGCCGATCTCCTCCTTGTGCAGCGGGATCGCGGTGCGCTCGGCGAACAGCCCGCCGTTGAAATGCCGCACCTTGAGCCTGAGCGTGGTCGAAAAGCCGCCGGTGTCCATCTTGGCCCACAGCTCTTCGAGCATCGGCGCGAAGCCTTCGGGATGGTCGCGCGCCTCGCCCAGCACCTCGGTGAAGCGCCCGCGCTCGATCAGCCCGGTATCCTCGGCGAACATCGTAAACAGCACGCGCATCAGGAAATGCGCGACCCGCTCCGCCGGATGGCCGCGATCCTCCAGCAGCTTGCTCACGCTCGCCAGCCGCCCGGCAATGTCGCGCGTCACCGCGGCGGCGCGCTTGGCGGGGTCCAGCGCGTGCGGATCGGTCCAGATCAGCCGCAGCCGGTCGCGCACGTCTTCGTTGCGCAAATCCTCCAGATAGATGCGGAAGCCGGCGCGATCGGGGAATTGCCGGTAATTGCGCCCCTGCCCCGAAAAGTCGGCGAACACCTCGATCGCATGGCCGACATCGGCGACCAGGATGAACGGCGGCCAGACATGCTCCGCCGGCAGCGCGCGGGCATATTGCTCGGCCTGTTCGCGGGCGTTGCGCATGAGAACGTCCCAGCCGCGATGCGCGCTGCGCCTTCCGCGCGCGCCGCCCGCGTCCATCCCCGGCAGCGCGGTCTGCTCGGCCGGCAGCGTCACTTCCTTGCGCCCGCCGCGCTCGCGGCTCTGCTTGGCCTCCAGCACGAAACAGCCGCGCTTGTAGAGGTCGATCCGTCCGTGCCCGGTCTTGCCGCCCGCATCGCGAAACGTCACGGCGCGCTCGAACACGTAATCGTTGTGATCGTGATTGGCGTCCGCCGGATCGGGTCGCGGCAGATCGAGCAGGTCGCACAGCTCGGTCAGGAACAGCGCGTAATTCGCCCGTTCCGCCCCGCCCTCATTATTCTGCCACCGCGCGATGAAGCTTTCGACGTCCAAGCGAACTCCCCCTCGCCGCCACGCTAGCCGCGCAACCGCCTCGCCGCAAAGGGCAAACCGGGCGGCTCGCATCGGCCGCCCATCGTTCCTATCTCCCCCCTAGCTCCCCATTCAGAACAAAGCTAGAACCGCCCTTATGGCTCTCACCACCCTTTCCGTCCGCGGCGCGCGCGAGCATAATCTCAAGGGCGTCGATATCGACATCCCGCGCGATACCTTGACCGTCATCACCGGCCTGTCGGGCTCGGGGAAATCGAGCCTCGCGTTCGACACGATCTATGCCGAGGGCCAGCGCCGCTACGTCGAATCGCTGTCGGCCTATGCGCGCCAGTTCCTCGAGATGATGCAGAAGCCCGATGTCGATCATATCGAGGGCCTGTCGCCGGCCATCTCGATCGAGCAGAAGACCACCAGCCGCAACCCCCGCTCGACGGTGGCGACGGTCACCGAGATCTACGATTACATGCGCCTGTTGTGGGCGCGCGTCGGCATCCCCTATTCGCCCGCCACCGGCCTGCCGATCAGCGCGCAGACCGTCAGCCAGATGGTCGACCGCGTCATGGCGCTGCCCGATGGGACGAGGGCTTACCTGCTCGCCCCCGTGGTGCGCGGCCGCAAGGGCGAATACCGCAAGGAACTCGCCGAGTGGCAGAAGGCGGGCTTCACCCGCGTGCGCATCGACGGCGAGCTGTACGAGATCGAGGACGCGCCTTCGCTCGACAAGAAGTACAAGCACGACATCGAGGTGGTGGTCGACCGCATCGCGGTAAACCCCGACATCGCCACCCGCCTGGCGGACAGTTTCGAGACGGCGCTGAAGCTCGCCGACGGGCTCGCCTATGTCGATCTGGCGGATACGACGGTCGAGGCCGCGATGACCGCCGCGCACCCCGCGCTCAAGGAAGGCCTGCCCGCCCCCTCCGGCGCGCCCGACACCGGCGAGCGGATGGGCGCGATGAAGGGCGCCGGCGTCCCCGACAACCGCATCGTCTTTTCCGAACGCTTCGCCTGCCCCGTCTCGGGCTTCACCATCGCCGAGATCGAGCCGCGCCTGTTCTCGTTCAACGCCCCGCAAGGCGCGTGCCCCGCGTGCGACGGCCTGGGCGAGAAGATGCTGTTCGACGAGGACCTCGTCGTCCCCAACCACGATCTCTCGATCAAGAAGGGCGCGGTCGTCCCCTGGGCAAAGTCCAACCCGCCGTCGCCCTATTACATGCAGGTCCTCGGCTCCCTCGCCCGCGAATTCGACTTCAGCCTCGAAACCCCGTGGAAGGACCTGCCGCCCGAGGTCCAGCGCATCATCCTCCACGGCACGCGTGGCAAGCCCGTCACGCTCCGCTTCGTCGACGGCCGCAAGTCCTATGACGTCAAGAAGCCCTTCGAAGGCGTGATCGGCAACCTCAATCGCCGCTTCCTCCAGACCGAATCCGCCTGGATGCGCGAGGAGCTCTCCAAATATCAGGCCGCGCAACCCTGCGAGGTCTGCCACGGCGCCCGCCTCAAGCCCGAGGCGCTGGCGGTCAAGGTCGCGCTGCGCGACATCTCCAGCGTCACCCGCCTCTCGGTGGTCGACGCGCTCGCCTTCTTCGCGAACCTCCCCGCCGACCTCACCCCCCAGCAGAACGAGATCGCCCGCGCCATCCTCAAGGAAATCGACGAGCGGCTCGGCTTCCTCAACAATGTCGGCCTCGATTACCTCAACCTCGATCGCACCTCGGGCACGCTGTCGGGCGGCGAGAGCCAGCGCATCCGCCTCGCGTCGCAGATCGGCAGCGGCCTGTCGGGCGTGCTCTACGTCCTCGACGAGCCCTCGATCGGCCTGCACCAGCGCGACAACGACATGCTGCTCGCCACGCTCAAACGGCTGCGCGATCTCGGCAACACCGTGCTCGTCGTCGAGCATGACGAGGACGCGATCCGCGCCGCCGATTACGTCATCGACATGGGCCCCGCCGCCGGCGTCCATGGCGGCGAGGTCGTCGCCCACGGCACGCTGAAGCAGCTCCTCAAATCGAAGAACAGCATCACCGCCGATTATCTCAACGGCACCCGCGAAGTC
>JBQCHA010000021.1:0-7304 GCA_051955175.1 Sphingomonas sp.
CTCGATCATCCTGGTGCGCGGGCTGGACGGCACGATGACGAGCTATCCGCCGCCCAAGAACGAGCATGTCGACGGCATCCTGGCGCGTTCGTCGCTGCCCGCGCCGGCGCCGGTCGCCGCGCAATGGACAGAGGCGGCGGCGCTCGCCGGCCGCATCGCCGACAAGCTCGGCTATGTCGGCGTGCTGGCCTGCGAATTCTTCGTGGGCAGCCAGGGGCCGGTGTTCAACGAAATGGCGCCGCGCGTCCACAATTCGGGCCATTGGACGATCGAGGGCGCGGTCACCTCGCAGTTCGAGAACCATGTCCGCGCGATCTGCGGCCTGCCGCTCGGCGACACCGCACTGACCGCCCCGCGCGTCGAGATGGAAAATCTGATCGGCGAGGCGGCGAACGACTGGGCCGCGATCCTCGCCGAGCCAGGCGCGCACCTGCACCTCTACGGCAAGCGCAACATCCGCCCCGGCCGCAAGATGGGCCACGTCACGCGCCTGTCGCGCGCGCTGTAACGCGCCCTCAGCGGTTCTTCGGCGCCGGCTTGTAGACGGTGAAGTCGCCCAGCCGGCAATAAGACGAGGGGATCGTCGTCCCGGGCTCCAGCGTGCGGAACTTGTCGTTGCGGCACAATTGCCCGCCATAGACCTCGTTGATGATCGTCACGCCCTCACGCAGCGACGGGCACGGGCCGATCAGGTTCGCGCGATAGACGGTCCCGCCGCGCCGGTAGAGCAAGGTATCGTGGCCGATGATCTGCGGTCCTTCGGTCATCCGCGGGTCGATGCACTGCACGCTGCCGCTTTCGACATGGCCGGCGAGCGCCTTGGCGAGATCGCGCTGGGCGTCGTCATCGCCGCCGTGGCGCGCGGCGACCGCCGAACCGGCGGCGAGTGCGGCGGCGGCAAGGGCGAGGGTCAAGGACAAGGATCGCATGGTCACTTCCTGTACGGCACGAAGTCGCCGAGCGCGCAGGAGCCGGTTGGCCCCGAGCCGCCGGGCGCGACGGTGTGGATGATGTCGCCGCGGCACAGCTGATCGGACGTCGTCCGCGATACGATGATGTCGCCGTAGCGCAGCCCCGAACAGCCCGGCGTCGGCGTGTTGCGATAGATTTCGCGCCGCGAATAAACATAGAGGATCGTGTCGGTATATTTCTGCACGTCGCGGATCCGCGACTGATCGATGCAGCTCTGCGGCTTGCCCGGCGTCAGGTCCTTCAGCGTGTCGGCGATCTCGCCGGCTTCCTTGGCGGTCAGGGCATCGGGGTTGTGCGGCGCTCCGCTGTTGCCGGCGCATCCGGCGAGCAGCAACAGCGCGAGGGGCAGGACACGACGGGTCATCACGACTCCTCTTCAGTCAATCGCCCCCTGCGTCGGACGAAGATAGCGTCTCAGCCGCGAAATGCATCCTTCGCCGCCCGTTTTTCCGCGAGTTCCCCGGCTGATGCGGCGCGCATGAAGGGATTGGTCGCGCGCTCCAGCCCGATCGTCGTCGGCACCGTCGCTTCGCCGCGCCGGCGGAGCGCCTCCACCTCGGCAAGGCGGGCGGTGATCGCCGGGTTGGCGGGTTCCTCGGCATGGGCGAAGCGGCCGTTGGCCAGCGTATATTCGTGCGCGCAATAGACCTCAGTCGCGTCGGGCAGCGCGGCGAAGCGCTGCATATTGGCGAACATCTGCGCGGCATCGCCTTCGAACAGCCGGCCGCAGCCCATCGCGAACAGCGTGTCGCCGACGAAGATCACGCCGTCCTCGGCGAAATGATAGCTGACATGGCCGGCGGTATGCGCCGGTGTTTCCATGACGCTCGCGGCGTGATCGCCCAGCCGCACGACATCGCCCTCACCCACCGTCGCGTCCAACGTCGCGATCCTCGCCGCCTCCGCCGCGGGGCCGGTGACCCGCGCGCCGGTCGCCGCCTTGATCGCCGCGTTGCCGCCGGTGTGGTCGGGGTGCCAGTGCGTGTTCCAGATCTGCGTGATGGTCCAGCCGCGGCCGGCCGCGGCGGCGAGCACCGGATCGGCCTCGGCGGGATCGATCACCAGCGTTTCGCCGCTGGCGGGATCGTGGACCAGCCAGATGTAATTGTCGCTGAGCGCGGGGATGCGGACGATATCGAGCATCACGGCAATCTAGGCATCGCCGCCGAGCAGCGCCAGCGCCTCGCGGCCGAGCCGCTCGGTCAGTTGCGCCGCCGGCTCCTCGCGCGCCAGCAACGCCGCCTGGCCCGACCACAGGGGCGAGAAGCCGCTATCGCCTGCCGCCTCCGCCGCGCGCCGCAGCGGCGCGAGCGCGGCGCTGGCATGGGGATAGGGCGGCGCCACCGGGCTCACCGGGCCGAGCGCATCGACCAGCCGGTTGCGCAGCCCCCGCGCCAGCCCGCCGGAGAACAGGTTGGTCATCACGCTATGCTCCGCCGCCTGAGTGCCGAGCGCGGCGCGATGCAGCGGGGAAATGCTGCTTTCCGGCGTGCGCAGATAGGCGGTGCCGATCTGCACCGCCGACGCCCCCAGCATGAACGCCGCGGCGATGCCGCGCGCATCGGCGATGCCGCCGGCGGCGATCACCGGCACATCGACGGCATCGACCACCTGCGGCAACAGCGCGAACAGCCCCATTGCCTCGGCGCGATCACCGTCGAGGAAGGTGCCGGCGTGGCCGCCCGCCTCACTGCCCTGCGCGATGACGACGTCGACGCCGTGCGCGGCGAGTACGCGCGCCTCCTCCACCGTGGTCGCATTGCCGATGATCGCCGCGCCGGTCGCCCGGACGCGATCGAGCAGCGCCGGCTCCGGCAGACCGAAGTGGAAGCTCACCACCTCGGGCCGCAGCGCCTCAACAACCGCGCACATCGTCTCGTCGAACGGCCGGCGCAGCGGCGGCGGCGCGCCGGGTCTTTCGATGCCGTATTCGTGGTAAAACGGCGCGAGAGCCGCCAGCCAGTCCCGATCATCAGGCACCGGGCCAAGCCGGTGGCAGAAGAAGTTGAGGTTGATCGGCATCTCGCCGGCGCGGCGTATGGCGGCAACCGCCGCCTCGACCTGGTCCGCATCGAGCATGCCGCAGCCGATCGAGCCCAGCGCGCCGGCCGCCCCGGCGGCGATCGCCAGCACGTGATCCGCCGCGCCCGCCATCGGCGCCTGGACGATCGGCAGGGCCGACCCGACACGATCGGTGAACCGCGTGTCGGGCCAGCCCCGCGCCATCACCACTCCCCCGTGTTGGCCATCGACGCCCAGGGCTCGGCCGGCTCCAGCGATCCGTCCTTCTGCAGCAGCTCGATCGAGATGTTATCGGGGGTGCGCACGAACGCCATGTGGCCGTCGCGCGGCGGGCGGTTGATCGTCACGCCGGCATCCATCAGCCGCTGGCACGTCTCGTAGATATTGTCGACGCGATAGGCGAGGTGGCCGAAGTTGCGGCCGCCCGTGTAGGTCTCCGGCGCGCTGCCGTCCTCGGCCGGCCAGTTGTAGGTCAGCTCCACCTCGGCATTGGCGCGCTCGCCGGGGGCGTTCATGTCCTCGTCGGCGGCTAGGAAGATCAGCGTGAAGCGGCCCTTCTCGCTCTCCATCCGCCGCACCTCCTTCAGCCCGAGCAGCTCGAAGAACCGGATCGTCGCATCCGGATCGGTGACGCGGATCATCGTGTGGAGATAATGCATGATAGCCCTTCTTTTCAGTTCGTCGACGATATAGAACGTTTCATCGACGCCGGTACGTCGAGTCACCGGCAATATCGGGAGGATCGGCGGCAATGGAAGAGCGTGGCGCGAGAATGAACGGCGGGCTGATCGTGGCGGCGGTGGTGCTCGCCATCGGCATCGTGGTCGGCGGGTATTTGATGGGCAACGGCCTGGTCCGCGCGCGTCATGCCGATCGCGCGGTGACGGTCCGCGGCCTCGCCGAGCGCGACGTGCTCGCCGATCTCGCGACCTGGAACCTGTCCTATTCGGAACAGGGCACCAACCTCGCCGACGTGCAGGCACGGATCACGCAGGACACGCAGGCGGTGCGCGCCTATTTCCAGCGGCTGGGCTTCCCCGCCGACGCGCTGCAGCCGGCCGGCGCCGGCGTCAGCCAGTTCTACAATAACGGCGAGCCGCGCGTGACGATCAACCAACGGCTGCAGCTGCGCACCACCGACATCCCGCGCGCGCGCCGCGCCGTCGCCGACCAGTTCGACCTGGTGAAGGCGGGCGTGCAGCTGCAGGAGGGGTCGAAGATGAACTACAGCTTCACCAAGCTCAACCAGATCAAGCCGGCGATGGTCGCCGCCGCGACCAAGGACGCGCGCGCCGCGGCCGAACAGTTCGCCAAGGACAGCGGCACCGGCGTCGGCGGCATCAAGAGCGCGACGCAGGGCTATTTCGAAATCCAGGCCCGCGATGGCGAGACCGGCGATTACGGTGTCGCCGACACGCCGTTCAAGAAGGTGCGCGTGGTGACGACGGTCGAATTCTACCTCGACTGAGCCGGGGCGCTCGCCGCGTCGGCGGCCGGCGGCGGCGGCGCCGTCTCGAACTGCAGTAGCGCCTGGGTCGCGACATGGCCGGCGGCGCTGTCGGGATCGAGCTTCACTGCCTCCTGCCAGGCCGCCCTCGCGCCCGCTTCGTCGCCGCTCTTGGCGGCGATGTTGCCCGCCTCGAGCTGCACCGCCGCCGCCTTGGGCGCGCGCTCCAGCGCCGCGGCGATGTCCTTGTGGGCGCGCGGCAGATCGCCCATCCGCCGCGCCAGCGTCGCCGACAACAGCCAGGCGAGCGAATCCTGCGGCACCGCGTCAAGCGCCTGGTCGAGATTGGTGCGCGCGCCGGCGAGATCGCCCTTGGCGACCAGGGCGCGGGCCAGATCCAGCCGCGCCTCGCCCTGCTGCTTCGCGTCGAGCGTGCCCTGCGCCAGCGCGGCGTCGAGATCGGCCTCGGCCTTGTCGGCATCGCCGGCGGCGAGCCAGGCGTTGCCCGCTTCCGACAGATCGAGCGCCGCGCGGGTATCGTGCGCGGCAAGCGCGGCCTGCGCCGCCTTTTCGAACGTCGTCGCGGCGTCGGTCCAGCGCCCCTGGTTGGCGTAAGCGACGCCCAGGCATTGCCGTGCGAGATAGCCGCCGTCGGACATCAGCCATTCGTCCGCGCGCGTTTCGGCGCTGTGCGGGTCGCTGGTCGCGAGCCCCATGCAGCCGTGGAAGCGCAGTTCGGCGGGCGACACCGGGCCGGTGGTCGTCTTGGGCAGCTTGCCCGATTGCTGGGCGGGCGGCCCCCCCGCCTGCTGGGCGAGCGCGGCGGCGAACAGCAGGAGCATCATAAGCGGGTCAGTACGTCCTCGATGGCGCGGATGATCAGCGCGATGTCGCGCTCGCGCGACAGGCGGTGGTCGCCATCCTTGACCAGCCATGTCTGCACGTCGGCTGAACGCAGCGCCGCGGCGATCAGCGGCGCGCGCTGCCACGGCACGTCGCCGTCCGCCTGTCCCTGGACGATGCGCACCGGCCCGTCGAAATCGATCGGGCCATCGAGCACGTGCAGCGCCTCGCCAGCTTCCCAGAAAGCCCGGGTGGTGACGGTCGGCTGGTCCGAATAACGCGACGGCTCGAGCACCCGCCCCTCCGCGACGAACGCGCGCTTCTGTGCGTCGGTAAAGCCCCAATCGGTGAAGTCCGGCGCCGGCGCCAGACCCACCAGCCCCGCCACCCGATCCGGATGATCGCGGGCCACCAGCAGCGCCAGCCAGCCACCCATCGACGACCCGACCAGCACCACCGGCCCCTCCACCCGGTCGAGCATCGCCAGCACGTCGTCGCGCCAGTCGGCCAGCGTGAAATCCGCGAACGCGCCCGGGCTCTCCCCGCAGCCGCGATAGTCGAAGCGCAGATAGGCGCGCCCCTGCGCCTTCGCCCAGGCTTCCAGTGCCAGCGCCTTGGTGCCGCTCATGTCCGACGCATAGCCGGGGAGGAACACGACGGTCGGGCCGGTGCCGGGCGTGTGATGATGGGCAAGCTGATCGGTCATCCCGTCCCTCCTACGCCGCGCGTTCGGGCGGAGCAACGCGGGCGGCGGCGCTCGACATTCCCCGGCCGCTCGTCGAGAAGGCGGCGACCATCGAGCCGAGGAGGATTTGGGTGACTGACGACCGCGCCGTGAAGGCCGCCTGCCGCCAATGGCTGTCGCAGCACCGTCCCGCCGCGCCGGCCGAAGTCCTGGCGCCGCTCGCCGGGCATCCGGCGAGCCGGCTCGACGCCGACGTCTATGGCAGCGGCGGTGCGGTCGCCGAGCTGGAACGGCGCACGATCGCGCTCCTCGGCAAGCCGGCGGGGCTGTTCTTCATCAAGGGCGTGACCGCACAGCTAGCGGTGCTGGCCGCCTGTGCCGAGGCGCGCGGCACGCGCACCGTGGCGGTCCCTGCGCTGAGCCACCTGCAGCTCGACGAGGCCGGCGCGATCGCCCGCGTCGGCGGGTTGACGCCGATCCCGCTCGGCCGCCATCAGCCGTTCGGGGTCGCCGAGCTGGCGGCGATCCGCGCCCCGCTCGCCGCGGTGGTGGTCGAGCTGCCGCTGCGCCGCGCCGGCTATCTGCTGCCCCCGCTCGGCGAGTTGGAGGCGATCGCCGCCTGGTGTCGCGCCGAAGGCGTCCCGCTCCATTTCGACGGCGCGCGGCTGTGGGAAGCGGCCGCCGGCTACGGCATCGACCTCGATGAGCTCGCGGCCATGGCGGACAGCGTCTACGTGTCCTTCTACAAGGGGCTGGGCGGCCTCGGCGGCGCGCTCGTCGCGGGGCGCTCGGAAACGATCGAGGCGCTGAAGCCGTGGAAGACGCGGCTCGGCGGCGACCTCTACACCGCCTGGCCGCAGGCGATCTCCGGCCTCATCGGACTCGACGACCATCTCGGCCGCATGCCCGATTACGTCCGGCGCGCGCGCGATCTCGCGGCATCGATCGGCGCGGTCGACGGCGTGCAGTTGCACCCGGCGGCCCCGCATACCAACGGCTTCCAGCTGTGGCTGCGCGGAACGCCCGAGGCGCTCGCCGCGCGTCACCGCGCCTTTGCCGAGCAGCATCGGGTGTGGCTGTTCAACGCCTTCCAGCCCGCGCCACTCGACGGCTGGTCGATGGCGGAGATCGTCATCGGCGATGCGTCGGACGATTGGACGGTCGACCAGGCCAAGGCGTGGATCGCGGAATTCGCGCGAGGCTGAATAGACGGCTCCCACTCCCCCACCCCGGGGGACGCCGGGGGGCCGGTGAGCGTGGGGGCGTGGGGGGTCCCCCCCGGGGGCGGGGGGGGGTGGTTGGGGGGGGTGGGGGGACCACCGGCCGCGGAACGCT
>JBQCHA010000022.1:0-20469 GCA_051955175.1 Sphingomonas sp.
ATCATCGCCGGGTTCGGCGGCAAAGCGCGCAGCCAGACGCTGCGCACGCATTGCCAGACCGCGGGCGTGTCGCTCACCGAGCAGGACCCCTACAACAAACTCATACCCACGACGATCGAGGCGATGGCGGCGACCATCGGCGGCACGCAGTCGCTCCACACCAACAGCCTCGACGAGGCGGTGGCGCTGCCGACCGACTTCTCGGCGCGGATCGCCCGCAACACCCAGCTGATCCTGCAGGAAGAGACCGGGATGACGCATGTCGTCGATCCCTTGGGCGGCAGCTATTATGTCGAGGCGCTCACCAAGGAGCTCGCCGACAAGGCCTGGGCGCTGATCGAGGAAGTCGAAGCCGCCGGCGGCATGACGCATGCGGTCGAGAAGGGTATGCCCAAGGAGCATATCGAACGCGCCGCCGCGGCGCGCCAGGCGCGGATCGACCGCGGCGAGGATGTGATCGTCGGGGTGAACAAATACCGGCTGGCGCAGGAGGATGAGATCGACATCCTCGACATCGACAATGCCAAGGTGCGCGCCGACCAGATCCGCCGCATAGAGCGGGTGAAGCGCGAGCGCGACCCGGCCAAGGCCGCGGCGGCGCTGGAGGCGCTGCGCAAGGGGGCGAACGGCGACGCGAACCTCCTCGCGCTGTGCGTCGAGGCGGCCCGCGCCCGCTGCACCTTGGGCGAAATGTCGGCGGCGATGGAGGCGGCGTTCGGGCGTCATGCGGTGGGGGTCACGCCGATCAAGGGTGTCTACGGCCCAGCGCACCATGACGATGCCGGCTGGACCCGCGCGGTCGAGGGCATTGCGTCGGTCGGCCAGCGGATGGGCCGCAAGCCGCGCATCCTGATCGCCAAGATGGGCCAGGACGGGCACGATCGCGGCGCCAATGTGGTCGCCTCCGCCTTCGCCGACATGGGGTTCGAGGTGATCTCCGGCCCGCTGTTCCAGACGCCCGCCGAAGCGCGCGATCTGGCGCTGGAGAAGCAGGTCGACATCGTTGGCGCCTCCAGCCTGGCCGCCGGCCACAAGACGTTGATCCCCGAGCTCATCGCGCTGCTCAAGGAAGCCGGCCGCGCCGACATCAAGGTGGTGGCGGGTGGCGTCATCCCCGCGCAGGATTACGAGTTCCTGAGGAAAGCCGGCGTTCAGGCGATCTTCGGCCCCGGCACCAATCTGGTCGATGCGGCCGGCGAGGTGTTGAAGCTGCTCGGCCACAATTTGCCGCCGATCGACGAGGCGGCCGAGTGACGCTGGGCTTCTCCGTCGAGGCCCTTCTGCCGCACGGGCGCTCCGGCGCGCGATTGCAGATGGGGCTGCGGCGGATCGGGGAGGGCGAATGGCTGTTCCCCGACGTCGATCGCGAAACGCGTGTCGCCGTGTTCGACGCGCATCCCGATGCCGTCCGCATCCTCCCCGGCGGCGCGGGCGCGGGCGAGGAGGTCGCGGCGCTGGTCGGCGCCACCGGCGGACTCGCCGATGCGGCGCGGGCCGTTTGGGAAGACCTCTGCATCCTCCAGCGGGATGACGAAGGCGTGTATCGGCTGACCGCCGCGGCGGTCGCGTTCCCGACCGACTGGCGATTGGCGGAGAAGATGGGCGCGCCGCTCGCGGCAATCCACGCGCCGATCCATGGCTATGCCGAGCAATTGTCGGCCGGCGTCGATCACTTCATCCAGACGCTGCCCGCCGGCCCGATCTACGCGCGCGCCAATTGGTTCGTGGTGCCGACCGACGCCTGGCGCTACCTGCCGCAGGACGATCCCGCCACGCGCTTCGCGCACGTCGCGCCGGACAACGCGGGCGACACGCTGTTCGTGCGCTGCGAGCGCCAGACGCTGCGGCGTCTGCCCGAAACCGGCGCGATCCTGTTCACCATCGGCGTCGCCGTGTCGCCGCTCGGCGCGCTAAGCGATGCCGCGCAGGCGCGCGTGCTTGCCGGCACCATGGCGCAGGGCGACGGCGAGCAGGGCCGCCGCGCCGCCCCCTTTTACGCGACCGCGCTTGCCGGCTATGTCGCGGCCAAACAACGACTGGAAACCGCATGACCGACACTTTGGCGCCCGAGCGCACCGACTGGACCCGCGACGAAATCGCCGCGCTGTTCGACCTGCCGTTCACCGACCTGCTGTTCCGCGCCGCGAGCGTCCATCGCGCCAACCATGCGCCCGACGAGGTGCAGCTCTGCACGCTGTTGTCGATCAAGACCGGCGGCTGCCCGGAGGACTGCGGTTACTGCTCGCAATCCGCGCATGCCGAGAGCGGCGTCAAGGCGACCAAGCTGATGGACGTGCGCGCGGTGCTGCAGGCGGCGGCGCAGGCGAAGGACGCCGGGTCGCAGCGCTTCTGCATGGGCGCGGCATGGCGCAACCCCAAGGACCGCGACATGCCGGCGATCGTCGAGATCGTCGAGGGCGTGCGCGCGATGGGGATGGAAACCTGCATGACGCTCGGCATGCTGACGCCCGAGCAGGCGGCGCAGCTCAAGGCCGCCGGCCTCGATTACTACAACCACAATATCGACACCGCGCCGGAGAATTACGAGAACGTCATCTCGACGCGCACCTTCGAGGAGCGGATCGACACGCTCAGCAACGTGCGAGAGGCCGGGATCAACGTCTGCTCGGGCGGCATCGTCGGGATGGGCGAGACGCGCGCGCACCGCGTCGGCTTCGTCCACGCGCTCGCCACGCTGCCGCGCCATCCCGAAAGCGTGCCGGTCAACGCGCTGGTCCCGGTCAAGGGCACGCCGCTTGGCGACATGCTCGCCGATACGCCGATGGCCAAGATCGACGATATCGAGTTCGTCCGCACGGTGGCGGTCGCGCGGATCACCATGCCGCGCTCGATGGTCCGCCTGTCGGCCGGCCGCGAGAGCATGTCGGAGGCGACGCAGGCTTTGTGCTTCATGGCCGGCGCCAACTCGATCTTCACCGGCGACAAGCTCCTCACCGCCGCCAACGCCGGCGACGACAAGGACGCCGCGATGATGGCCAAGCTCGGCCTGACGCCGATGCAGGGCGAGGAACCGATGCGGGCGTGCGAGGCGGCGGAGTGAGCATCCGCCACGTCCGTCACCCCGGCCTTGAGCCGGGGGCCCGCTTCTTCTTCGTCGGCGGAGAAGGCAGCGGGATGCCGGGTCAAGCCCGGCATGACGAAGATTGTCTTAGGCGGAGGGTGAGCACTTGAAGGTCTTCTTGGTTGGCCTTTTGTGGACCATGATCTGCTTTGTGGGCTTCGTCGTTCTGTTCTTTTTCACTCAATTTGGCGATCCGGCGACCGAGGCTGCCCATAAGTTCCAACAGGCCTCGGGAGGTGTGCTCGCAATCGGCACCCCGTTGATCTGGATTGCCGGTTTATTGTTCATTTTCCGACGTCGGAGCCGTTGATGTTCAAGAAAATCCTGGTCGCCAATCGCGGCGAAATTGCCTGCCGCGTGATGCGCACCGCCAAGCGGATGGGGATCGCCACCGTGGCGGTCTATTCGGATGCCGACGCCCGCGCGCCGCATGTATTGATGGCCGATCAGAGCGTCCGGCTCGGGCCGCCGCCGGCCGCCGAGAGCTACCTCATGGCGGAGGAAATCCTGCTCGCCGCCAAGGAAACCGGCGCCGACGCGATCCATCCCGGCTACGGCTTCCTCTCCGAACGCGAGAGCTTCGCGCGCGCCTGCGCCGAGGCGGGCATCGCCTTTATCGGGCCGCCGCCCAAGGCGATCGCGGCGATGGGCGACAAGATCGAATCGAAGAAGCTTGCCAAGGAAGCGGGCGTCAACGTCGTGCCGGGCTATCTCGGCGAGATCGCGGATCCCGAGGACGCGGTGACAAGCGCCACGGACATCGGCTTCCGGGTGATGATGAAGGCCTCGGCCGGCGGCGGCGGCAAGGGGATGCGGCTCGCCTGGTCCGAGCAGGACGTGCGCGAAGGCTTCGAGGCGACCAAGCGTGAAGGCCTCGCCAGCTTCGGCGACGACCGCGTGTTCATCGAGAAGTTCATCGAAAGCCCGCGTCACATCGAAATCCAGGTGCTCGGCGACCAGCACGGCAATGTCGTCTATCTCCACGAGCGCGAATGCTCGATCCAGCGGCGGCACCAGAAAGTGGTCGAAGAAGCGCCGTCGCCGTTCGTCACGCCCAAGATGCGCAAGGCGATGGGCGAGCAGGCGGTCGCGCTCGCCAAGGCGGTGGGGTATTATTCTGCCGGAACGGTCGAGCTGATCGTCTCGGGCGCAGATACGACCGGCGAGAGCTTCTACTTCCTTGAGATGAACACCCGCCTCCAGGTCGAGCATCCGGTGACGGAGGAGATCACCGGACTCGACCTCGTCGAACAGATGATCCGCGTCGCGGCGGGCGAGAAGCTGGGCTTCACGCAGGACGACCTGACGATCAACGGCTGGGCGATCGAAACGCGCGTCTATGCCGAGGACCCATATCGGGGGTTCCTGCCGTCGATCGGGCGGCTGGTGCGCTACAATCCACCGCAACAAACCGTCATTGCGAGCGGCGAAGCCGCGCGGCAATCCAGTGACGGGGCGCGAAACCCTGGATTGCTTCGCGCTGCTCGCAATGACGAGGTGGTGGTCCGCGTCGATGATGGTGTCGCCGAGGGCGGCGAGGTCAGCATGTTCTACGACCCGATGATCGCCAAGCTGGTCACCTGGGCGCCGACGCGCGAGGCGGCCGCCGATGCGCAGGTCGCCGCGCTCGACGCGTTCGAGATCGAGGGGCCGGGCCACAACATCGATTTCCTTTCGGCGCTGATGCAGCATCCGCGCTTCCGCGCCGGCGACCTCACCACCGGCTTCATTGCCGAGGAATATCCCGACGGCTTCACCGGTGCGCCGGCCTCGCCCGAGCTCAAGCGTCAACTCGCCGCGATCGCCGCCTTTGCCGCGACCGCGCAGGCCGATCGCGCGCGCCGCGTCGACGGGCAGCTCGGCCGCCGCCTGCCGCCGCCCAGCGAGTGGCAGGTGCGGATCGGTGCCGCCGATCACGGCGTGACGGTTTCGACCGACGGGATCATGGTCGATGGCGAGCCGCTGCCGCTGGCGATGGAGTACACGCCGGGCGATCGCATGGTCAAGGTGGAGCTGGGCGAGGAGGATGCGGCCGAGCGGCTCAGCGTCCGCATCGCGCCGGTCCGCTCGGGCTTCCGGTTGACCACGCGCGGCGCCAGCCATGTCGCGCGCGTGCTGCCGGCGCGGGTCGCGCCTTATGCCGGGTACATGATCGAGAAGGTGCCGCCCGACCTGTCGAAGTTCCTGCTGTGCCCGATGCCGGGCCTGCTGGTGCGGCTTGACGTCGACGAGGGCGACGCGGTCGAGCCCGGCCAGCCGCTCGCCGTGGTCGAGGCGATGAAGATGGAAAACATCCTGCGCGCCGAAAAGTCGGGCAAGGTGAAATCGGTCAACGCGAAGCCGGGTGACAGTTTGGCGGTCGACGAGGTGATCCTGGAGCTGGAATGACCGCCGCGCGGTACCCGCCGCGGCCAGACGATACAAATTGCGACACTTTTTCGATGGACGCGGCCGCGACCGACGGTCACACCAGCCGACCATGAGACGATCGCGCCTATCGCTCCTGCTCGCCGCGCTGCCGCTCGCCGGATGCACCGTCGGGCCGAACTACAAGCCGGCATCGCCCGCGCAGCTCGGCGTGCCGGCCAGCTATTCGGTCCCTGCCGACAGCGAGGCGCGCGGCGATTTCCGCCAATGGTGGACGCAGTTCGACGATCCGCTGCTGACCCGGCTGGTCGAGCAGGCGCGTACGTCCAACCTCGACATCGCGCAATCGGTCGCGCGGTTGCGCCAGGCGCATGAGTCGCTGATCCAGTCGCGATCGGCGCTGTTCCCCAGCGTCGATGCCTCGGCCGGCTATTCGCGCAGCTTCAATCTGGTCGGCGGCACCAACACGATCACGCTGCCCGACGGCACGGTGACCTCGATTTCGCGCAGCAGCAACAGCTTCTCGCTGTCCGGCGACGTGTCGTACCAGGTCGGCCTGTTCGGCGAAATCCGGCGGACGGTCGAGGCGAGCAGGGCGGAATATGAAGGCGCCGGCTACGATTACGCCAGCGTGCTGACCTCGACCGAATCGGAAGTGGCGCGCAACTACATCCTGGCGCGGCTGTATCAGGCGGAACTCGCCAATGCGCAGGCGTCGCTGGCGATCCAGGACGACAATCTGCAGATCGCCGGCTGGCGCGTGCAGGCAGGCCTGGTGTCCTCGGTCGACGAGGAGCAGGCGCGGGCCAGCCGCGCGCAGACCGCGGCGACGATCCCGACGCTGCAGAGCTCCTACAACCAGGCCGTGTCGCGATTGGGCGTGCTGACCGGGCAGGCGCCCGGCGCGCTGAAGGACGAGATGGCGAAGACCCAGCCGATCCCGCAGGGGCCTGCCGGCATCGCCGTCGGCATTCCCGCCGACACGCTGCGCCAGCGCCCCGACGTGCGCAGCGCCGAGCGCAGCCTCGCCGCCGCGGTGGCGCAGATCGGCGTCGCCAAGGCGCAGCTCTATCCCGCGCTCAACATCACCGGCAACATCGGCACCTCGGCCAACGTCTTCGGCGACCTGTTCAAGCTGGTCACCGGCAGCGTGTTCGGCGGCGTCAGCCAGGCGATCTTCAACGGTGGTCGCCTCAACGCGCAGGTCCGTTCCAGCCAGGCCGCGGCGGAAGGCGCCTTCGCGCTGTACAAGTCGACCGTGCTGACCGCGCTGGAAGACGTCGAGAATGCGATCGTCGCGCTCGATTCGGCCAAGGAGCGCGAGCGGCAATATGGCATCGCCTACAATGCCGCGAACAATTCGGCGATCCTGGCGCGCGCGCAATATCGTGCCGGCCTGACCGACTTCACCACGCTCAACACCGCGGAGAGCTCGCTGCTTTCGGCGCAAAACGGCCTCAGCCAGGCGCGAAGCGACGAGGCGACCGCGCTGGTCCAGCTCTATCTCGCATTGGGCGGCGGCTGGGACAGCACCACGGTGCCGACGCAACCCGCCACGCCGCCGGTCATCCCGACCGCCACCAACACCGCCGAGGACCAGTGATGGCCGATCAGCCGATCAACGACACCGACGAGTTCCTGGGGGTGAAGCAGGCGCCCGCGTGGCAGCGCTGGGCGAAATGGGGCGCGGTCATCCTGGTCGTGCTGATCCTGGCGCTGTTCATCTCGCATTGGACGCACAGCGGCGGCACGCCCGGCTATGCCACGCAGCCGGTGAAGCGCGGGTCGCTCACCACCACCGTGTCGGCGACCGGCAAGCTGCAGCCGGTCAACGAGGTGACCGTGGGGTCGCAGCTCTCGGGCCTGGTCACCAACGTCAATGTCGACGTCAACGATCACGTCACCGAAGGCGAGCCGTTGGCGCTGATCGATCCCGAACAGATCGACGACCAGATCCGCCAGGCGCAGGCGCAATTGGGCGCCGATCAGGCCTCCGTCGCACAGGCGCAGGCGACGCTGGCGCAGTCGCGGGCGACGCTGGCGCGCTATCAGCAGGTCAGCCAGCTGTCGGGCGGGCGCGTGCCGGCCAAGACCGAGATGGAAACGGCGATCGCCGACCGCGATCGCGCCCAGGCGGCGCTCAAGGTGGCGCAGGCCAATGTCAACGCCGCCAAGGCGCAGCTGGCGCAATATCAGACGCAGCGGCAGCGCGCGGTGATCCGCTCGCCGGTAACCGGCGTGGTGCTCGCCCGCCAGGTCGATCCCGGCCAGACGGTCGCCGCCTCGTTCAACACGCCGACCTTGTTCGTCATCGCGCAGGACCTGAGCAAGATGAAGCTGGAGGTGTCGGTCGACGAGGCCGACGTCGGCCAGATCGAGGTCGGCCAGCATGCGAGCTTCACCGTCGACGCCTTCCCGGGCAAGACCTTCCCGGCGACGATAACCCGCGTCGATCTCGGCTCCAACCTGACCGTGCAGGAGGCGTCCTCGTCCTCGTCGAGCAGCACGTCGAGCGCGTCGGCGTCGGGCCAGGGGCAGGTGGTGTCCTATGCCGCCGACCTCAGCGTCGACAACCCGACGCTGCAGCTGCGGCCCGGCATGACGGCGACGGCGGACATCGTCACGTCGAAGCAGGACAAGGTGCTGCTGGTCCCCAACGCCGCGCTGCGCTTCGTGCCGCAGAACGGCGCCAAGGCAGGCCCCAGCGGGGGCGGCGGCATCACCGGCGCGCTGGTGCCCCGTCGCCGCCGCTCGGGCAGCGACGGCGGCGACACCGCGGCGGTGACCACCGGCAGCCGCCAGACGATCTATGTCCTCGGCGCCGACGGCAAGCCGCAGCCGATCAGCGTTACCACCGGGGAGACCAACGGCACCGAGACGGCGATCACCTCGGGCAATCTGAAGCCGGGCATGAAGGTGATCACCGGCCAGCTGTCGGGCAAGCAGGGCGTGTCGGGCGGCGGGGCGCATGGCTGACGCCGCCGACCCGATCATCCGCCTGCGCGGCGTCACCAAGGTCTATGGCACCGGCGCGACGGCGTTCCAGGCGCTGAAGGGCGTCGATCTCGACATCAGCGCCGGCGACTTCGTGGCGGTGATGGGCGCGTCGGGATCGGGCAAGTCGACGACGATGAACATCCTGGGCTGCCTCGACGTGCCGACCTCGGGCGAATATCTGTTCCGCGGCCATCACATCGAGCTGCTCGGGCGCGACGAACGCGCGCTGTTGCGGCGCAAATATCTCGGTTTCGTGTTTCAGGGCTTCAATCTGCTCGCCCGCACCAGCGCGCTGGAGAATGTCGAGCTGCCGCTGCTCTATCGCGGCGAGCCGCGCGCGCAGCGGCGCGAGCGGGCGATGGCCGCGCTCGATCAAGTGGGGCTGAAGCAATGGTGGGACCACACCCCTGCCGAGCTTTCCGGCGGTCAGCAGCAGCGCGTGGCGATCGCCCGCGCGATCGTGACCCACCCCGACGTGCTGCTCGCCGACGAACCGACCGGCAACCTCGATTCGGAACGCTCGGTCGAGATCATGGAGTTGCTGACCGAGCTCAACCAGACGAGCAACATCACCGTGCTGATGGTCACCCACGAGCCCGACATGGCGGCGTTCGCGCACACCATCGTCAACTTCAAGGACGGGCTGGTCGAGAGCATCGACCGCTCGCATCGGGTCGGCGTGCGGCCGGAGCTGCACTGAGATGTTCGGCACCACCTTCGTTCTCGCGGCGCGGTCGATCCGGCGGCATCTGCTGCGCTCGTTCCTGACGATCCTGGGCATCGTCATCGGCGTGGGTGCCGTGGTGACGATGGTGACGCTCGGCAATGCCACCACCGCGGCGGTGCAGAAGCAGATCGCGAGTCTCGGCACCAACATGCTGATGGTGCGCCCCGGCCAGGGCTTCGGCCGCGGCGGCGGCGGGCCGCCTCCGGCGCCGTTCAAGCCGGAAGACGTGACCGCCGTCGAGCAGCAGGTCGCCGGCGTCACCGCCGTCGCTCCGCAGGCGCAGACCAGCGTCACGGCGATCTACAACGGCAACAACTGGTCGACGACGATCAACGGCACCACCGACGCCTATTTCCAGGTGCAGCCCTGGCCGCTGCAGGAGGGTCGCTATTTCACTGCGCCCGAGGAAGCCGCCGGCACGGCGGTGTGCATCATCGGCAGCACGGTGAAGACCAATCTGTTCAAGAGCGAAGATCCGATCGGCAAGCGCTTTCGCGCCGGTGAGGTGTCGTGCGACGTGATCGGCCTGCTCACCACCAAGGGCCAATCGGGTTTCGGCGGCGATCAGGACGATGTGGTGATCATGCCGATCAAGACGGTGCAACGCCGCTTCACCGGATCGACCGATATCCGCATGATGCTGGTCGGCGTCGACGCCGCCTATGACAGCGATCAGGTCCAGACGTCGTTGAGCGGCCTGCTGCGCCAGCGCCGCAACCTGCAGCCGGGCCAGGAGAACGACTTCAACATCTTCGATACCAAGCAGATTTCCGACACGCTGACCGGCACGACCAAGCTGTTGACCGGCATCGTCACCGCGGTCGCCGCGATCAGCCTGGTGGTCGGCGGCATCGGCATCATGAACATCATGCTGGTCTCCGTGACCGAACGCACGCGGGAGATCGGCATCCGCCTTGCGATCGGCGCGGTCGCGCGCGAGGTGCTGCTGCAGTTCCTGGTCGAGGCGATCGTGCTGTCGTGCATGGGCGGGCTGATCGGCCTGATCCTGGCGCAGATCGCCATCGCCGCGATCGCGCCGGTGATGAAGGTCGACTGGGTGTTCTATCCCGGCATCAACCTGATCGCGTTCGCCATATCGGCGCTGATCGGCGTGGTGTTCGGCTTCTTCCCCGCTCGCCGCGCCGCCGCGCTCAACCCGATCGACGCCCTGCGCCACGAATAGAGGGCCGGCTCGTACCCGACGTCGCCTTTCAGTATTCTGCTCCCCGGCAAAGGCCGGGGCCCAGGTGGGAAGGCGGCAATGGGAAAGATGCTGCGCCGACGTTCAGCGTCCGGACTGGTCCCCGGCCTCCGCCGGAGTGGCGCTGGGGAGTGGTGTCGCCACCCCCTCCTCACACCAGCTGGCGGAGGCGCTCCAGATCGTCGGGCGTGTCGACGTCGATCAGTTCGTTGTCGGCGGCGATCACATGGTGCGCCTTCATGATCATCTCGCGGGCGCCGCTGTCGCCGGTCAGCGTCGTCAGCCAGTCGAAATGCGCGCTGCCGAACAGGGCCGGGGGGCGTGGGCGCTCGCCGTCGCTCGACGCCAGGATGGTGTCCGCGCCATCGGCATAATCGAGCAGCCGATAGACATGGGTCGCCGTCACTCGCGGCATGTCGGCAAGCGCGATCAGCACGGCGCGCGGCTCGCTCTGTCGGGCCGCCTCTATGCCAAACCGGACGGAGCGCGACAGGCCGTGCTCGACCTGATCGTTGGCGATCACATCGTAACCGCGCGACGCGAAGTCGAGGCAGGTGTCGGACACCACCGCCACGCGGCGTTTGAACGGCACCCCCTCTAGCGCAGTCGTCACGTGGAAGGCGAGCGGCTGGCCGAGGAAGTCGACCTCCAGCTTGTTGGCGTCGCCGAAGCGCAGCGAACCGCCGGCGGCGAGCAGGATCAGAACGGTTTCTTCAGCCTTGATCATGGAATGCCTTCACCATTGCCGCGGCGATCGACAGCGCGATCTCGCCCGGTCCGATCGCGCCGATGTCGAGCCCGACCGGCCCGTCGATCCGCGCCAGCGCCTCTTGCGATACGCCCGCCGCGGCGAGCCGCTCGAGCCGGGCGGCGTGGCTGCGACGCGAGCCCAGCGCGCCGACATAGCCGGTGTCGGCGGCGAGCGCGGCGATCAGCGCGGGGTCGTCGATCTTGGTATCGTGGCTCAGCGTCACGACCGCGGTCGCGGGGCCGGGATGGTACGACGCGACCGCCTCGTCCGGCCAGCGATCGTCGAGCGTCACGCCGGGGAAGCGCTCCGCGGTCAGGAAGCGGCCGCGCGGATCGATCACCACCGTCTCGATGCCCAACTCGCGCGCCAGCCCCGCCAGCGCCTGCGCGATCTGCACCGCGCCGACGATCAGCAGCCGGCGCGGCGGATCGTAGCGGTTGATGAAGGTGCGCCCGGTCTCCTGCGGGCGCAGGTCGCTGTGCCCGGTCTCGAGATCGGTGGTGACGGTCAGCGCCTCGCCGCGGCCGCGCGCCTCGACGATGCGGTCGAACAGCTCGGGATCGAACCCTTCGGCGGAGACCGGCTGCACCATCACCGAGATCTGCCCGCCGCACGGCAGGCCGACCTCCCACGCCGCGGCATCGGCGACGCCATAATCCTTCACCTGGAACGGCGCGCCGGCGATCACCTCGGCAGCGGTGGCCAGGATGTCGCTCTCGACGCAGCCGCCCGAGACCGAACCTTCGAACCGGCCGTCCTGATGGACCAGCATGTGGCTGCCCTTGGGCCGCGGCGCCGAGCCCCAGGTCGAGACCACCGTTGCGAGCGCCATCGGCGATCCGGCCCAGGCCCGTGCGGCGGCGAGGACGGTGTCGTTATCGGCCATCGGCCACCTCCGTCACCCCCGCGCAGGCGGCGGCCCATCTTGCGTAAGGATGACGCCGCGCGCTCATACCGGCGGCAGTCCCGGCAGGATGGCGTCGAGCGTCAGCGGGAAATCGCGCACGCGCACGCCGCAGGCATTGTAGATCGCGTTGGTCACCGCCGCCCCGGCGCCCGAGATCGACAGCTCGCCCAGCCCCTTGATGCCCAGCGGGTTGGCATGTTCGTCGACCTCCTCGATGAACATCACGTCGAGCGGCGGCACGTCGGCATGCGCCGGGACATGATATTCGGCGAGATCGTGGTTGACGAACTGGCCGCTGCGCCGGTCGAGCACGGCGTGTTCGTGGAGAGCATAGCCGATGCCCCAGATCATGCCGCCGATCGCCTGGCTGCGCGCGGTCTTGGCATTGAGGATGCGCCCCGCCTCGAATACGCCGAGCATCCGGCGCACGCGTACTTCACCCGTGACGGCGTTGACCGCCACCTCGGCGAATTGCGCGCCATGGGCGGCCTGGCTGTAGTTCTGCGCGTTCTTGCCCTGCGCGATCTTGCCGGTTGCTTCGATGGCAGCCTCGCCGACCAGTTCGGCGATCGGCACGCGGCGGTTGCCGGCGATGGCGTGGCCGTCCTTCAGCGTCATGTCGCCGGGCGCGGCGTCCATCCGCCGCGCGAGTTCGGCGATCACATCCTCACATGCGAGCGCCACCGACGATCCCGAGCTCGCCGCACCGAACGACCCGCCCGATCCGGCGCCGGTCGGATAGTTCGTGTCGCCCAGCCGCACGTCGACGCGATCGATCGGCAGGCCCAGCGCCTCGCCGGCGATCTGCGCCAGGATCGTGTAGGTGCCGGTGCCGATGTCGGTCATGTCGGTCTCGACCGTGGCGCGGCCATCGGGCGTCAGCCGCACGCGCGCCTCGCTGTCGGCCAGCAGATTGATGCGCACCGCGGCGGCGACGCCCATGCCGACCAGCCATTCGCCCTCGCGCCGCGCGCCGGGCGTCGGATCGCGCCGGTCCCAGCCGAATGCCTTTGCGCCCTCCTCCAGGCAGGGGACCAGCCCGCGCGTCGAATAGGGCTTGCCGGTGACCGGATCGACCTCGGGCTCATTCAGCTTGCGGAACGCGATCGGGTCGAGCCCGAGCTTCTCCGCCATCTCGTCCATCGCGCTTTCCAGGCCGAGCATGCCGACCGCCTCGCCGGGCGCGCGCACCGCGCTCGCCTTGACCATGTCGAGCGTCACCACGCGGTGGCTGATGTGGCGGTTGGCGGCGGCGTACATCGCCACGGTGCCGAGCGCGACCGGCTCCATGAAGCCGCCGTCGGGGCATTGGCTGATGACGCTATCGTGGCCGATTGCGGTCAGCCGCCCGTCCCGGTTCGCGGCGAGTCGCAGCCGCTGGTGGGTGTCGGTGCGGCGATAGACGTTGTGGAACAATTGCTGGCGGGCGAGCGCGATCTTGACCGGGCGTCCGAGCTTCTCGGCGGCGATGGCCGCCAGGATCGTTTCCGGCCCGACGCCGCCCTTGCCGCCGAACCCGCCGCCGATGAACGGCGAGACGACGCGCACCTGGTCGGGATCGAGGTCGAATGCCTGCGCGAGCAGCCCCTTGACGTTGTACAGCATCTGCGCGCTGGTATGCACCGTCAGCCGGCCGGCCTGCCAGGACGCGACCGCGGCGTGCGGTTCCATCGCGGCATGGACCTGGTTGGGCGTGGTATAGACCTGGTCGAGCGTCACCTCGGCAGCGGCCATCGCTGCGTCGATGTCGCCGATCGCGATGTCCTGCAGGCGCGAGCTCCTGGGCGGGCCGCTGGCATCGGCGACATGCGCCATGGTGTCGAACCGGGCGGGCTCGGCTTCGACTTCCACCGTCACCCGTTTCGCCGCGTCGCGGGCCGCCTCGAACGTCTCGGCGACCGCGACGCCGACCACCTGATCCCAGTGATCGACCTCGGCCGAGCCCTTGGACGGCAGCGAGAAGTCGCCGGCCTGGCCGATGATGCGCGGATCGTCGGTGATGATGTCGATGACCCCGGGCAGCGCGCGCGCGGCCTCGGCATCGACGCGCACCACCTTGCCCTTGGCCGCCGGCGCGGTGATCGCGAAGCCGTAGGCGACCTCGCCTTCGACGCGATGTTCATAGCCGTAGCGCGCCGCGCCGGTGACCTTGGCCACGCCGTCGACCCGGTCGAGTCCCTTGCCGAGCACTCCCTGCACGCCGTGAACCGCGCGCACGCCGGGATGATCGGCATCCATCCGATAGTCGGCCATGTCCCCCCTTCGGGTCTATGCCGGCGGCAGGCCGCCGATCAGCTTGTCGAGCGTAAGTGGGTAATCGCGAATGCGAATGCCAGTGGCGTTGTAGACCGCGTTGGCGATCGCCGCGCCGGCGCCCGAGATGCCCAGCTCGCCGATACCTTTCGACTGCAGCGGGTTGGCATGCACGTCGCGCTCTTCCAGCAGGACGACCTCGATCTGCGGCACGTCGGCGTTCACCGGCACATGGTATTCCGCGAGGTCGCGGTTGACGACCTTGCCGTTGCGCGTGTCGTGGACCAGCTCCTCGGTCAGCGCCGCGCCGATGCCGAACGTCATGCCGCCCAGGCATTGCGACTTGGCGGTCTTCTCGTTGAGGATGCGGCCGGCAGCGAACACGCCGAGCATCCGCCTGACCCGCACCTCGCCGGTCGCGACATTCACCGCCACCTCGGCGAAGTGCGCGCCGTAGGAGGCCTGGGTGGTCGCCTCGCCCTGCTTGCCAGGCTGGATCTCACCGGTCGCCGACAGGCCGTCGCCGACCAGCTCGGCGATCGGCACGCGGCGGTTGCCGGCGATGGCGTGGCCGTCCTTCAGCGTCAGCTCGTCGGGCGCGCAGTCCATCGCGGCGGCGAGCTTGTCGCGCAGCGCCTCACAGGCGAGATAGACCGACGATCCGCTCGACGACGCGCCCCATGATCCGCCCGAGCCGGCGGCCGGCGGGAATCTGGTGTCGCCCAGCTCGACGTCGACGCAGTCGAGCGGCAGGCCGAGCATTTCCCCGGCGACCTGGCCCAGGATGGTGTAGCTGCCGGTGCCGATATCGGTCATGTCGGTTTCGACGCGCGCGCGGCCGTCGGCGCCGATCGACACCGTGGCGCGAGACTTCATCAGCTTGTTGGACCGTCCTGCCGCGGCGACGCCGATGCCGATCAGCCATTCGCCCTCGCGCCGGTTGCCGGGCCTGGGATCGCGCTGGTTCCAGCCGAACAGCTCGGCGCCGCGATCGAGGCATTGGCTGAGCGAGCGCGAGGAATAGGGGACGCCCTTTTCCGGATCGCATTGCGGATCGTTGATCTTCCGCAACTCGATCGGATCCATGTCGAGCTCGACGGCGAGCTCGTCCATCGCCGCTTCCAGCGCCAGCATGCCGACTGCTTCGCCCGGGCAGCGCATCGATCCCGACAACAGCCAGTTGAGTCGCACCAGATCGTGCGTGATGCGGCGGTTCTCGCCGCCATACATGAAGTGCGTGGCGATGCCGGCGGGCTCGAAGAAGTTCTCGCCGGGCAGGTTGGAGGCCAGCGTCTCGTGGACGATGGTGGTGAGCTTGCCGTCCCTGGTCGCGCCGAGCCGCACGCGCTGCTCCGTGTTGGAGCGACGCACCGTCGCGTCGAACACCTGCTGGCGGCTCATCGCGCATTTGACCGGGCGGCCGAGCCGCTTCGCGGCGATCGCCGCCGCGACGCTCTCCGGCGCGATGCCGAGCTTCGAGCCGAAGCCGCCGCCGACGTAGCGCGACACGAAACGGACCTTCTCGACCGGCAGGCCCAGCGTATCGGCCATCTGCTGCGCGTCCGATGCGAGCATCTGGTACGATCCGTGGATCGTCACCTTGCCCTCGGCATCCCATGACGCGATCGAGGCATGCGGCTCCATCGCCGCGCTGTTCTGGCTCGGCGTGGTGTAGGTCGCGTCGATCGTGACTTCCGCCTCGGCCAGGCCCTTGTCGATGTCGCCCTGGCCGGCATGTGCCGGCGTTACGCTGTCTGCCGGCGTGTCGGTCTCATTCTTGAACCGCGCGAAATCGTAGCGGCCGCTCGGCGCCGGTTCATAGTCGATGCGCAGCCGCGCAGCCGCATCGCGCGCCGCCTCATAGCTGTGCGCCAGCACGATCGCGACGATCTCGCCGAAATAGGCGATGTTCTGCACGCCCTGCACCGGCGCCTCGGTCGCGCCGCCCTGCTGCGAGTTGCGGATGAACGTGTCGAAGTCGGTCACCACCTCGATCACGCCAGGCAGCTTCAGCACGCTGTCGGCATCGACCTTCACCAGCTTGCCGTGCGGGATCGTCGCGCGCACCAGGAAGCCATAGGCGAGATCGTCGATGTCGTACTCGGCGGCATAGGTCGCGCGGCCGGAGACCTTGAGCGGCCCTTCGATCCGGTCGAACGGCTTGCCGATGACGCCCTGGTTGTTGCGATCGAGCAGGCTGTGTTCGATCGGCTGATCCATCGTCAGCGTGTTGGGCTCGCTCATGCCGCATCCTCGGTCAGCTCGCGCAGCACCGCGATCAGCGTGCGCCGGGCGAGCGGGATCTTGAAGTCGTTGGCGCCATAGCCGCGCGCACCGGCGAGCAGCGCATCGGCTGCCGCCTCGAAAGCCTCGGGGGAGGGTGCCTTGCCGACCAGCGCCGCCTCGACCGCGGGGTTGCGCCACGGCATCGGGCCGAGACCGCCGAACGCCAGGCTGGCGCCGGTGATCGTGCCGCCTTCCACCGCGACGATGCCCGCCACCGATACCAGGGCAAAGGCATACGACGCGCGGTCGCGGACCTTGCGGTACGTCTGCTTGCCCGCGGGCGCGGGCGGCAGCTCGACATGGGTGATCAGCTCGCCGGGCTCCAGCACGTTCTCGATCTGCGGCGTGTCGCCGGGGAGGCAGTAGAAATCGTGGATGCTGATCCGCCGCTTGTCGCCGTCGGGCTTCAGCGTGACGATCACGGCGTCGAGCGCGCGCATCGCCACCGGCATATCGCCGGGGTGCGTGGCGATGCAATTCTCGCTGGTGCCGAGCACGGCGAGGATGCGGTTGAAGCCCTCCCTGGCCGAGCAGCCGGCACCCGGCTCGCGCTTGTTGCAGGGCATCGCGGGGTCGTAGAAATAATAGCAGCGGGTGCGCTGCAGCAGGTTGCCGCCGGTGGTTGCCTTGTTGCGCAACTGCCCCGACGCGCCGGCGAGCAGCGCGCGGCTCAGCACCGGGTAGCGCCCGATCACGCGAGGGTCGGCGGCGAGGTCGCTGTTGGGCACCAGGGCGCCGATCAACAGGCCGCCCGCGTCGGTTTCCTCGATCGCGTCGAAGTCGAGGCGCGAGATGTCGACCAGCTTGGTCGGCGTCTCGATCTGCAGCTTCATCAGGTCGAGCAGGTTGGTGCCGCCGGCGATGAACTTGACGCCCTCGCCGGTGCTCTTGACGGCTGCTTCCGGGCTGTCGGCGCGGGCATAGTCGAACGTCCTCATGCCGCTTCGGCCTCCTGCGTGCGATCCGATCCTTCGGCGACTTCGCGGATCGCGTCGACGATGTTGGGATAGGCCGAGCAGCGGCACAGGTTGCCGCTCATCCGTTCGGAAATCTCGGCGTCGGTCAGCTCGACCTCGCCGTCGAGATCGCCGGAGACGTGGCTGGGCCAGCCCTTCGCCGCTTCGTCGAGCATGCCGACCGCCGAGCACATCTGCCCCGGCGTGCAATAGCCGCACTGGAAGCCATCGTGCTTGACGAACGCCGCCTGCAGCGGATGCAGCGCATCGGGCGAGCCGAGCCCTTCGATCGTCGTGATCTGGTCGTCTTGGTGCATCACCGCCAAGGACAGGCAGCTGTTGATCCGCCGGCCGTTGACCAGCACCGTGCAGGCGCCGCACTGGCCGTGGTCGCAGCCTTTCTTGCTGCCGGTGAGGCCAAGATGCTCGCGCAGCAGGTCGAGCAGCGACGTTCGGATGTCCGGATCGACGTCGTACGACTGTCCGTTGATGGTGAAATGCATGGCATGCCCCTGGTTGGTACCCTGATGGGTAACGCCCCCGCGTCGCATCGTTTCCCCGGCGGCACAACTTTGCCGACGCTTGCCGCTGGTATCGCCGATCTCCCGGCGGCAGAAGGGCGTGCATGCCCTTCGCCCGCTCGCTCTCCGCCCCGATCGTCATCGCCCATCGCGGCGCCAGCGGGCTTCGGCCCGAACATACCCTCGCGAGCTATCAGCTCGCGATCGAGCAGGGCGCCGACGTGATCGAGCCCGACCTTGTGCCGACGCGCGACGGCGTGCTGGTCGCCCGGCATGAGAACGACATTGCCGATACGACCGACGTCGCCGCGCATCCCGAATTCGCCGATCGCCGCCAGACCAAGACGATCGACGGCAAGGCGATCACCGGTTGGTTCGTCGAGGATTTCTCGCTCGCCGAACTGAAGACCTTGCGCGCGAAAGAGCGTCTGCCGCTGCTGCGCCCGCAAAATTGCGCGTTCGACGGCCAGTTCGAGGTGCCGACGCTCGACGAGATCATCGGGCTGGCCGAGCGCGAGACCGCGGCGCGCGGACGCACCATCGCGATCTATCCCGAAACCAAGCACCCGACCTATTTCGCCAGTATCGGACTGGGCACAGACGCGCCGCTGGTCGCCGCGCTGGACGGCGCGGGCTGGAGCGGGCCCGATGCGCCGGTGTTCATCCAGTCGTTCGAGGTGGCGAACCTGCGCCGGCTGAGCGGCATGACCGGCGTGCGGCTGATCCAGTTGCTCGACAAGGACGGGGCGCCGGCCGATGGCGCGAAGGCAAGCTATGCCGAGATGATCTCGCCGGCCGGCCTGGCCGAAATTGCGCGCTATGCCTGGGGAATCGGCCCGGCGCGGGCGATGGTGCGCGATGGCCGCCGGCCCCCCACCTCGCTGGTCGCCGATGCGCACGCGGCGGGGCTGCGCGTTCACCCCTGGACCTATCGCGCGGAGAATTACTTCCTGCCGCGCGGCTATCGCAAGGGGATCAATCCGCGCGGACACGGCCGGCTGGCCGAGGAAATCGCCGATCACCTGGCGCTCGGCATCGACGGTTTGTTCACCGACTTCCCGGCAATTGGTGTAGAGGCGGTGCGGGCCTTCGCCCGACAGAGGACGGCAACGGAGTGAGTATCATGCGTAAGCTTCTGATCCTGCCGGTGGCGCTGCTGCCGCTGGCGACCGGCGGATGTCTGGTCCGCACCGCGGCCAATGTCGCGACGCTGCCGGTCAAGGCGACCGGCAAGGCGATCGACTGGACGACGACCAGCCAGTCGGAGGCGGACCGCAACTACGGCCGCAAGATGCGCAAGGAAGAGGCGAAGGAAGGCCGCGAACGGCGCAAGTGGGAACAGCAGTGCCACGATCATCCCGACGCTGAGGAGTGCCAGAACTACACCGGTTACCGCGCCGGCTACGATCGTTGAGGGTGCGCACGGATCGGCGCTCGCCGCCGCTCCGATCGGAACACCGCCCCGCCTCGCCGGTTTGAGGGAAGGCGCCGCGGGCAGCTGCGGCGTCGTCTCGAATCCATCTCACCGGGGACTGGCATGAACATCGATCTGAAGGGCAAGCGGGTTCTCGTGACCGGCGGGAATTCGGGGCTCGGCGCGGCCATGGCGCGGGCGTTCGCCGCCGAGGGCGCACGCGTCGCGATCAACTATCTCGTCAACCCGATGGAAACCGACGCGCTGGTGAAGGAATTCACCACCGCTGGCGGCGAGGCGTTGGGGCTGATGGCCGACATCAGCGATCCCCAGGCGGTAGACGCGATGTTCGCCAAGCTGGACGAGGCGTGGGGCGGCATCGACGTGCTGATCAACAATGCCGGGATCGACGGCAAGCGGATGTGTGGCTGGGAAGCCGATGTCGAGGCCTGGAGCAAGGTCATCGACATCAACCTGAAGGGCGCGTTCCTGTGCGCGCGCCAGGCGCTGAAGCGGATGGTCGCGCAGAAATCGGGCGTGGTGCTCAACACCTCCAGCGTACACGAGGTGATCGCCTGGAGCGGGTACAGCGCCTATACCGCGTCCAAGGCGGGCATGACGATGATGTCGAAGTCGCTGGCGCAGGAGGCGGCACCCTATGGCGTGCGCGTGCTGTGCATCGCGCCGGGGGCGATCCGCACGCCGATCAACGAGAATGTCTGGAAAGACCCCCAAGGCTACAAGGACCTGCTGGAGAAGATCCCGTTGAACCGCATCGGCGAGCCGGAGGATGTCGCGCGCATGGCGGTGGTGCTGGCATCCGACATCGCCAGCTACGTCACCGCCACCACGGTATTCGTCGACGGCGGCATGACCGATTATCCGGGGTTCGCTCATGGCGGCTGACGCAAGTCGCACACCGCCCAAGTCGCAGCGCATCGAGGATTACGGCCTGATCGGCAACATGCTGTCGGCCGCCCTGGTCGGCCGCGACGGCTCGATCGACT
>JBQCHA010000023.1:0-4238 GCA_051955175.1 Sphingomonas sp.
GGCGAATTGATCAGCACCGCGCGCAGGCTGGCGGGCAGGCTTTCCTGCAACTGCGCCGCATCGATTTCGGGCGCCATCACCAGCAGCCCGTCAACCCGGCCGCGCAGCGTGCGCATCGCCTGCGCCGCCTGTTCGGGATCGACATGGAAGTTGGACAACAGCAGCTGATAGCCGAGCCGGTTCGCCTCACGATCCATGCCGCGGACGATTTCGGAGAAGAATTCGCCATGCAGATCAGGCAGCACCACGCCGATTGCGTGGGCGCGCGCGAGGCTGAGGCTGCGTGCGCCGGCGTGCGGCACGTAATCGAGCTTGCGCGCCGCCGCCTCGACGCGCTCACGCGTGGCGGGCAGCACCGATGGATGGCCATTGAGCGCGCGCGACACCGAGGCAACCGACACCGCCGCCTCGCGCGCGACGTCCCGGATCGTCGCCTGCGACATTGCGCTCCCCTTCCCGCTGAAATCACGCTTGTTTATTGCCAAACCCCGAAGTTGCGCAAGATCAAGGGCTGGCAATTGACCAAAACTCATGTAACCGGTTCCACAATCGGCTCCAAGGGCCATGATTCGATATGTCGCGTTTTTGCCGCGCGGCCTGGCAGGCCGACCAAGGCCGCGAAGGGGAGAGAGAAATGATCGATCAGCGGATCTCACGGCGCAGCGCGCTGGTGGCGGCGAGCGCGATGATGGCCTGGGCGGCAAGTCCGGCGCGCGCGCTGCTCGTCGCGGCCGATCGCGATGACGACGCCAAGGTGCGGGCGCGGATCGAGCCGCTGCTTGCGCAGATGACGATCGAGGAAAAGGCCGGGCAGCTGACGCTGATGGCGGCCGCTTGGGGTGGCTCCTCGGCCACCGCGCTCAACCCGCCGACCGCCGGCGGCAGCTTCGACAAGCAACTCGACGCGGTGCGCCGAGGGCAGCTGACCGGCGTGTTCAACGGCAACGGTGCCGAGATGGCGCTGCGCATGCAGAAGGCGGCGATGCAGTCGCGCCTGAAGATTCCGCTGATCTTTGGCGGCGACGTGATCCACGGTCTGCGCACGGTGTTCCCGGTACCGCTGGGCGAAGCGGCGAGCTTCGAACCCGATCTCGCCGAGCGAACCGCGCGCGCCGCAGCGAGCGAGGCGACCGCCACCGGCATCGACTGGAGCTTCGCGCCGATGGTCGACATTGCCCGCGACGCGCGCTGGGGCCGGATGGTCGAGGGCGCCGGCGAGGACGTCTATCTCGGCAGCCAATTCGCTGCCGCACGCGTCCGCGGCTTCCAGGGCAAGGCGCTGAACGACCCCGTCTCCGTCCTCGCCTGCCCCAAGCATTTCGCGGCCTATGGCGCCGTCGAAGGCGGTCTCGATTACAACACTGTGGACGTTTCCAAGCGCACGCTGCGCGACGTCTATTTCCCGCCGTTCGAGGCGGCGCTGGATGCCGGCGCGCTGTCGATCATGGCTGCGTTCACGGCGCTGCAAGGCATTCCCGCCACCGGCAACCACTGGTTGCTGACCGACGTGCTGCGCGACGAGTGGCATTTCCCGGGGCTATGCGTGTCCGACTATACCGCCGACGCCGAGATGGTCGCGCATGGCTATGCCAAGGACGATCGCGACGCCGCGCGGCTGGCGATCATGGCCGGCGTCGACATGAGCATGCAAAGCGGGCTGTACCTGCAATATCTGCCCGATCTCGTCGTCAAGGGCGAGGTGCCTATCGCGCGGGTGGACGAGGCGGTGCGACGCGTGCTGTGGATCAAGGCCAAGCTCGGCCTGTTCGACGACCCCTTCCTGCGCATCGATCCGAAGCGAGCCAAGGCGCGCATCCTGACGCCCGCCAACCGCGCGCTGGCGCGTGAGGCGGCGCGCCGTTCGGTCGTGCTGCTGAAGAACGATGGGGACGTGCTGCCGCTGAAGCCCGCCGGTCAGCGGATTGCGCTGATCGGCCCGTTCGCCGAGGGTAAGCATGACCTGATCGGCCCGTGGAACGTCTATGGCTCGGACGACGACGCGGTCGACATCGCCACCGGCATCCGCGGCGCGATGAAGGACCCGTCGCTGCTGACCGTCGTGCAGGGTTCGGACGTGGACCAGCCGCTGCCCGGCGGCATCGACGCGGCGGTGGCGGCGGCCAGTGCGGCCGACGTCGTGCTGTTGGCGATCGGCGAGAGCCAGGCGATGTCGGGGGAGGCGCAGTCGCGCGTCGCGATCGTCGTCCCGGAGGCGCAGCAGGCGCTCGCCGAGGCGGTGGCGAAAACCGGCAAGCCGGTGGTCGTGCTACTCAAGAACGGCCGCGCGCTGGCCCTCGACGGGGCGGTGCGCGATGCCGCCGCGATCATGGTCACCTGGTTCCTGGGCACCGAGACGGGCACCGGCCTGGCCGACGCGCTATTCGGCAAGGCGGGGCCGTCGGGCCGGCTGCCGGTCAGCTTCCCGCACGCGACGGGGCAGGAACCCTATTATTATGCGCATCTCGATACCGGCCGGCCCAACCCGCCGGGACCGATGCAGCCGTACAAGGCGCATTACCGCACCGTCCGCAACGAGGCGCTCTATCCGTTCGGCCACGGCCTGACCTATGGCCGGGTCGGCTACGCCGGGCTGGAGGGCGATGGCGCGACGCTCGCCTGGGACGGCAGCATCACGCTGGGCGCGACGATCACGAACAGCGGCAGCCATGCCGCCGAGGAGGTGGTGCAGCTCTACGTCCGCGATCGCACCGCCAGCGTCGCGCAGCCGATCCGCGAGTTGAAGGGCTTCCGCAAGATCGCGCTCGCGCCGGGCGCCAGCCAGGCGGTGCGCTTCACCCTGAGCCGCAAGGACTTGCTGTTCGTCGGCCAGGACATGGCGTGGACGGTGGAGCGGGGCGCGTTCGATTTCTGGATCGCGCCGTCGGCGGCCGAAGGGCTGCAAGGCAGCTTCACCCTCACCAAGGCTTGAGTTTCCGGGCCGGCTCACCAGCCGGTCCGACGTTGCCGGCGTCCGTCGACGCAGCCTGAGACGGGCGCCGGCAACACCCCAGCCCTGGCGCTCAGCCCTCCGACCGACGACGACCCAGATCGGCAAGGATGCGCGCATGCGTGTCGCGTCGCAGCGGATTGAGCGCGATGCACAATCCCGACACGCCCAGCCCCACGACGGGCGCCAGGATCAGGATCCAGCGCATGCCCGCCAGCGTCGCCGCCCCCTGCGCCGCATTGGCGTGATAGCCGATCAGGTCGAACCCGACGCCGAACAATCCGGCAGCCAGCCCGATCGCCATCTTCTGCACCAGCGCGGCGAGGCCATAGGTCGTCGCCTCGATCCGCATCCCGCCGCGATGCTCGCCATAATCGATCGTGTCGGGCAGCAGCGCCCAGAAGGCGTAGTTCATCCCCATCACCGCCGCCTGCATCGCCGCCAGCATCGCCTGCGTCGCTGCGGCACCAGTCAGTCCGGGCAACGCATAAGCGGCGCCCGCGATCACCGCCATTGCCGCCGAGGCGAGCCAGGTCACGCGTGCGCCATAGTGCCGGCCGACCAGCATCCACACCGGTACCGACATGCCGCCGGCGACGCTCATGTAGGCGAGCGCCGCGCGCCCGGCGGCGGCATCATGCACGACATATTTGAAATAATAGAGCACCGTCTTGTCGAGCATCGTCATGCCCAGGATGGTGAAGACGATCGCCAGCGATAGCGTGACGAACGCCCGATTGCCGGCAAGCCCAACCGCCGCGCGGCCGATGTCGCGCCAGGCGAGCGATCGCTGCGCCGGCACCACCTCCTCCACCGCGCGTCCGACCGGGATCAGGATCGCCGTCGCCGCGGCGCCCAACAACAACGCGACACCGAAATAGCCCGTCGCACTGTCACGCCCGCCGCCGATCGTCGCCGCCAGCGGTTGCGTCGACAGCGACACGATCACCGCGGCCATGGTGCCGAACAGCATCCGCAGCCCGGCGATCGACCCGCGATCGCGGCTGTCGCTGGTGATGCGCGCCGTGAGCGCGGCATAGGGCACGTTGACCAGCGCATAGAGCGTGCGGAACGCGAGGTGCGCGACCACGATCAGCGCCAGGCCGAGCGCCCCGCCCAAGGGCGGGAGGTACAGCAGCACGAAGCAGAGCCCCAGCGGCGCCGCGCCGAACAGGACATAGCCGCGGTACCCCGGCCCCACCGCCACGCGATCGGCCAGCACGCCGACGACGAGGTCGATCACCCCGTCCCAGATCGACCCGACCATGTAGAGCGCCGCGGCGATCGACAC
>JBQCHA010000024.1:0-8091 GCA_051955175.1 Sphingomonas sp.
GACCAACGACAAGTTGGAAATCGTCGGCGGTGGCATGGGTGCGACCGTTCTCGACGTCAATGGTGTGAACGCACTCGCGTCGCTGCCGTCGCTTGACGAGCTGCGTGCCAAGATCGTGGGCCTCGTCCAGGCGCCCGCGACCAAGCTCGCTCAGCTCACCAATGCGCCGGCCTCGAAGCTCGCGCGCGTGTTCGCCGCCTATGGCGACAAGGACGCGGCCTGATCTCAGGCAAGCTGAATACCTTTTGTTTGAACCGATTGGGGCACTTTCCCGCCCCGCATGGAGACTTGAAAAATGGCAGACCTCAACGCGCTGGTTGACCAGCTTTCCGAACTGACCGTCCTCGAGGCGGCTGACCTTGCCAAGCTTCTCGAAGAGAAGTGGGGCGTCTCGGCTGCTGCGGGTGTCGCGGTGGCGGGTCCGGCTGCTGGTGGCGCCGGCGCCGGTGCCGCTGCTGCGGAAGAGAAGACCGAGTTCGACGTGATCCTCACCGGCGACGGTGGCAAGAAGATCAACGTCATCAAGGAAGTCCGCGCCATCACCGGCCTGGGCCTGACCGAGGCGAAGGCTCTCGTCGAGGGCGCGCCGAAGGCCGTCAAGGAAGGCGTGTCGAAGGACGAGGCCGAGAAGATCAAGGCGCAGATCGAAGGCGCCGGCGGCACCGTCGAAGTCAAGTAAGCGTTTCGTTCCCGGTCGGGAACGGACCTGTACCGAAGAGAGGGCGGCTTCATCCGAAGTCGCCCTTTTTCGTGCCGAAAGCGTAATCCCACGCCGCCGCTTCACCCCATTGCGCCGCTGGCGCTGCCATTAGGTCGAATTGCCCGCCCTCTGGACCGGCCGTAGCCTCTCTCTCGGTTACCCGGTAAATTTGCGTGAGGGGGCAAGATCGATGAACTTGCATCCGGCAAGTACGGCCCTGCAACGCCGCGATGCCCTGGACCATTTGCACCGCCTGCCCCCACGCCCCACGACGCTGCGCGCGCGGCTGTTCGTGTCCAGCCTGATCGTCGATGCTTTCTGCCTGATCCTGGGGTTTACCGCCGCCGCCGTGCTGCACGGGCAGTCCTCTTCGCTGAAGCAGGTCGAGGTGATCCTGGCGGCGATGCTGCCGGTCTACCTCGTCACCGGTCTCAACGTCGGCGCCTATGATCCGGAACTGATCGAGGATCGGCTCCGGTCAATCTCGCGCGGGCTGCGTTCGCTGCTGATCACCTTCGGCATCCTGCTGCTCGCCGGCTTCTCGCTGAAGACCAGCGCGATCTTCTCCCGCTTCACCCTCGTCCTCGGCGCGTGTTTCAGCATCGGCCTGCTGTCGGTCGGTCGCTATCTGTTCGCGCGCAATGCCAAGTGGATCATCGGCGGGAACCCGTTCAGCGTCGTGACGATCTGCGACGGCGACGTTCGCCAGCCGGTCTCCGCCGGCTCCACCGTCGTGATGGCCGACGCGGCTGGGTTCGATCCGGAGAGCCATGATCCGGGCATGTATGACCGCCTCGCCCGCGCACTGGGCGGGGTCAATCGGGTGGTGGTGGTCTGCGGTGCCGAACGACGGCAGGCCTGGGCCGGGCTGCTGAAGGGCGCCAACGTCCAGGCGGACGTGGTGGTGCCGGAGTTCACCAGCTTCGCGCCGCTCGGCGTCTCAAGGCATGGCGGCGACGTGACGCTGATCGTCTCGGCCGGCCCGCTGGCCCTGACCGACCGATTGATCAAGCGCGCCTTCGACACCAGCGTCGCGGGTTTCGCCCTGCTGTTCTTCCTCCCGCTGCTCGCATTGGTCGCGATCGCCATCAAGCTCGACAGCAAAGGGCCGGTGTTCTTCCGCCAGACGCGGATCGGGCGTGGCAATGCGATGTTCGAGGTGCTGAAGTTCCGCAGCATGCGGGTGGAGGATTGCGACGGCCACGGCCATCGCTCCACCGCGCGCGGCGACGACCGCATAACACGCGTCGGCCGCGCCATCCGCATGACCAGCATCGACGAGCTGCCGCAGCTGATCAACGTGCTGAAGGGCGACATGAGCATCGTCGGCCCCCGTCCCCATGCACTGGGCTCACGCGCGGCGGACAAGCTGTTCTGGGAAATCGACTCCCGATACTGGCACCGCCATGCCGCCAAGCCGGGCCTGACCGGTCTCGCGCAGATCCGCGGCTATCGCGGCGCGACCGTCCACGAACACGATCTGGTCAATCGCTTGCAGGCCGACCTGGAATATCTCGACGGCTGGTCACTGTGGCGCGACATGGTGATCATCGCCAAGACGTTCCGCGTGCTGTTCCACCGCAACGCCTATTGAGGCGCGCGAGCCGGCACGAACCCGCCGGCTGGCTCGCACCGCGTCAGCCGAGCGCCTTCTTCAGCAGCTCGTTGACCACCTGCGGATTGGCCTTGCCGCCCATCGCCTTCATCGTCTGGCCGACGAAGAAGCCGAACAACTTGTCCTTGCCGCCACGATAATCGGCGACCTTGTCCTCGTTGGCCGCCATCACCTTGGCGATTTCCGCCTCGATCGCGCCGGTATCGCTGGTCTGCTTCAGGCCACGCTCCTCGACGATCTTGGACGGATCGTCGCCGGTCTCCAGCATGATCTCGAACACCTGCTTGGCGAGGCTGCCCGACAGCGTTCCGTCGGTGACCAGGCTGAGGAGTTCAGCGGCCTGCGAAGGACTTACCGGGCTTTCCTCGATCCCCTTGCCAAGCCGGTTGAGCGCGCCGAACAGTTCGGACGCAACCCAGTTCGACGCCTGCACCGGCTTGGCGCCGGCATCGAGCAGCGCGTCGAACCAGCGCGCCGTCTCGACCTCGGCGGTCAGCACGCCGGCATTGTAGGGTGTGATCCCCAGCCCTTCGTACCGCGCCCGCTTGGCGTCGGGCAGTTCGGGCAGGCTGGCGCGGCACTCGTCGAGAAACACCTCGTCGAGCTCCAGCGGCAACAGGTCGGGGTCGGGGAAGTAACGATAGTCGTGCGCGTCTTCCTTCGACCGCATCGAGCGCGTCGTGCCGGTGTCGGGATCGTAGAGCCGCGTCTCCTGCACGATGCTGCCGCCGCCTTCCAGCACATCGACCTGGCGGTTGGCCTCATGCTCGATCGCCGCCATCACGAAGCGGACCGAATTGACGTTCTTGGTCTCGGTGCGCGTGCCGAATTCATCGCCGGGCCGGCGCACGCTGACGTTGACGTCGGCGCGCATCGAACCTTCTTCCATGTTGCCGTCGCAGCTACCGACGTAGCGCAGAATCGCCCTGAGCTTCCTCAGGTAAGCCCCTGCTTCGGCAGGAGAACGCATATCCGGCCGGCTGACGATTTCCATCAGCGCGACGCCCGATCGATTGAGGTCGACATAGGAGCGCGTCGGATGCTGGTCGTGCATCAGCTTGCCAGCGTCCTGCTCGACGTGGATTCGCTCGACGCCGATCCGCTTGGTCTCGTCCTCGACTTCGATCTCGACCGAGCCTTCGCCGACAAGCGGATGATAAAGCTGCGAAATCTGATAGCCCTGCGGCAGGTCGGCATAGAAGTAATTCTTGCGATCGAACCGCGACCATTTGTTGATCGCGGCGTTGATCGCCATGCCGGTGCGCACCGCCTGGCGGATGCACTCGCGGTTGGGCACCGGCAGCATGCCGGGCATCGCCGCGTCGATCAGGCTGACCTGCGTGTTGGGCTCGGCGCCGAACGCGGTCGAGGCGCCGGAGAACAGCTTCGCCTGCGAGGTGACCTGCGCATGGACTTCCAGGCCGATCACGACCTCCCACTCGCCGGTTGCGCCCTGAATGCGGTACGTCGATTCCATCACTTGCATCGCCTGTCTGCTGTCGGAGCTCAGACGTCGCCGCCCCTGCCCCTGATCATGCGAAAGCCGGCTCGCATGATCGTCCAAATCCCTTCGATGACAAGCTCGCCGACGATCTGAAATACCAGATCGGCGACAAAGCCCGTCCTACCACCAGGCCTCCGGCCGCGCGGTGAAGCCGGCGCGTTGCTCCAGCGCCAGCCCGGCGTCGAGCACGCCCTGCTCGTCGAGCGGCTTACCGATCACCTGCAGGCCAAGCGGCAGGCCATGCGCGTCGAGCCCGCCCGGCACCGACATCGCCGGCAGGCCGGCGAGGCTGGACGGCACGGTGAAGACGTCGTTCAGATACATCGCGATCGGATCGGCCGACTTCTCGCCCAGCGCGAACGCCGCCGACGGCGCGGTCGGGGTCAGCAGGAGGTCGCAATCGTGCCAGGCCCTGGCGAAATCCTGGGCGATCAGCGTGCGGACCTTCTGCGCCTGGGTGTAGTACGCGTCGTAATAGCCCGCCGACAGCACATAGGTGCCGATCATGATGCGGCGCTTGACCTCGTCGCCGAAGCCCGCGGCGCGCGTGGCGGCATACATGTCCTGCAGATTGGCGCCATCGGGCAACTCGCGCAGGCCGTAGCGCACGCCGTCGTAGCGCGCCAGGTTCGAGGAAGCCTCGGCCGGTGCGATGATGTAATAGGCCGGCAGCGCATATTTGGTGTGCGGCAGCGACACCTCGACGATCTCGGCGCCGGCGTCCTTCAGCCAGTCAATCCCCTGCTGCCACAGAGCATCGATCTCGGCGGGCATGTCGTCGACGCGATATTCCTTGGGAATACCGACCCGCTTGCCCTTGAGATCGCTCGACAAACCGGCTTCCCAATCGGGCACCGTCATCTCGAGTGAGGTGGCGTCCTTGGGATCGAAGCCCGCCATCGCCTGCAGCATGATCGCGCAGTCGCGCACGTCGCGCGCCATCGGACCGGCCTGGTCGAGCGACGAGGCGAAGGCGACGACGCCCCAGCGCGAGCAGCGGCCATAGGTCGGCTTGATGCCGGCGATGCCGGTGAACGCCGCCGGCTGGCGAATCGATCCGCCGGTATCGGTGCCGGTCGCCGCCGGGCAGAGCCGTGCAGAAATCGCCGCCGACGAGCCGCCCGACGAGCCGCCCGGCGCCAGCGCCGCATTGCCGCCGTCCTTGCGCCGCCACGGCGAGATGACGTTGCCGAACGCGCTGGTCTCGTTCGACGAGCCCATCGCGAACTGGTCCATGTTGAGCTTGCCCAACATGCCGGCGCCGGCGTTCCACAGATTCTGCGACACCGTCGATTCGTACTGCGGCGTGAAGCCTTCGAGGATGTGACTGGCCGCGGTCGCCGCCACGCCCTTGGTGCAGAACAGGTCCTTCATGCCGATCGGCACGCCGGCCAGCGGCCTGAGCGCCTCACCGGCGGCGCGCGCCTTGTCCGCCGCGTCGGCGGCGGCCAGCGCATGATCGGGTGTTTCGACCAGGAAGGCGTTGAGCTGCTTGGCCGCGCTCACCTTGCCGATGAAGGCTTCCGCCACCTCGCGCGCCGAAAAGGTGCCGGCGCGCACCCCTTCGCGAATCGCCGCGACGCCAAGATCGGTGAGGTCGGTCATTATTCGATCACCTTCGGCACGGCGAAGAACCCATGCTCAGCCTGGGGCGCGTTGGCCAGCACCGCGTCGCGCACGCCGCCGTCGGTCACGGCGTCGTCGCGCAGGCGCAGGTGGTTCGGAATCACGGCGGTCATCGGCGCGACCGACGCGGTGTCGACCTCGCCAAGCTGCTCGATCCAGCCGAGGATATTGCCCAGCTCGGGCGCGAGGCGCTCGGCCTCCTCGTCGCTGATCGCGATGCGCGCAAGCGTCGCGATCCGCTTCACGGTTGTGGTGTCTACGGACATGAGCCGCGGCTAGCACCGGGGGTCCGCCCTAGGCAATGCCCTTCGCATACCGCGCAACCGCGATTGCGCCCGCTGCATCCGTGATGCAGGAAACAACCCTCGCCACCCGCGCGTTTATGTTGCAATGCACAATGGAGCCCCAAGTGGCCCGCCGATTCCTCTATCTGGTCGCGATACTGATCATGCTCGCCGTTGCCGCCACGTTCGCCTATCGCCTGTTCGGCGCGCAGCTGCTGCGCTCCGCGCTGGTGCCGAGCGCGCGCTTCACGCCGCAGCCTGACGTCGTCCCCAGCGTCTATGCCCGGCCCGACATGTGGCTGGCGCGGCCGGACATCCGCAACAACCCCGCGCAGTGGACGCCGCCCGGCTACCGACCGGGGCGACATCCGGAGGCGGCGGTGTTCTTCATCCACCCGACCTCCTACCTCAACCGGGCGAGCTGGAACGCCCCGCTCGACGATGCCGAGGCCAATGCCCGCGCCGCGCTGTTCCTGCGCGGCCAGGCGAGCGCGTTCAACGCGGCCGGCGCGGTGTGGGCACCCCGCTATCGCCAGGCGACGTTCGGCGCGTTCCTGACCGAGGAGCAGCCGGCGATGCAGGCCCGCGCGCTCGCCTATGAGGACGTGCGCGCGGCGTTCGACCAGTTCCTGCGCGCGATCGATCCCGATCGCCCGATCATCCTCGCCGGGCACAGCCAGGGGGCGCTGCACCTCACCCACCTGCTGCGTGACCGCGTCGCCGGCATGCCGCTCGCCCGGCGAATCGTCGCGGCCTATGTGATCGGCTGGCCGGTGTCGAAGCGCGCCGACCTCCCCGCGCTCGGCCTTCCCGAATGCACGACGCCGGAGCAGACCGGCTGCATCCTGTCGTGGCAGAGCTTCGCCGAACCTGCCGATCCCTCGCTGATCTTCGATATGTTCGACCAGACCGATGGGTTCGCGGGACTGCCGCGCAAGGGTACGCAATTGGTCTGCACGAACCCGCTGACCGGCACGCCCGATGCCGCGGCACCGGCCGAGGACAATCTCGGCACGCTCTATCCCACCGCCGATCTGAAGTCCGCGACGATCAAACCAGGGCGCGTGGCCGCCCGATGCGAAGGTCGCGGCATCCTGTCGATCGGCAGCCCGCCCAATCTGGTCGGCAATTACGTGCTGCCCGGCAACAATTATCATGTGTTCGATTATTCGCTGTTCTGGGCGAACATCCGCGCCGACGCGATGCGCCGGCTCGCCGCCTTCGACGCGCGCTGACGGCCGCGACTCGCCTGCCCCCGCGGGGCGGTCGCGGCGCAACGACTCGGCATCCACGTCTCGACTGGCCCCGGTATGGCCACGCCGCACCGGCTTTCCCGTTGACCGGGCGAAACGCATCGCGACCTCACGTGACCTGACCTGCATCAGAGATTGAGGAAAGCCACGATGACCATCCTTCGAACCACTGCCACGCTGATCGGCGCCACCCTGCTCGGCAGCGTCGCCGCTTATGCGCAGACCACCACGGCGCAGCCGCAGTCGATGTCGCCGCAGCAAGCGATGCCGCCGCAGCAAGCCACGCCGCCGAGCAGCGCCGAGGCGCCGTCGACCGGCACCGATGCGACCGGCACCGCCACGTCGTTTTCGGATGCCGACATCCAGCAGTTCGCCACCGCCGCCATGGCGGTCGGCAAGGTGCAGGACGATGCGAGCGTCGCCCCTGCCGACAAGCAGAGCAAGATGGCCGATGCGGTCAAGCAATCGGGCCTGACGCCACAGAAGTTCAACGCCATTGCCCGCGCCTCGCAGTCGGACCCCGCGTTGATGAAGCGCATCCAGACCGCTGCCTCCGCGCAGGCGACGGCGCAGGGCCAGGCCGGCGCTGCCGCAAACGGCGGCTGACGCTCCGGCGATGAGGGCGGCGGCGCGGGCGATTGCCCGCCGTCGCTCCCGCCCCTAGGGAAGCAGCATGATCACCACCGATCGTGCCGCTTTTCGTGCAGCACTCCCCGACGGCGGCCGCCTCATCGGGCTCGACGTCGGCACCAAGACGATCGGCGTCGCGCTGTGCGACGCCGGCTGGAGCTTCGCCAGTCCCGCCGAACTGATCCGGCGCAGCAAGTTCCAGAAGGATAAGGCGACGCTGGCCACGCTGGTCGCCGCGCAGGCGGTGCGCGGCGTGGTCATCGGCCTGCCGCTCAATCTCGACGGCTCGGAAAGCCCCCGCAGCCAGTCGAGCCGGGCGTTTGCGCGCAATCTGCTCGATTGGGGCCTGCCGCTGCTGCTGTGGGACGAACGCTGGTCGACACAGGCAGTGACACGCACGCTGATCGAGCAGGATGCCAGCCGCGCGCGGCGCGCCGAGCTGGTCGACAACATGGCGGCCGCGTACATCCTGCAAGGTG
>JBQCHA010000025.1:0-8990 GCA_051955175.1 Sphingomonas sp.
ATGATAGCGCAAGGTTGAGCGGGACATGGGAAAACCTCTCCTAGAACCAGGTGCGGATGCCGAGCACGAGGCTGGTCGAATGGGGCGCCTCGCCATCGCGCCGGGCGAAGGTCGCCGAGCGGCCGACCTTGGTTGAATAGGAGATGCCGATATAGGGTGCGACCTGGCGGCTGATCTCGTAGCGCAACCGCAGCCCGAGCTCCGCATCGCTGAGCCCGGCGCCGATGCGATCCTCGGCCACGTCCTGTGCGGCAAAGTTCAGCTCTACGCGCGGCTGCAGGATGAGGCGCTGGGTAATGCGCTCGTCATATGTGCCCTCGGCACGCGCCAACAGGTCGCCCCTGGTCGAGAGGAAAAGCGCGCCGCTGACATCGAACTGATAGGGTGCCAGACCCTCGATACCGACCGTCGCGAAGGTCTGCGTCGGCGATGGCTGGAAATCATGGCGCACGCCCGCTTGCAGATTGAAATAGGGGCCGATCGCGCGACTGTAGAGGCCCTGCACCTCGGCCGCATCGACGCCTTTGCCGAACGTGCCTTCGCCTTCGGATTTGACGACGAAGCGGTCGATGTCGCCGCCGAACCAGCCTTCGCCCTCCCAGCGATAGCCGTTGCGACCATCGTGGATCTGCAGCTCCGCGAGGTTGACCATCACCTGCGAAAAGGCCTCGCCGCCGTTCTCGTGGCGGAACATCGCGCGCGCCGGTTGCATCGCGGCGGGCGAATAAATGCGATCGGCATAATGGTCGCCCGGCACCGGTGGCGGCGGCGCGTTGCCCGCCGGCAGATCGGTGCCGCTCGGGGACGCGGGTGCCATAGACTGATCGGGCGTAGCCATATCCTGCATCGGGCTTCGGTCATGCGCCCCGGGCTGACCGCCTGACATGTCCATACCCGGCATGGATGACTTAGACCCGTCCGTCGCCGGCATGTTCATCCCGGGCATCAGCTCGCTCGCGGCGCGCTTGGGCGTCGGCTTCGGTGCAGCCTCGACCGAGCGAGTTCGCTTCGCCACTGGTTTCTGCTTTTTGGCAGGCGGCTTGGCGGCCGGCTTCTTCCTGGCCGGCATCGGCTTGGACATATCCATGCCGGGCATGTGCATGCCCTGCATCGACTGCGCTGCTACGGGGCTGGCCGCGAGCGTCATCGCGCCGGCGGCAGCCAGCATCGGCAAGCGGATCATTCTGCGTCTCCCGCATCGCGAACGGTGACGACACGCATCATCCCGGCCATCATGTGGTAGAGCAGATGGCAGTGGAACGCCCAGTCGCCCGGTGCATCCGCAGTGAGGTCGAACGTCACGATCCCGCCGGGCGCCACCACGACCGTATGCTTGCGCGGCGCGTGGTTGCCGTGCCCCGTGACCAGCTCATAGAAATGGCCGTGAAGATGGATCGGGTGCGCCATCATCGTATCGTTGATCAGGTTGACGCGCACGCGCTCGCCGTTGCGGAACGGAATTGGCGCGGCGTGGTCGGACATCTTCACCCCGTCGAACGACCACATGAAGCGTTCCATGTTGCCGGTCAGATGGACGTCGATCGACCGAGACGGCGCGCGCAGGTCGGGATTGCGATCGAGCGCGACGAGATCGCGGTAAACCAGCACGCGGTGGCCGACATTTTCCAGCCCCTGGCCGAAATCGCTCGTGCGGTCCTGCGGCATCGGCGCGATAGTGGAGACGCCGGCGTTTTTGGCGACCTGCGGCGCGTTCTTGAAGTCGCGCATCGACATCGATGCCATCTCAATCCCGCCGCTCTTGCTGCCCGCCATGTCCATGCCGGCCATGTCGCCACCGCTCATCTTCATTCCGGACGTGCCTTGGCTCGCCATCGCCATGCCCTGCATGTCGCCGAGCGGCGTCGCACGTTTCGACGGTGCGCCGAACCCCGCGGCAACGGGTTCGCTCGCCAGCAACCGCGAGCGGTTCTGCTCGGCGGTTGGATCCGCCCCGCGCGGCGTCATCGCCTTCATCGCCATCCCGGCCATGCCCATGTCGGCCATCGTCGCCAGCGGCCTTGGGCGAAGCGGCGGCACCGCCGCGACCATGCCGGCACGCGGCGCCAAGGTCGCCCGCGCCATTCCCGAACGATCGACCGCCTCCGCAACCAGTGTGTAGGCGCGGTCCTCCTGCGGCCGGACCACCGCATCGAACGTCTCGGCAACGCCGATCTGGAACTCGTCGGTCTCGACCGGGCGGATGTTCTGCCCATCGGCCTGCACCATCACCAGCGGCAGGCCGGGGACGCGCACGTTGAAGATCGTCATCGACGATCCGTTGATGATCCTTAGGCGCACGCGTTCGCCCGGCTTGAACAGCGCGGTCCAATTGTCCGCAGGACCGTAGCCGTTGATCGTGTAGGTGTAGATCGATCCCGTGCCGTCGGAGATGTCGGCCGCGTCCATCCGCATCGCGCCCCATTTCAGCCGCTGGCTTTCCGGCTGGTCGCGCCCCGCGAGCAGCCCGGCGAGCGTCTCCTTCTGGAAATTCATGCCGCCGGGGTTGAGCTTCATCCGGCGGAAGATCGCCTCGGGCGACAGCTGGCTGTCGTCGGATAGAAACACGACGTGCTCGCGGTCGTAGGCGACCGGATCGGCTCCCACCGGATCGATCACGATCGGGCCATGCAGCCCCGATTGCTCCTGCCCGCCGGTGTGGCTGTGATACCAATAGGTGCCGGACTGCCGGATCGGGAATCGGTAGAGGAAGGTCGCCCCGGCATCGATGCCCGGGAATGACACGCCAGGCACACCGTCAAACTGCGGCGGCACTAGCAACCCGTGCCAGTGGATCGAGCTCGATGTATCGAGCGCGTTGCGCACGTGCAGCCGCACGTCCTGGCCTTCGCGCAGGCGGATCAGCGGCCCCGGCGTGGTGCCATTGATACCGATCGCGCGGAAGGGGCGCCCGTCGATTGTCGCCGTCCGCCAGGCGAGTTCCAGCGCGATGTCCTCGCCGGACACAGACGGCAGCGGCGCGGCGATCCCGGCCGACACCGCGCGTGCCCAGGCGGGCGTCCAAGTCGTCAAGGCAGCACCGCCGGCGGCAAGTGCGGCACCGCGCAGCATCTGCCGGCGGTCGATTGGCTGGTTCATGGAAACTCCCGGTCGTTGCCGCCGCGTGGCGGATTGTTACACGGAGATACGCGGACGCTTCAGCGATCCCTCATTCCCGCGCAAATTTTTCCGCGAGCCGCGCACGCGCGCGCGACAGGCGCGTTTCGACTGCCTTGACGGTGATGCCCAGCGCCTCGGCGGTCTCGGCCTGGCTGAGCCCTTCGATCGTCCGCATCACCAGCACGTCGCGCAGCTTCGCCGGCAGGTGCGCGATCTGGCGCCGCAGTGCATCGAGTGCCGCACGATCGCCGACAATTGTCTCCGGATCGGGCCTGTCGTCGGGGACGGTCGTGGCCGCCGCATCGCCCCACGCCAACAATGCCCGGACACGCCGGCGGCGGCGCCAATCGCGACAGCGGTTGAGCGCGATCGCGGACAGCCAAGGACGCAAAGGTCTTGCCGAATCGTAGCGCGCGAGGTTGCGATAGGCCGCGACGAAGCTGTCCTGCGTCAGGTCCAGCGCCTCCTCGGCATTGCCCGAGCAGATCGCGACCAGTCGATAGATCGCGGCACGGTGCCGGCGCATGATCTCGGCGAACGCCGCCTCGTCGCCGTCGCGGGCGAGCACGGCGAGGACGCGATCATCAAGTTGGTCCCGCGTGGCGGTCACTTCTGATCGGCAGTCAGCGCCTTTACCACCGCGCGATCATAGCGCGCGGCTTGGTCGGGGCGCAGAATCTGACGCATCGCGAAGACATGCGCCAGCGTCGCCTTCTGGAGCCGCCCCATGTCGGCGTGCGATGCATCGACGGCGGCAGCAACTTCGGGGCCGTAGCCATGCTCCGCCTCGATCGCTTCGGCAAGCCGCGCGTTGTCGGCCCGCATCGCCGCCTCGATCGTCGTGCGCCGCAAAGCATATTGGGATTCCAGCTGCTCGAGACGCGCCTTCTGTCCGGCATCAAGATCGAGCTCGCGGTGCAGTACTTCGTGCAGTTCGGTGCTCGGACTGGGAGGCGTCGGCAGCACCGCTCGCCCAACGACCACGCCAGCCACCGCCGCGACGAACGCGATCGCCGCGACCAGGATCGTCCAGCGGCCGCGCGTCACTGATCGCCCATCAGCAGCTGCGACGGCGCCAGCTGCGCCCCATCGAGCGAAGCCGCTTGCGCCGGGGCCGCCCCCGACAAGGGCAGCCCGGCGCCGGCGATCCCCAACCCGGTCGCCGCAAGCGCCGCGAGTATCGCCATGCGCCCCGGCATCCGGCGATCTGCATCGGCCAAGTGGTAAATCTGCGCGAACACCTGCTGCTCAAGATGGTCGAGCGCGGGCGTCGGCATGGTCGCCAGATCGTGCAGGCGCTGGTCGAGATCGGGCATGGTCAGTCTCCTGTATCGACGGCTTATACGCGCCGCCGCGGCCATTCCCTCAGTTTTACTTGTGCGACCGAGGGATCGTCCGGCCGCATGCGTAATTGTCTTGAGGAACGCGATCGAGGGAAACGACCAATGGCCGAGCACGGGCACGATCATCGACACGATGCCGATCATCACGCATCGGACGGAGCAACCGATCCCGTCTGCGGCATGACCGTCGATCCCGCTACGGCCCGGCACAAGGCGAGCCACGACGGCCAGGAATTCTACTTCTGCTCGGCGGGGTGCCGCACGAAGTTCATCGCCGACCCGGATCGCTATCTAGCCGGGGACGGCGCTCCCGAACCGGAGGCCACACCAGGGGCGATCTGGACCTGCCCCATGCACCCCGAGATCCGCCAGGAAGGACCGGGCACCTGCCCGATCTGCGGCATGGCGCTGGAGCCCGAGGAGCCGAGCTTCGAGGACGCGCCCAATCCCGAACTCGTAGACTTCACCCGCCGGCTATGGGTGGCCGGCATTCTCGCGGTGCCGCTGCTCGTGCTGTCGATGGGCGCCGACATGTTCGGGCTCAGGCTGGTCAGCGCCGCGGCGTCCCCCTGGGTGCAACTCGCGCTCTCCGCACCGATCGTGCTGTGGGCCGGCTTTCCCTTCTTCGCGCGCGGCGCGGCCTCGATCCGCTCGGGCCATTACAACATGTTCACGCTGATCGCGATCGGCGTCGGCGCAGCGTTCGCGTACAGCCTGGTCGCTACGGTCGCCCCACAGCTCTTTCCGCCAACCTTCCACACGATGCACGGCCAAGTGCCCGTCTATTACGAGGCCGCCGGCGTCGTCGTTGCGCTGGTGCTGCTCGGCCAGGTCCTCGAATTGCGCGCCCGCGCCGCGACCGGCCGCGCGATCCGCGCACTGATGGACCTCGCACCCAAGACAGCGCGGCGGATCGACGACGATGGCGCCGAGCAAGAAGTGGCGCTCGATGCCGTCCAGCCGGGCGATCGTCTGCGCGTTCGACCGGGCGACGCGGTGCCCGTCGACGGCGTCGTCATCGAGGGCCGGTCAAACGTCGACGAGTCGATGCTGACCGGCGAACCCGAGCCCGTCGAGAAGCATCCCGACGACGCGGTGACCGGCGGCACCGTCAACGGCACCGGCAGCTTCGTCATGCGTGCGGAAGCGGTCGGTGCCCAGACGATGCTCGCGCGGATCGTGCGCATGGTGGCCGATGCCCAGCGCAGTCGCGCCCCGATCCAGGCCGTCGCCGATCGCGTGTCGGGCTGGTTCGTGCCGAGCGTCGTCGGCATCGCGGTGGTGACGTTCATCGTCTGGATACTGGTCGGGCCGGATCCGCGCTTCGGCCATGCCCTGCTCAACGCGATCGCGGTGCTGGTGATTGCCTGCCCATGCGCGCTCGGCCTGGCGACGCCGATGTCGGTGATGGTCGCTGCCGGGCGCGGTGCACATGCCGGCGTGCTGATCCGCAATGCTGAGGCGTTGCAGGCGTTCGAAAAGGTCGACACGCTGGTGATCGACAAGACCGGCACTCTCACCGAGGGCAAGCCGCGCCTTACCGCCGTCGAAACCGTCTCGGGTTTCGAGCGCCGCGACGTATTAATGCTTGCCGCCGCGGTCGAGCGGCAGTCCGAGCACCCGCTGGCGAGCGCGATCGTCGCGGCCGCCGAAGCCGAGGGTGCCGGTGCGTCGCAGGCACAGGATTTCCTCTCGCACACTGGTATGGGCGTCGAGGCGACCGTCGACGGTCGCCGCGTGGCGATCGGCAACGCCGCGCTGATGCAGCAGATCGGTGTCGATCCGGCGTCCCTCGCGGAACAGGCAGCACGGCTGCAAGCAGCTGGTGGCGGCACGATGTTCGTCGCCATCAGCGGGGCGCTCGCGGCGGTGCTCGCGGTGGCCGACCCGGTCCGGACTGGCGCGCGCGACGCCATCATCGAACTGCGTGCAAGCGGTCTCAGCGTCGTCATGCTGACCGGCGACAATGCCGCAACCGCTGAGGCGGTCGCTCAGGCGGTCGGCGGGCTTGACGAGGTCCACGCCGGACTCAACCCCGAGGACAAGGCCGGCGTGATCGGCACCCTTCAGGCAGCGGGCCACACGGTCGCGATGGCCGGCGACGGGATCAACGATGCACCCGCGCTCGCCGCCGCCGATGTCGGCCTCGCGATGGGCACGGGCACCGATGTCGCGATCGAGAGTGCCGGCATCACGCTGACCAAGGGTGATCTGGCCGCGATCGTCCGCGCGCGCCACCTCGCCCGCGCGACGATGCGGAACATTCGTCAGAATCTGCTGTTCTCGTTTCTGTTCAATGGCATCGGCGTGCCCGTGGCGGCGGGTGTGCTCTATCCCGTCGCCGGCATCCTGTTGTCGCCGATGATCGCCGGTGCCGCGATGGCGCTGTCGTCGTTCACCGTCGTGCTCAACGCCCTGCGCCTCAACACCGCCCGTCTGTGAAAGGAACCTGATGCACCCCGTCTTTCCCGCCTGGCTCCACACATTGTCGATCGTCACGCTTTTGGCCGGCGCGATCTGCGCAACGATCATCACGGTCGATGAGATCAACCGACCGCAGAAGATGTGGATCATGAATCTCGTCTGGCCGCTGACCGCGTTGTTCGGCAGCGTGGCTTGGCTCGCCGCCTATTTCACGTGGGGCCGCGCCCGGCCGGGGCAGGACGACGATGCCAAGCCGCCGATGGCGGTAATGGTCGGCAAGGGATCGAGCCATTGCGGTGCAGGATGCACGCTTGGCGACATCATCGCTGAATGGGCGGCGTTCGCGTTTCCGGCGATTGCGGTGTGGTTCGGTTGGCATCACTGGACATCGGAGAAGATCTACGCGGTGTGGATACCGGATTTCATCCTCGCCTATTTCATCGGCGTCATCTTCCAATATTACACGATCAAGCCGATGCGGGGTCTCTCAGTCGGCAAGGGCATCTGGGCCGCGGTCAAGGCAGACACCGCGTCGATCACCTCGTGGCAGCTCGGCATGTATGGCATGATGGCCGTTGTCCAGTTCCTCTGGTTCAAGCCTGCGTTCGGCGGGACCGCGGAGGTGAACACGCCCGAATTCTGGTTCGGCATGCAGCTCGCCATGCTCGCGGGCTTCTGCACGTCCTATCCGGTCAACTGGCTGCTGATCCGGATCGGCTGGAAAGAGAAGATGTAGGGACACCGGTCGAAGGCGGTGTTGACGAACGTAGCGACGGGTTTCAGGCACGGCCGCCATAGTACAGATGAAAAAATTGTGGCGCACCGCCGACTAGCTGCTTCAGGCGGGCCACCGCCGAAGACGGACGCTGCCGTGATCAGCCCGTTGCTGCCAGTCTGACCAGCAGAGCCATTGCCGCGAGTTGCGTCGCCGCGACGAACGCGACGAGACCGGTGATCGATATTGGGTAAAGCAGCCCGATCAGCGTCGATCCCGACAGCCAGGCAAGGCCGTAGCCCGCGGCGAAGATACCGTAGCCCTCTCCGCGCCGAGACCGCGGCACGATGTCGGCGACAGCCGCGCGCATTGTCGATTCGTGGATACCGGCGGTCGCGCCCCAGACGATCGCCCCTATCCAAATGCGCGCAGGATCGTTCGAGAAGATCAGCGTTGCCGCAACGATCGCAAGCGCCAGCGCGGCGCTCAGCGACTACAGGCCGGCGCGGTCGTAGAGCCGCCCCGAGATCAGTGCCGCGATGCTCGCCGCCGCCATCGCCGCCGCGTAGGAAACGGGGATCATGTCGCTTACGAATACGCCGGTGATATAATGCGAGAGCACATTTCGAAGCGCTATGACCGGCTTCGGCAATCACGCTTTCGGAAGCCGGGCGACAGTTTCCCCCCTCAGTTCGCGGTCCAGCAATTGCGCCAAGAACTCCGTGAAGGGGCGAATGTCCTGCCGGCCGCTGGCCTCCTCAAGTGCCGCCATGTAATAGGCGCGCTGCTCGACTGGCACGACTGTCCACGGATAGCCGCCAGCCGCGAGCATGACATTCATCAGGAAGCGGCCGGTTCTTCCGTTCCCGTCCATATAGGGATGGATGTAGACGAAGATGAAATGACCGAGGACGACGCGGACCGCAGGCTCGGTTTCCTCGCTCAGCAATTCGAAGAACACCGGCATCGCGTCGCGGACAGCATCGCAGTTGAGTGGTACATGCATCGAGCCGCGCAGATAGACCTGACCGTTGCGGTATCCGGCGAGATCGCTCGCGCTGATCAGTCCTGCGGTAACACTCGGCGTGAACATCTCGCGGTACCAGTCGCCGTGCTCCTCGTCGGCGACGAGGCCGGGGTTCTCGCCGGCCAGGACGCGATTCAGGCTTTTGAGAACAGCTTGAGCCAGTAGCCGCGTGCGGCCAGTCCATCTTTATATTCGCGATCCTGCTCGTCGGCTTCCGGATTCCACGTGCCGCTGCGAACGCGCTCGATCAGTTCCGGGCTGACGCGATAGCCCTCGATCGATAGCGAGTGGTAGGCATCGGTGACGTAGCTGTCCTGCACGCGCTTGAGATAGGCGTCGACATCGGCGGGGCGGCCCGGCGGCG
>JBQCHA010000026.1:0-3198 GCA_051955175.1 Sphingomonas sp.
CGCTTCGCGGCCACGTTCGACAAGGCGGCCGTCGGCATCGCCCACGTCTCGCCCGATGGCCGCTTCCTGCTGGTCAACGACCGTTTCGCCGCGATCTCGGGCTATGACAGCGACGAACTGATCGGGCTGCACTTCCGCTACATCTCGCATCCCGACGACTATCTGGAGGAAGCCCGGCGCGCGGCGGGCCTGCTGGCGGGCGAAGCCGATTCCTATGCGATCGAGAAGAGGTACGTCCGCAAGGACGGATCGATCGTGTGGATCATGCTCACGGTCTCGCTGGTCCGCGACGACGCCGGACAGGCCGACTTCTTCGTGTCGGTGGTCGAGGATCTTTCGGCGCAGCGGACCGCCGAGCTCGCCAACGAAGCCAAGTCGGCGTTTCTCGCCAACATGAGCCACGAGATCCGGACGCCGATGAACGGCATCCTGGGATTCGTCGACTTGCTGCTCGACGCGGAATTGCCGAGCGAGCAGCGCCGTCAGGTCCGGATGATCGCCGATTCCGGCCGGGCGCTGATGCGGCTGCTCAACGACATACTCGATCTGTCCAAGATCGAAGCCGGGCTGATGGACATGGTCAGCGAGCCGTTCGAGCTGGCGCACGCGCTCAACGCCTGTCTCAATCTCGTCCGCCCTTCGGCCAACCAGAAGGGTCTGGCGCTCGACGCGGCGATCGATCCCGCCTTGCCGCACATGGCGATCGGCGACGGCCTCCGGCTGCGGCAGATCGTGCTCAATCTCCTTGGCAACGCGGTCAAGTTCACCACATCCGGATCGGTTTCCCTGGTCGCTCGCGCGCTGCCCAATGCGCGGCTCGAAGTCAGCATCGAGGACACCGGCCCCGGCATCGCCCCCGACCGCCAGGCCGCGATCTTCGACAAATTCGTCCAGGCCGAACCGGGCACCGCCGGCCGCTTCGGCGGCACCGGACTAGGGCTGGCGATCAGTGCGCAGCTGGCGCGGCTGATGGGCGGGTCGCTCACCCTCGACAGCGCGCTCGGCCGCGGCAGCCGATTCTCGCTGGTCGTCCCGCTCGAAGCGCATTGCGACGTCACGCCGCCGCCACCGCCCGCTGCACCGAAGGAAAAGGTCGATTTCGACGGCGCCAGGATCCTGGTGGCGGAGGATCACGACATCAACCAGATGCTGATCCGGGCGATGCTCCAGCGCCTGGGATGCGCGGTCGACATCGCGTCGGACGGTGCCCAGGCGATCGAACTGGTGGAACAGGCCCGGGAACGGGGCGCGCCTTACGCGCTCGTCCTGATGGATATCCAGATGCCGGTCATGGACGGCATCGAGGCGGCGCGGGCGTTGCGGTCGCGCGGGATCGACGCGACGGTGCTACCGATCATCGCCTTGTCGGCCAACGCCCATCACGAGGATATCGCCGCCACGCGCGCCGCCGGCATGCAGGCGCATCTCACCAAACCCATCCGCCTCCCGTCGCTTCGCGAGGCGCTGCAGGCCTGGCTACCACCGAGTGAGGCGGCGAGCGACCGTTCGGACGAGCAAGCCCTGATCGACTCGCTGCGCGACCGCTATCTCATGCGTCGCCGCGAAGTGGAGGGCGCCGCCCGGACACTTCTGGCCATGGCGGCTCCCACCGCCGAAGCGCGTCGCGCGCTCGGCGAACAAGCGCACAAACTGGCCGGCAATGCCGCGACATTCGGTGAGCCTGAAGTCGGCATCGCGGCGCAGGAGATCGAAGAAGCGGTCACCGCGAATAGTGCGGAAACCGCGCTCGATCCGCATGCGCGCGCCGCGATCCAGCGATTCCTGGACCGCTGCACCAATCACGCCTGACCTGGCGTCGGATGTCCTCGGGACCCGGGCAACTATGCCGGCGTCGCCTTGGCACTATTCCTTCGCAGCTTTCCGGTAGCGGTTGATCGCGGCGCCGAGGAAGGCGGTGCGGTCGCGGTCCTCGTCGCGGACCTTCACTCGTGCGCGCATCAAATCCTTCCAGCCGATATAGCCGACCAGCGTCCCGGTGCCGGGCGCGACCACCGGCAGGTGCGCGATGTTCGCCTTCATCAATTTTTCGGCGAGGCTTTCGAGATATTCGTCGGGATCGGCGACGATGATGTGCGCGCCGGCGAGCAACTCGGCCAGGCTGGTCTTGCGATGCTTGCCCGCCCGGCGCCAGCCCATCACCGAAGGCGGGTCGATGATGCCGAGCACGCGGCCGTCCTCGCCCACCACCGGAAAGCTCGGGTGGCGGCGCTCAGGCGCGGTCAGGAAGCTCACCGCCTCCTGCAGCGTCATCGAACCCGGCACCGATTGCACGTCGCGCGTCATCACGTCGCTGACCCGCGTCAGCACGAATGGATCGACGCGATATTCGCGCACGATATGGTGACCGCGCCGGGCGATCTTCTCGGTCAGGATCGAGCGCTTCATGAGCAGCACGGTGACGAGATGCGCGGTCGCACAGGCCGCGATCAACGGCAGCAAGACGTGGGTGTTGCCGGTCAGCTCGACCGCGAAAAAGGTCGCGGTCAACGGCGCGCGCATCGTGCCGCCCATCGTCGCCGCCATCGCCAGCAGCGCCCAGAAGCCCGGGCTCGCCGCCGGCAGCCAGCCGCTCAGCGCCGCGCCCATCGCCCCGCCCATGATCAGCAGCGGCGCGAGGATGCCGCCCGACGTGCCCGACCCGAGCGCCACCGCCCAGATCACCGCCTTCACCACCAGCAGCAACAGCGCGATCTTGAGGATCGCCCCGCCGGCCAGCATCCGCGCGATATTGTCATAGCCGACGCCCAGCGCATGCGGGTCGATCAGCCCGCCGATGCCGACGACCAGCCCACCGATCATCGGCCACCACATCCAGTGGATCGGCACTTTGAGGAACCCGTCCTCGCATGCATAGACGAGTTGGGTCAGGATGACCGACAGCAACCCGCCGGCGATGCCGATGAACACCCAGCCGGCCAGGCCCTCGACCCCGATCGCCATCGCGCCCTCGAACGGGAACAGCGGCGCCGGCATGTGCAGCGCGGTGCGGCCGATCTCGGCGATGATCGCGGCGACCGCGACAGGCACGAAGCTGCGCGGTGTCCATTCGAACAGCAACAGTTCGACCGCGAGCATGATCGCCGCGATCGGGGTACCGAACACCGTGGTCATGCCCGCCGTGGCGCCCGCGACCAGCAATGTCTTGCGCTCGTTGTCGCTGACCGGCAGCGCCTGCGC
>JBQCHA010000027.1:0-22456 GCA_051955175.1 Sphingomonas sp.
GGCGCATGGTGCGCAGCTTCAGCCCGGCGTCGATCAGGCCGGTGTCGCTGGCATAGGTCAGCACGTGCGCGCCCAGCCCGCCGATCGCGCCTTCCTCGATCGTCACCGCCACCTCGTGGGTGGCGAGCAGGTGGCGGATCATGTCCTCGTCGAGCGGCTTGGCGAAGCGCAGGTCGGCGACCGTCGTGCTGAGCCCCTTGGCGTCGAGCGCATCGGCCGCCTTCAGCGCTTCGGCGAGGCGCGTGCCGAGCGACAGGATCGCCACCTTGTGGCCGGTGCGCACGATCCGGCCCTTGCCGATCGCGAGCTTCTGCGGAACCTCGGGCAGCGGCACGCCGACGCCCGAGCCGCGCGGGTATCTGAGCGCGATCGGCCCTTCGTCATGGCAGGCCGCGGTATAGGTCATGTGGACCAGTTCGGCCTCGTCGGCCGCCGCCATCACCACCATGTTGGGCAGCGTCGCGAGATAGGTCACGTCGAAGCTGCCGGCATGCGTCGCGCCGTCGGCGCCGACCAGGCCGGCGCGGTCGATCGCGAATCGAACGGGCAGGTTCTGGATCGCCACGTCGTGCACCACCTGGTCATAGGCGCGCTGCAGGAAGGTCGAATAGATCGCGCAGAACGGCCGCATCCCCTGCGCGGCAAGGCCCGCGGCGAAGGTCACCGCATGCTGCTCGGCAATGCCGACGTCGAACGCGCGATCCGGATGCGCCGCGGCGAACTTGTCGACGCCGGTGCCGCCCGGCATCGCCGCGGTGATCGCGCAGATGCGGTCGTCACTGTCGGCGAGCCTGGCCAGCGTCTCGCCGAACACATTCTGGTAGCTGGGCGGTCCCGGCGGCGCCTTGGCCTGCGCGCCGGTGATGACGTCGAACTTCTGCACGCCGTGGTATTTGTCCGCGGCGTTCTCGGCCGGGGCATAGCCCTTGCCCTTCTTGGTCACGACATGGACCAGGATCGGGCCTTCCTCGGCGTCGCGGACGTTCTCCAGCACCGGGATCAGATGGTCGAGATTGTGGCCGTCGATCGGGCCGACATAATAAAAGCCCAGTTCCTCGAACAAGGTGCCGCCCATCGTCATGCCGCGGGCATATTCGTCGGTCTTCTTGGCCGCGGCATAAAACGGCCGCGGCAGCCGCTTGGCGAACTTCCTCGCCAGCTCGCGCATGCCGAGGAACTCGCGGCTCGACACGATGCGCGACAGGTACGCCGACAGCCCTCCCACCGGCGGCGCGATCGACATGTCATTGTCGTTGAGGATCACCACCAGCCGGTTGCCGGCCTGGGCGGCGTTGTTCATCGCCTCGTACGCCATGCCCGCCGACATCGCGCCGTCGCCGATCACCGCGATCGCCTTGCCCGGCGCCTCGGCGAGCGTGTTGGCGATGGCGAAGACCAGCGCCGCCGAGATCGAGGTCGACGAATGCGCCGCGCCGAACGGATCGTAGGCGCTCTCGGCGCGCTTGGTGAAGCCGCTGAGCCCGCCGCCCTGGCGCAGCGTGCGGATGCGGTCGCGCCGGCCGGTCAGGATCTTGTGCGGATAGCATTGATGCCCGACGTCCCAGATCAGCTTGTCGTCGGGCGTGTCGAACACATAATGGATCGCCGTCGTCAGCTCGACCACGCCCAGCCCCGACCCCAGGTGCCCGCCGGTCACCCCCACCGCCGCAATCACCTCGCTGCGCAGCTCATCCGCCAGCTGCCGCAGATCAGCCGGCCTCAGCTTGCGCAGGTCCTCCGGCGTCCTCACCGTGTCCAGCAACGGTGTGTGGGGTACATCAGTCATGGCGTCGGTCTAGCCCAGCCATCCGAACCTGTCGATCACGTGCCGCAGTTCTGCACCAACAGCTCAACCACCCTGCATCGGCAGGAGAATTCAGCGAAAAGTCGGCACGCTACCGGTCGCAGGCGGCGCAGCGGCCGCGCACCTCGATCACCGGCCGTTCGGGCGAAAAGCCGGCCGCCTCAGCCGCCGAGCGCACCGTGCGAGTGATCGTGTCGTCGTCGATATGCACGGTCCGCCCGCACGAATCGCAGACCAGGAAGATGCAGTCGTGCAGGCAATCGGGATGCGCATTGGCGACATAGGCGTTGGCGCTTTCCACCCGGCGCGCCAGGTTGGCCTGCACGAACAGGTCGAGGATGCGGTAGATGCTGTTGGCCGCCACACGCCGCCCCTCGGCATGCGAGACCGCCTCCGCGATGTCATAGGCCGACGCCGGCTTGTCGAAGCCGGCCAGCGCATCGAACACGCTGGCGCGCATCGCCGTCCACTGCTCGCCGGCGCGCTCCAGCGTCGCCTGCGCCGCCCGGGCCAGCGCCGTTCCGCGATGTTCCTGGTGGAGGTGGGAAGCCATGGTGGAGATTTAGGACGTGCGGCGGTGTGCGGCAAGCGGCCGCCCCGCGCCCGCACGGTACCACGGGGAGACCTCACCGCGCGGATCACCAATCGACGCCGCGGCGAAGCTGGGTTAAGGAAGCAGCCGCGGCCGAACCGCCCGCTGCCGACCAGATTTCGGGAAGCCCATCGATGCTCCAGCAGACCAGCCCGATCGACACCTCGCGCCCCCGCGCGATCAGCAACTGGCTGTTCGTCGTAGCAGCGATGATCGTCGGCATGGTCGTGCTCGGCGGCATCACGCGGCTCACGCAGTCCGGCCTGTCGATCACCACCTGGCATCCGATCAGCGGCATCATCCCGCCGCTGACCCATGCGCAATGGGTCGCCGAATTCGACAATTACAAGCGCATCCCGGAATCTTACGAGATCAACCGCAACATGACGCGCCCCGGGTTCAAGGCGATCTTCTTCTGGGAATATGCCCACCGCCTGTGGGGGCGCCTGATCGGCTTCGCCTTCGCGCTGCCGCTCATCTGGTTCGCGGCGAAGCGCCAGATCCCGCGGGGCTATGGCTGGCGGTTGACCGCGATCCTGGCGCTGGGCGGGCTGCAGGGTGCGATCGGCTGGTGGATGGTCTCGTCGGGCCTGGCGGTGCGGACCGACGTCAGCCACATCCGGTTGGCGGTGCATCTCGTCACCGCCTTGTTCATCCTGTCGGGCACGGTCTGGACCGCGCTCGACCTGCGGGCCTATGCCGCCAATCGGCTCAGCCGGCCGGCGGCGCTGCGGCCGCTCGGCGCCATCGCCGTGTTGCTGCTGTTCGTGCAGATCACGCTGGGCGCGTTCACCGCCGGGCTCAATGCCGGATACGCGTTCGACACCTGGCCGCTGATGGGCGACACGCTGTTCCCCGCCGGCGTGCCGATGATGTCGCCCGCCTGGCTGAACGTGGTCGACAACCCGATCGTGGTACAATTCGTCCACCGCTGGTTCGCCTTCGTCGCGGCCGCCGGACTGGTCTGGCTGGGCGTTCGCGCGATCCGTGCCGGCGCCAGCACGCGCGGGGGGTTGGTGATCGCGCTGGTCGCGTTGCAGATCGTGCTGGGCATCTCGACGCTGATGAGCGGCGTCGACATCGTCATCGCCGTCGCGCATCAGCTGAACGCCACGTTGACGCTGATCACCGCGGTCGCCGCTGCGCATGCGCTGGGGCGGCGGGGGCTGGTGTGAGCGAGATCGCGCTGCTGCGCGCGACGTTCAGCAATCCGGAAAAAGCGGAACGCATCGGCCAAGCCATGGTCGAGGCGGGGCTTGCCGCGTGCGTCAACATCAGCGACTGCCTGTCGATCTATCGCTGGGAAGGCGCGATGCAGCGGGACAAGGAAGCGGCGGGGTTGTTCAAGACGACGATTGTCCGGGCCCCGGCGCTGGCGGCACGGATCGCGGAACTGCACAGCTACGATCTCGCCGCGATCGAATGGTGGCCGGCGCGGGCGAGCGATGCGGTCGCCGGCTGGGTGACGGAGGCGACGCATGATTGAGCTGGCGCTGATCGCGGCCGCGGCCACCTTCCATCCGCCGGTAGATACGCCGCTGCGCTATGTCACGACGGAGACGCGCGTGCTCGACGGGCAGCGCTTCGCCTTTCGCATGACGCGGCACCTCAGCTTCCATCAGGAGCCCCAGGGCTATCTCGCCACGCTGGAGCTCGACGCGATCAACGGTGACGCGGGCAACGCCGTCGGGGCGATCGTGCAGAAGGCGATGGCGGGCTTCGTCGGACGGCCGATCCGGCTGCACCTCGACGCCAGCGGCAAGATTGTGTCGATCGACGACCTGCCAGCGCTATGGGCGACGCTGAAAACCACGCTCGCCGCGCTGGGCGACACGCCCGCCCGCAAGGCGCGCGCGGCGCGCTTTGCGGCCGCGCTGGATGCGGTGCCGACGGCTGGGCAGCAGGCGATGATCGGCTCGTTCCTGGATACCGCGCTCGCCGGCGACGACGCCGCGCTGCATCCCGGCGACAGCGCGCCGATCGACGTCACCGCCGATGCACCGGGCGGCGCCCCGGCAACGCTCCACGGCAGGCGCACGGTAAGCGCTGCCCCCGGCGATCGCCTGTCGCTGCACGTCGCGGCCTCGGGCACGGTGCCCGCCGGCAAGGACAGCGGGCAGAGCACTCTGGAGCGGGATACGCTGGTCGACCCGGCCGCGGGCCTGGTTCTGCCCCGCCACGAGGCCACGTCGACGGCGATCGGCACCGCGCGCAGCAGCACCGAAACGACCATCGATCTCGACCCTCCGGTATCATAATACCCTCTCGCAATCGCGCACGATCGCTTGACTTTCACGCCTCTCTTGGCGATAGAGCCGCCGTTCGCGCCGCTCCCGATGGGGCGGCGCTGCTCGTTTCCTACGCTATAGAGGTCTTAGCCCCATGAAGGCGCTGATGAAGACCACCAAGTCGGCCAAGCCGCATGAGGTGGAAAAGAAGTGGCACATCGTCGATGCCGACGGCCTGGTGGTCGGTCGCGCGGCGACGATCATCGCCAACGTGCTGCGCGGCAAGCACAAGCCGAGCTTCACCCCGCATGTCGATTGCGGTGACAATGTCATCGTGATCAATGCCGACAAGGTGCGGTTCACCGGCAACAAGCTCAAGGACAAGGTCTATTACCGCCACACCGGCTATGCCGGCGGTATCAAGGGCGTGACCGCGGCCAAGGTTCTGGAGGGCAAGTTCCCTGAGCGCGTGCTGGAAAAGGCCATCGAGCGCATGATCCCGCGCGGCCCGCTCGGCCGTGCCCAGATGCGTAGCTTGCGCATCTATTCGGGTGCCGAGCACCCGCATGCCGCCCAGAACCCCGAAGTGCTCGACATCGCGAGCATGAACCGCAAGAACAAGGTGGGCAACTAATGTCCGACAATCGTCAATCGCTCTCCGATCTCGGCGCCATCGCCGGCGGCCAGCAGGCGCCGGCTGCGGCTGCGACCCCGACCGACGCCGTCGCCCCTGACGCGCAGGCCCCGGTTGCCACGCAGCCGACCACGCCGCTGCGCGAGCAGCAGCTCGACAAGCAGGGCCGCGCTTATGCCACCGGCCGCCGCAAGGATGCCGTTGCGCGCGTCTGGCTGAAGCCGGGTTCGGGCAAGATCACCATCAACGGCCGCGACCAGTCGGTCTATTTCGCGCGTCCGACGCTGCGCCTCGTCATCAACCAGCCGTTCGGCGTCGCGTCGCGCGAGGGCCAGTATGACGTCGTCTGCACCGTCAAGGGCGGCGGCCTGTCGGGCCAGGCCGGCGCGGTCAAGCACGGCATCAGCCAGGCGCTGACCCGCTTTGAGCCGGCGCTGCGCGCACCTGTCAAGGCAGCCGGCTTCCTGACCCGCGACAGCCGCGCCGTCGAGCGTAAGAAGTACGGCAAGGCCAAGGCCCGCCGCAGCTTCCAGTTCTCGAAGCGCTAAGGTCACATGGGGCATCGGGTCGCTCGCAGCGATCCGATACGCCGCCGGACGAACAACGAAAATGGGGCGGTACCGTCATCGGTGCCGCCTCTTTTCGTTTGCGGGGCCTGCTGTGGCAGAAGCGCTCACTCACTGGTCGCCGGCAAGTTCCGCCAATCGCCAGGCTTCCCAGCGCCGGCACAAGACATTGTATGGTTCGCCGATCGGCTCAGCCAGAAGTTCGGCGCCGAGCATGCGGTCGGTGCGGAAGTGTCGAAAGCCCTGCCGCAGCTCGCACCAGGCGATCAGGATGCGATGCGTGTCCGAGTAGCCCAGCACGACGGGCCAGACCGTTCGTTCGGTTTCGCAGGCGGTTTCAGCGCGATAGCGGAGCCGCAGCTTCATTCGCTTGCGGATTGCGGCACGCAAGGTCGCCGCGTCCACTGGCTCTGCTACCGCGTCCAGGCGCGGGACCACGCCCGTGCTTGGCTGCGCGACGAACGGCCTCAGATGCCCAGGGATGACAGCCGCTATTTTGGCAAGAACGTCACGGGCCGCCGGGGAGAGATGCTGATCGCCGCGTTCCGCCACCCACTGCGCGCCCAGCGTGATGGCCTCCAGTTCCGCCGCTGTCAGCATCAGCGGCGGCATATCGTAGTCCGCCGCCAGCAGATAACCGAGGCCGGCCTCGCCTGTGATCGGCACTCGCTGCGCCATCAGGTGGGCGATGTCCCGGTAAACGGTGCGCGTCGATACCTCCAGCTCGGCTGCCAAGGCGGCGCCGGTAACCGGCACGGTCGATCGGCGAAGGATCTGGATGATCTGGAAGAGGCGCTCGGCGCGGCGCACCGCTCATGACTCCTGCTGACACAACGCTGTCAGCAGGGCTGAGCTACAAGCCCGCTTCGCGCAACCCGCCACCAGGAACACGACCATGAAATTTGCCTCCGTCCGCCTCATCGCCACCGACATCAGGGCGATGGTCGCCTTTTACGAGCTGGTGACGGATCAGGTCGCCGAATGGCTGGCGCCCCAATTCGCCGAAATCGTCACACCCGTCGCGACGCTGGCGATCGGCAGCGCGGACACGGTCGCGATCTTCGCCGAGGGGAGCGCCGAGCCGGGTGCGAACCGCACTGCCATCCTCGAGTTTATGGTCGACGATATCGACGCTGCTTTCGTGCGACTGAAGGACAAGGTCGAACTGGTGCATGCGCCCAAGCTGCTCCCGTGGGGCAATCGCACGTTTCAGGTTCGCGATCCGGAGGGCTCGGCCGTCAGTCTCTTCATGCCCGTCACCGATGCCGCAAAGGCGCGCTTCGGTTCGCGATAGGCACTTGTCGGCAAGTCACCGTCAGAATCTGCAACAAGTGGAATTTCCGGAAAGGCGATCCTCGGCAGATCGGCTCGGTTCGAGGCGGCAGCCCCCTCACTCCATGATGCGAACCCTTACATCCAGCGCACCATCCTCGATCCGCAGTTCGTTGAACGAGGGCGGGCTGATGCGGGTGCGTACCGACAGGGTGCCGGCGCCGATCGAGCGGACCGGGCCGGCGGGGGTCTGGTGGACCACGTCGAACGGATCGTGCACATGGCCGCTCAGCACTACGTGCGCGCCTGCTGCCGCGATCGCGTTGAGCGCCTGGCGACCGCGCGCGGTGTGGGCCGTCGAGCGCGTGCCCGCCTCGACCAGCGGGTGATGGCAGGCGACGATGATCATCTCCTCGTCGCTTGCCGCGTCGATCCCGGACAGCGTCCTCCCCAGCTGGCGCCGGCCGACCCGCCCCTTCGACCAGTTGAACCGCCACTGGAAGCGCGCCGTGGTGCGCAGCGGCACCACCGTGACGCCGGCGATGTCGAGCTCCCGCTCCAGCGCGCGTTCGACCTTGCTGTAGCGTCGGTAGGGCCGCACCAGCCGATGCCAGAGGTTGAAATACGGCAGGTCGTGATTCCCCACCTCCACCGTCATCGGCCGGTCGAGCGCGGCGAGCCACTCGGCCGCCGCGGCGAATTCGTGCCGGCGCGCGCGCATCGTCAGGTCGCCTGTCATGACGATCGCGTTGGGCTGCTCGGCCGCGACGCAGTTCCTGAACCAATCGAGGGCGTCGCGATCCTCTGCGCCGAAATGGATGTCGCTGACGTGAAAAAGCCGGACCATGCCGGCCCAACGCGCAGTCAGGCGGAAGGTTACGCCGGCGTTTCCGTCGCTTCGGTTGGCCGCCGCCGATCCGCCTAGAGCGTGGCGACGATCTCCCGGATCAGCCCGCGCAGCCAGGCTAGTCCGGCGTCGTCGTCGAACCGGCTGTGCCAGACCATCGTCAGGTCGATGCCCCCCGCCTCGCCCGGCGCGTCGAGCCGCACTACGGCCTGCTTGCCGCCGTCACGCTGGGCAAAGCGCTTCGGCACCAGCGCGATCAGGTCGGTGCGGGCGACGACGGCGATCGCCGTCAGCGCGTCGTAGACGGAGCCCGCCTCCTCGCTCGCCGCCAGTTCGCCGCTCTCGGCGATCACCTTGCGCTCGAGCATGCCGTCGGGCGCCGCCGCCTGCGTCTCGAACGGTCGACCGGCGACGATCCGAAGCCGCGGCGCCGCGGCGAACCGGTCGCGGTCGAACGGCGTACGCGCCAGCGGATTGTCCGCCGCCGCGATCCACACCAGCTCTTCGCGAAACAAGGGTTCGGTCGCCAGCCGCGCCGGGATGCGGCTGTAGGCGCCGAGCGCGAGGTCGACCACACTGCCGTCGAGTTCCGACAGCAGCTCCGGCCCGACCGGCAGAATGCCGATCTCGACGCCGGGCGCGACCTGGCGTGCCGCGCTGATCAAGAGCGGCACCAGCAGCACGCAGAAGTAGGAGCCGGCGGCGATGGTGAAGCGCCGCGTCGCGGTCGCCGCGTCGAACCGCGTCGGCGAAAGCGCCCCGCGCAGCTGCACCAGCCCGTCCCGCACGCCCGGCGCGATATCCGTCGCCCGCGCTGTGGGCTGCAGCCCGCCGGGCCCGCGCACGAACAGCGGATCACCGATCGCGTCGCGCAGGCGGCGCAGCGCATGGCTGACCGCCGACTGCGTCAGGCCCAGCCGCGCGGCAGCGCGCGTCACGCTGCGCACTTCGAACAAGGTATCGAACACGCGTAGCAGGTTGAGGTCGACGTCGATCATGAACACCGCTCATACACGATGGGACTAAATATCATTAGGCTTAATTGTGCGCCGCACTATATCCGCCGCGTGCTGCCCTGCCCGTGCGTTCGCGGGGCGCTATCCCATTCTTGCCGTACGAAAACAGATGACAGGGGCTTCAGCCGTGGCAGATCGTTCGCCTTCCTTCGAAACCGACCAGCGCCTGCGCGATGGCGAGCCGCAGATGGAGGGCCACGACGTCGTCGGCGACGAATTCGCCGAGATGCGCGACGAGCGCATCGAGGAACGGGCCGAGGTGCGCCAGCAGCAGCGCCGCAAGCGCCGGCTGCGCAAGCCGCTGCTGCTCGCCGCGCCGATCATCGTCGTGATCGGAGCCTTGTTCTTCTACCTGCACGGCGGCCGTTATGAAACGACCGACGACGCCTTCCTCAACGCCGGCATGGTCTCGATCAGCCCCGAAGTCGCCGGCCGCGTGATCGAGGTCGACGTGAAAAACAACGCGCATGTCCACAAGGGGCAGGTGCTGTTCCGCCTCGACCCCGCGCCCTACCAGGCGGCAGTCGACGAGGCGAAGGCACAGCTGCACGACGCGATGACCAATGTCGGCTCGTTGCGCGCCAATTACCGCCAGGGCCAGGCCGACCTCGCCGCGGCCCAGGCCAAGCTGCATTTCGCCCAGCGCGAAGCGGCGCGGCAGAAGGAACTGGTCGCGGAGGGCATTTCCAGCCAGGCGCAATATGACCAGGCCGAGCTCGCGGTGCAGACCGCCCAGCGCGGCATCCAGTCGACGCAGCAGTCGAACGCCAGCATCGCCGCCTCGCTGACCGGCAACGTCAACGCCCCCGCTACGCAACAGCCGGCGGTGCAGAAGGCGCAGGCCGCGCTCGACCGCGCCGAACTCAACCTCAGCTACACCGTTATCCGCGCCGCGCAGGACGGCATCGTCTCGCGCGTCGATCAATTGCAGGTCGGCGACTATGTCCCGGCGTCGAAGGCGGTGTTCTCCCTGGTCGGCACGCACATCTGGGTCGAGGCGAACTTCAAGGAAAACCAGCTGCAGTTCATGCGGCTCGGCCAACCGGCGACGATCAAGGTCGACGCCTTCCCCGATCTCGCACTGAAGGGCCATGTCGCCAGCTTCTCGCCGGGCACCGGCAACGCCTTCTCGGTCCTGCCGGCAGAGAATGCCACCGGCAACTGGGTGAAGGTGGTGCAGCGCCTGCCGGTCGAAATCTCGATCGACAATCCGCCCGCCAACGTGCCGCTGCACGCGGGCCTGTCGGTGGAGGCGGAGGTCGACACCGGCCATCGCCGGCACCTGTTCGGCCCCGACACCCCGCCGGTGACCCCGGCCAGGACGAGCGCGCCGGCCAAGTAAGATGAGCGCTGACGACGGCCTTTATCCGCCGACGGGAACGCGGCGCTTCATCACCGCGTCGGTGATGGCGGCGACGGTGATGAACTCGCTCGACTCGACGATCGCCAACGTCGCGCTGCCGCACATGCAGGGCAGCGTGTCGGCGTCGCAGGACCAGATCACCTGGGTACTGACGTCGTACATCGTGGCAGCGGCGATCATGACGCCGCTGACCGGGTGGCTGGCCAGCCGGTTCGGGCGCAAGCAATTGATGCTCGTCTCGATCGTCGGCTTCACCATCGCGTCGGCGCTGTGCGGCATGGCGACCAGCCTGGGCGAGCTGGTCGGCTTCCGGCTGTTGCAGGGCATCTTCGGCGCTGCGCTGGTGCCGATGAGCCAGGCGATCCTGCTCGACATCAATCCGCCCGAACGCCACGGGCCGGCAATGGCGGTGTGGGGCATGGGCGCAATCCTGGGGCCGATCGTCGGCCCGGCGCTGGGTGGCTATCTCACGCAGAATTACAGCTGGCGGTGGGTATTCTATATCAACCTGCCGGTTGGCGCGATTGCGTTTGCCGGCCTGTGGTTCTTCCTCAACGAAGCGCGCAACCAGACCAAGATCCGGCTCGACGCGTTCGGCTTCGCCACGCTGGCGCTGGGCATCGCCTTCCTGCAGCTGATGCTCGACCGCGGGCAGAACCAGGATTGGTTCTCCAGCCTGGAAATCTGGATCGAGTGCGTCGCGGCGATCACCTTCTTCTATCTGTTCATCGTCCACACGCTGACCGCCGAAAACCCGTTCATCGACCTGGCGCTGTTCAAGGATCGGAACTTCCTCTTCGGATCGGTCATGGGGTTCTTCCTGGGCGTGCTGATCTTTTCGGTGCTGGCGCTGCTGCCGCCGATGCTCGAGGGGCTGATGGGCTATCCGGTGGTGCTGACCGGGCTGGTCACCGCCCCGCGCGGGGTGGGCACGATGATCTCGATGGTGCTGGTCGGGCAGCTGATCAAGCGCGTCGATCCGCGCATCCTGATCGGCGTCGGCCTGGCGCTCGTCGCCTGGTCGACCTACCGGATGAGCGGGTTCACCCTGCAGATGGACGATTCGCTGGTGGTCTCGACCGGGCTGATCCAGGGGCTCGGCACCGGACTGGTGTTCGTGCCCTTGTCGACCATCGCCTTCGCCACGCTGCCGTCGAAATACCGCAACGAGGGCGCGGCGATGTTCACGCTGATCCGCAACGTCGGCTCGTCGATCGGCATTTCGGTGCTGCAGTCGATGACGATCCGCAATGCCGCCAAGGTGCATTCGCGCCTGGTCGAGGGCGTGCGGCCCGATAATCCCGCGGTGGCGAATGCCGGCAACATCGACTTTAGCTCGATGGCCGGGCTGGCGCGGCTGAACGGCGAGATCACGCGGCAGGCCGGGATGGTCGCCTATATCGACGCCTTCTACGCGCTGTTCGTCGTCATCATCCTGATTTCCCCCCTGATCCTGTTCATGCGCCCGCCGCGCCGCAAGGCCGAAGGCGAGGCCATGACCATGCACATGGACTGACCCGACATGACCGCCCTCCCCAAGCTCCGTTCGCTCACGCTCGGCCTTGCCGCCGCGACGATGCTCGCCGGCTGCACCGTCGGTCCAGATTTCCAGCGCCCGGCGACGCCGTCGCAGACCGGCTACGTGTCGCCCAGCGACGCGGTGCCGACGCCCGCCGCCGGCCCCGCAGCGGTGCCCGGCGAGGGGCCGGCAGCGCGCTGGTGGACCGCATTCGGCTCGCCCGAGCTCGACACGCTGGTCGATCAGGCGCTTGCCCACAACGCCAGCCTGCAGGCGAGCAACGCCACGCTGTCGGCGGCGCTGGAGCAGGTCGCCGCCGCCCGCGGGCAGCGGTTGCCGCAGGTCGATCTCAACGCGCGTGCCGAGCATGAGGAAGCGAACCTCGCCGGCTTCGGCTTCAAGGCGGGCGCACTGCCGGGGCTGACCAGCAACCCGGTGTTCGATCTCTACAGCGTCGGCGGCGGCGTCAGCTACGACCTCGATCTGTTCGGCAAGCAGCGCCGCAAGGTGGAACAGGCCGCGGCCCAGGCGGAGGCGCAGCGCCGCCAGACCGAGGCGGCGCACCTCACCGTCGCCGGCCAGGTGGTGAACCAGGTGCTGACGATCGCCGCGATCCGGGCGCAGATCGACACCGCCAACACCTTGCTCGCCGACGACCGGCGCAACGTCGACCTGACGCAGAAGCGCAAGCAGGCCGGCGAAGGCACGCTGACCGAGGTACTGAACGCGCAGAGCCAGTATCAGGCCGATCGCGGTGACATCCCACAGCTCCAGCAGCAACTGAACGAGGCGCGCCACCTGCTGGCGACGCTGGTCGGCGTCGCGCCGGCCGATCTCGGCCCGACCGATTTCGACCTCGACCGGCTGGCGCTGCCGCAGTCGGTGCCGGTCACCCTCCCCTCCCAGCTGGTGCACAAGCGGCCGGACATCCTGCAGGCGGAGGCCGATCTCCACGCCGCCACCGCCGCAATCGGCGTGGCGCAGGCCGATCTCTATCCCGACATCAAGCTGGGCGGCACCTATACACAGGGCTCACCGACCATCGGCGACCTGTTCTCCAGCGCGTTCCGTGGGTTCGACCTGTTCGGGGGGCTTGCCGCGCCGATCTTTCACGGTGGCACGCTGAAGGCGGAGAAGCGCGCGGCGATCGATCGCGCCAAGGCAGCCGACGCCAGTTATCGCCAGACCGTGCTCGACGCCTTCCGCCAGACCGCGGACCTGCTCGACGCGCTGCACAGCGACGCCAGCTCGGTGGCGACCGAGGAGCAGTCGGTCGACGTCGCGCAGCATTCGCTGCTACTGTCGCGGCGCAGCTTCCAGGTCGGCAATTCGGGCATCCTGCAGATCCTCGATTCGCAGCGGCTGTACCAGCAGGCGCGGATGGGGCTGGTCCAGGCGCGCGCGCGGCAGTTCCTGAACGTGGCCCGGCTCTACGTCGCCACCGCCGGCGGCTGGACCGACCCCGCCACCGACACGACCGCGCCCGCGCCGCAGACCGCGTCATTCGGCAAGTAAATTTTCGAAAGGTACCGGGGTTTGCGAAACTCTTGCGACAATTGATCGCTAAGGCGCTCCGGCGCCGATTCGCGCGCATACGTTCGGAGTAACAGTGAATGCGTGCGATCGCGTGGAGTGCCGGTGTGATCCTTGCTGCCTGGCCAGTCGCCGGCCACGCGCAGCAGGGGGCGTCGACGCCGGCGCCGGCCCCCACGCCGGCGTCGACGCAACAGACCGACAGCGGCGGCAGTGACGATTATGCCGATCCCGCCGACATCGTCGTCACCAGCTCGCGCGTGCAGCCCGGCGCGGTGGTCGGCGACATCAAGCCGGAGCTGCAGCTGAGCCCGGCCGACGTGCGCTCCTACGGCGTCAGCTCGATCGGCGACCTGCTCGACGAGCTGGCGCCGGAGACGGCGAGCGGCCGCGGCAGCGGGCGGCCTGCGATCCTGCTCAACGGGCGGCGCATCTCCGACTTTCGCGAACTGCGCGACCTGCCCACCGAGGCGATCCTGCGCGTCGACATCCTGCCCGAACAGGTCGCGCTGAAATACGGCTTCAGCGCCGATCAGAAGGTGGTCAACATCGTGCTGCGCCAGCATTTCCGCGCGCAGACGCTCGAGATGCGCGACAAGTTCGCCACCGACGGGGGCAGCAATACGCCGCACCCCAGCCTGGGCATCGTCAACATCACGCCAAGCGGCCGCTTCAGCCTCAACCTCAATTATCAGCAGACGGGCAAGCTGCTGGAAAGCCAGCGCGACCTCACCAGCACAGGCGACCAGAGCGTCTACGACCTCACCGGCAACATCACGCCGGCGGGCGGCGCGGCCGAGATCGATCCGGCGCTGAGCGCAGCGGCCGGGACGCCGGTGACGATCGCCGGGGTTCCGGCGTCGGCGGCGAGCGGCGCGCCGACGCTGGGCGAGTTCGCGGCGAACGCCAATCAGGCGAACGCGACCGATCTGCGCCGCTATCGCACGCTGCTGCCGTCGAGCGACGACTTCAAGGCGAACGCGGTCTATGCGCGGACCATCTTCGGCAACGTCCAGGCGACGGTGAACGGCAGCGTGGAGCTGACCGACAGCACCAGCGACCAGGGACTTCCCGGCATCTCGGTCATCCTGCCCGCCGGTAACCCTTTCTCGCCCTTCTCAGACGACGTCACGCTCAATCGCTATGTCGATACCGGCCATGCGCTGCAGCAGCAGAACCAGTCGGTCGACACCCATCTCGGCACGACGTTCGACGGCCAGCTCGGCAAGTGGAACTGGTCGCTGACCGGCAATTACGATCGCACGGAGACAAAGACCTTCACCAACGTCGGCGTCGATGCCAGCGGCCTTCAGGCCGCGCTCGACGCCGGCGACGCGACCGTGAACCCGTTCGGCACGCTCGCCTCGCCGCTGATCGAGCCGGCGGCGACCGACTTCGCGCGGTCGATCTCCAGCAGCGGGAAGGTCGACGCGCTGATGCATGGTTCGCTGTTGTCGCTGCCGGCGGGATCGGTGTTCACCAGCCTGCACGTCGGCCTTGAAACCGACGATTTCTCCAGCCATTCGGTGCGCCGCGGCGCCGTTCAGAATGGCGAGGTTTCGCGCGACATCGCCAACGGCCGGCTCAACATCGACGTGCCGATCGCCAGCCGCGCTCGCGACTTCCTGCAGCCGCTGGGCGACCTGCACGCCAACGTCAATCTCGCCGCCGACCATCTGTCGGATTTCGGCACGCTGACGACGGTCGGCTATGGCGTGAACTGGTCGCCGATCGAGTCGGTGCGCGCGCTGGTCAACTTCACCGATCAGGACACCGCCCCCTCGGCGCAGCAGCTCGGCAATCCCACGGTCATCACGCCCAATACGCGCGTGTTCGACTATGTGAACGGCACCACCGTCGACGTCACGCAGATCAGCGGCGGCAACCCCGATCTGGCGGCGGCTACGCGCCATATTTTCGAGGCCGAGCTCAACGTCAAACCGCTGCAGAGCACCGACCTGCGGCTGATCGCGACCTATACGGCGACCCGCACCGACAATGAGATCGCCAGCCTGCCCGCAGCGACCGCGGCGATCGAGGCGGCATTCCCCGACCGCTTCGTCCGCGACGACGCCGGGCAGTTGGTCAGCATCGATGCCCGCCCGGTCAATTTCGACCAGGAGGATGCCAAGCAGTTCCGCTGGGGCTTCAACCTCTCCCTGCCGCTCAAGTCTAAGATCCAGAAGGAGGTCGAGGCCTATCGCGCCGGCAAGGGCGAGAACCCGTTCGCCGGCCTGCGGCGCCAGCGCCACGACCAGGCGAACGACCGGAACGCCGGTCACGATCGGCCCCCTGCCGACGGCGGCAAGCCGCAGGCGGCCGACAACGGCGCCCCGCCCCCTCCCCCGCCCCCCGGCGGCGATCACGGCCCGGGCGATCATGGCGGCCCCGGCGGCTTCCACGGCCATGGCGGCTTCGGGCGGTTCGGCGGCGGCGGGCGCGGGAGCGGCCGCGTCATGTTCGCGGTCTACCATACCTGGCAGATCGAGGACCGTATCCACATCCGCGACGGCTTGCCGGCGCTTGACCTGCTCAACGGCGACACCAACGGCAGCAGCGGCGGCATGCCGCGCCACAAGGTCGAGGTGCAGGCGGGCTATTTCAACAACGGCCTCGGCGCGCGGCTGAGCGGCAATTGGCAGAGCGGCACGCAGGTGCAGGGCGGTACGGCGGCAGCGCCCGAAACGCTCAACTTCTCGCCGCTGGCGACGGTCAATTTCCGGCTGTTCGCGGATCTCGGCAACCAGCTGCATTTCGTCGCCAAGCACCCATGGGCACGCGGGCTGCGCGTGACGCTGTCGGCGAACAATCTGTTCAACAGCCGCCAGCGCGTCACCGATGCCGCCGGCGCGACGCCGGTGAGCTATCAGCCCGATTACCTCGACCCGCTCGGCCGCACGGTGATGATCAGCATCCGCAAGCTGTTCTTCCAGCGCTCGGCGCGCTGACGACGCGCTAACCCACCTTCGGCGGCAGCGCGAACAGCGTGACGAAGCGCTCCGCCAGAGCGCGGTCGCCGGTCACCGCCACCGTCCCCTCTGCCTCTGCGCCGGCGAGGGGGCGGCGGCCGTAGATCACCCGGATCAGCGCGTTGGGCGTTCCCGCCAGCACGAAGTCGGCCAACTCGGGATCGGCGCGCTCGACGGTCACCATCCCCTCCGCCACCCGCATGACGAAGCCGTCGCCATCGAAGCGGAAGCCCGCGGTGATGCGCACCCCCTGCCCCGCCCGGGCGTCGAACAGCGTCCGCATCGACATCATCAGCGCCGCCGGCGACAGCGGCAGCGTCGGATCATGCGCCCGGCTGCGCAGCGCCCAGCAAACCATCGCGTCGAAGATCGGCCGACTCTCCACGCCCCATTCGGTGAGTTCATAAACCTGTACTGACGCCGGCGGCGGCAGCTTGCGCCGGCGCACGATTCCGGCGGCGATCAGCCCCTCCAGCCGTTGCGTCAGCACATTGGCGCTGACGCCGGTCAGCTGTGCCCTGATCTCGCCGAACCGGCGTGGCCCGAACATCAATTCGCGCACGACCAGCAGCGCCCAGCGCTCGCCCACCAGCTCGAGCGCCAGCGCGGTTCCACAGGCATCGTCATACCAGCGCTTGGTCATGCGCCCCACTCGATACTTAGTTTTACTAACTTCACAGTTGCTTTTCTTAACTACCGCCCGCACTATCGTCAAACGCCGATTCGGTGGCGAGGAAGAGGGAGGGGTCGATGGACGCGCCGTTGCTCAAGCCTGCCCGGCAGATCGCCGATGCCAATACGGTACGCTGGCCCAACGAGAGCGCCGCCTATCGCGCCGCGCGCAACGACCTGCTCGCCGCCGAGGTGGAGGCGCGGCGACAGCTCGCCGCCGTGGCTGAACAGCGCCGGCAACTCCCGTCCGGCGGCACGGTCACCGGCGACTACCGGTTCGAGGGCGAGGCTGGCCCCGTCACGTTCGCCGACCTGTTCGGCGACAAGGACACGCTGGTCATCTACGCTTATATGTTCGGCCCGCAGCGCGAGCGGCCCTGCCCGATGTGCACCAACGTGCTCGCCTCTTGGGACGGCATCGTGCCGGACATGCAGCAGCACCTGGCGTTCGCCGTCACCGCGCGCTCGCCGATCGACCGCCTGCTCGCCGTCAAGCGCGAGCGCGGCTGGCGGCATATGCCGCTCTACGCCGACCTGACGGGCGCGTTCAGCCGCGATTACCACGCCGTGACGCCGGAGGGCGACGACAACCCGCAGATCCTGGTCTTCACCCGCCGCGACGGCACGCCGCGCCTGTTCTGGGCGGGCGAGATGGGCATGGGGTCCGCCGATCCGGGGCAAGACCCGCGCGGCGTACCCGACCCATCGCCCTTGTGGAGCATATTCGACATGACGCCTGAAGGCCGCGCGCCCGACTGGTATCCCAAGCTCGACTATTGAGGAGAGAAACGATGCCCAACCCGCACGGTACCCCGATCTGGTACGAGCTGGTGACCGCCGACCCGGCGGCCTCCAAGACATTCTACGATGCAGTGGTCGGCTGGACGATCGAAGCTAAACCGACCGGCGAGATGGACTATCGCATGATCGCCACCGCCGACGGCGACATGGCGGGCGGCATGATGACGCTGACCGAGGAGATGACGGCCGGCGGCGCGCGGCCCGGCTGGCTGTTCTACGTGGGCGTGGACGATGTCGATGCAACCGCCGACGCCGCGAAGGCCGCCGGCGGCGGGGTGATCATGCCGCCATGGACGATCGAGGGCATCGGCCGCATGACGCTGCTGCACGATCCGCAGGGCGTGCCCTTCTACGCGATGCGCGGCGCCAGCGAGGAGGATAGCACCGCCTTCGCCGCCGCGTCGGTCGGCAAGTGCGGATGGAACGAGCTCATCTCCGACGATCAGGCCGGCGCGCTCGATTTCTACGCGCGGCTGTTCGGCTGGACCTACCCCGATCGCATGTTGATGGGACCGATGGGCGACTATGTCTTCATCGACGCCGCCGGGCAGCGGATCGGGGCGATGATGCAGCGGCCCGCCGAGTCCACCGCCGGCTGGGGCTTCTACTTCCGCGTCGCCGATATTGCCGCTGCCGCCGAGCAGGTCACCGCGGGCGGCGGCGCGGTGCTGCACGGCCCGGCCGAGGTGCCGGGCGGCGACCGCATCGTCATTGCGCATGATCCCGCCGGCGTGCGCGTCGGCCTGGTCGGACCGGGAGGAGCGGCATGAACGCGCGCCTCGCCCCCTGCCTGTGGTTCGACGGCCAGGCCGAACAGGCTGCCACCTTCTATGCCGAGACTTTCCCCGACAGCCATGTCGACGCGGTGAACCGCTCGCCGGTCGATTACCCCGCGGGCAAGGCGGGCGACGTGTTGACGGTCGAGTTCACGTTGCTCGGCAATCCATTCCTCGCGCTGAACGGCGGGCCGCACTTCCGCTTCAACGAGGCGGTGTCGTTCCAGGTCTTCACCGACGACCAGGCCGAAACCGATCGCTATTGGCAGGCGCTGACCGCCGACGGCGGCGAGCCGGGCCAGTGCAGTTGGTGCAAGGACCGGTTCGGCCTCTCGTGGCAGGTCGTGCCCCGCAAGCTGATGCGGATGATGTCGGACACCAGCAATCCGGCCGGGGCCAAGCGCGCGATGCTGGCGATGATGGACATGACCAAGATCGACATCGCCGCACTGGAAGCCGCGTTCGCCGGATCGGAGACGACGGCGGGGACGCCGCGGTGATGCTTGAACTCTTCGGCCACCCCTTCTCGTCCTACACATGGAAAGCGCTGATCGCGCTGTACGAGAACGACACGCCGTTCACCTTCCGCCAGCTCGGCCCCGACCAGCCCGAAACGGGTGCCGAGTTCGTGGCGCTGTGGCCGATCGCCAAGTTTCCACTGCTGCGCGACGGCGACCGGACGATCGGCGAATCGACGGCGATCATCGAATATCTCGACGCGTTGCATCCCGGCGCCGTCCGCCTTGTTCCCAACGACCCGATCGGCGCGGTCGAAGTGCGGATGGTCGATCGCGTGTTCGACAATTACGTCATGACGCCGATGAACGCGGTCGTCGCCAACGCGATGCGGCCGGAGGGGGAGCGCGATCCCTATGGCGTCCGGCAAGCCGAGACGCGGCTCGATGCCATCTACGGCTGGCTCGACGAACGGATGGGGACGCGGCACTGGGCGGCGGCGGAGGACTTCTCGATGGCGGATTGCGCGGCCGCGCCGTCGCTCTTCTATGCCGATTGGGTGCACCCGATCGGTGAGCGCTTCCCAGCCCTTGCCGCCTATCGCGCGCGCCTGCTCGCCCGCCCGTCGGTGGCGCGCTGCGTCGAGGGGGCGCGGCCCTATCGGCCGCTGTTCCCGCTCGGCGCCCCCGACCGCGACTGACGGGGTCAGGCGAAGGCCGGCGCCTTGCGCAGCCGCTGATAGGCCTCGATCACCGCCTGCAGCAGGCGTTCGTGGCTGCGGTCGCCGCCGTTGCGATCGGGGTGATAACGCTGCAGCAGCTCGGTATAGCGCCGGCGTATCGCCGCGCGGTCGGTGTCCGCCCCGAGGCCCAGCACCTTCAGCGCGCGGCGATCGCCGTCGCTGAGCGGCTTGCCGTCGGGCCGCCGCTTCTCGACCCGTTCCTTGAACCGCGCGCCGATCGCGTCGAGCGGGTCGGCGAAGTCGGTCCACCGTGGCGGCTGGTCGCCCCCCGCCGAGGCGAAGGCGCGCGTCTCGCGCTCCCAGCCGGCATAGGGGCGCTGCGCGTCGTTGATCTCGTCCGCCGTCATCCCCTCGAAATAGTTGTAGCCGGCGTTGAACGCCCGCACGTGATCGAGGCAGAACCAGCGATAGCGGCCGGGGCGATCGCCCTGCGCGCCGCCCTCCAGCGGGGGCGCGCGAAACTCGCCGGCTTCATCGCAATCGGGATGTTCGCACACGCGGCCGGATTCGGAGACACGGCCATGGAAACGGGTGTTGGGTCGGTCCTTGCGGGGGGCACGCACGGCGGGAAGTCGCTCCAAACGAGGCAAAGACAGCCTATATAGGCGCCATGACCCAAGCTTCCACCGGGCCCGTCGCGGCCGAAATCACCACTCGTCTCACCGCCGACCTGCAGCCGAGCCGGCTGGAGGTGATCAACGACAGCCACCATCATGCCGGCCACACGGGCGACGACGGCTCGGGCGAATCGCACTTCACGGTAGTCATCGAATCCGCCGCCTTTACCGGCCTTTCTCGCGTGCAGCGCCAGCGGCTTGTGAACAAGGCGCTGGCCGATTTGTTGGAGCGACACATCCACGCGCTCGCGATCCGGGCGCGAGCACCGGGAGAAAGCTGAGTGGCGTATAAGCTGTGGTATTGGCCGTCGATCCAGGGTCGCGGCGAGTTCGTCCGCCTGCCGCTCGAGGCCGCCGGGATCGACTATATCGATTGCGCCCGTGAAGAGGGCGCGGGCGCGCTGGTCGACAAGATGGAGGCGCTGACCGGCCGCGAGCCCTATGCGCCGCCGTTCCTCGAACTCGACGGGACGGTAATCGCGCAGACCGCCAATATCCTGCTTTACCTGAGCGAGCGGCACGACCTCGCGCCCTCTGCCATGGCCGATCGCCTTTGGCTGAACCAGCTGCAGCTCACCATCGCCGACATGGTTGCGGAGACGCACAACGTGCATCACCCGATCGCCGTCGGCCAATATTATGCCGATCAGAAGGACGCGGCCGCTGCCAACGCCGCGCAGTTCCGTGATGAGCGGATGCCCAAGTTCCTCAGCCATTTCGAACGCGCCGCGCAGGCGAACGACGGTGACTGGCTGATCGATGGCCGCTGGACTTGTGCCGACACCTCGATGTTCCAGCTGGTGGCCGGCTTGCGCTACATGTTCCCCAAGCGGATGAAGGCGCTGGAGCCCGATCTTCCGGGCCTGGTCCGTATCCACGATCAGGTAGCCGACCTGCCGGGCATCAAGGCCTATCTGAAGAGCGACCGCCGCATCCCGTTCAACACCGACGGCATCTTCCGCCATTATCCCGAGCTCGATGCCGGCTGAACCCCTCGCGCACCGCGGTGGATTGGAGTATCGCGGCGGCAAAGGAGCGGCGCGATGACCCATGACGACCTCGTCCTGCAGACGATCGAGCCCGTCACCCACGATCTCGGCGGGTTCAAGGTGCACCGGACGCTGCCCAACAAGGCGCGGACGATGGTCGGCCCGTTCCTGTTCTTCGACCAGATGGGGCCGGCGCACCTGTCGGTCGGCCAGGGCATCGACGTCCGCCCGCATCCGCACATCAACCTGGCGACAGTGACCTATCTGTTCGCGGGCGCGATCGACCACCGCGATTCGCTCGGCACTTTCGCGACGATCGAGCCCGGTGCGGTGAACCTGATGACCGCGGGCTCGGGCATCGTCCATTCCGAACGCTCGCCGAGCGCCGAGCGCGCGGTGGGGCCAGAGCTGTCGGGCATCCAGACCTGGATCGCGCTGCCCGACGGGCAGGAAGAAATGGCGCCGGCGTTCGAGCATGTCGCACGCGCCAACCTGCCGGTGATTGCCGACGAGAGCGCCCGCGCCCGCGTGGTGATGGGCAGCCTGTGGGGCCAGACGGCGCCGACCACCACCTATGCCGGCACGATCTACGCCGACATCGCGCTGGCCGAAGGGGGCGCGGTGCCGATCGATGCCGACGCGGACGAGCGCGCCGTCTATCTCGCCGATGGCGAGGCGATGCTGGACGACCTGCCGCTGGTGCCGATGACGCTGTACGTGCTGCGGCCAGGGAGCGCCGCGACGTTGCGATCGACCAGCGGCGCGCGGGTGATGCTGTGCGGCGGCGAGGCCTTCACCACGCCGCGTCACGTCTGGTGGAATTTCGTCTCCTCGTCCCGCGAGCGGATCAACGAGGCCAAGCGCGCCTGGAAAGCCGGGGAGTTCGCCAAGGTGCCCGGCGACGACAAGGAATGGATCCCGATCCCGGAGGTCCCGAAGACGGTGAGCTATCCCTGAGTCAACCCGCAATACCACCCCGGCCTCGGCCGGGGTCCCGTAAACATCCCCCCCACGCTGGACCCCCGCCCTCGCCGGGGGGGGGGAAACAACATGGCGTGGT